>JAKQPY010000146.1:0-29039 GCA_029564465.1 Bacteroidota bacterium | reverse complement strand
TCTCGCTCTTGGAGTGCTGCAATGGCTACCTGTGCCTTGAAACTTGCACTAAACTTCCTTCTGCTTTTTTTCATAATACTGGTAAATTTAATCGTTTTTATTCAACTTAACCAGTGGTCCAAATTTCGGGGAGTATTATATAGATAGATAGGGTTTTGAAAGTCCAGCTCCAATTAAAAAATTAATATTGGCAGACTGAATAAACGATTTTAATTTAGTTATTTCCATAAAATATTAAATCATTGTTCGTTAGTGTTAGTGTCTCTCTCTTTGTGCAGTCAATTTTCGTTGTGTAACATCCTCAACATAAGATTTAACAAAATTCCAATCAATTGATGACAATCTGTTTGCTTTTGGAATTCGAATACTGAACGATTTATTACTCTGATTTGGGATAGGGACATCTTTAAGTAAAATCCAATATGCCTCATTCTGTGGAATAACAAATTTTACAATCAGTACGACTTGTAGCTTATTCCAGAGATAATTATACGTGGTCGTTTTTAACCTAACTGTTTCAAAGGTCTTATCGTTCGATAACTTGGTTGATTTTAATTGAATTAACAACTCTAAGCCGGTAGCTTGTTCTCCATCAAATATATCAACAATCAAATCAACACCATAATCTTTAGGTGGAGCATGCGAAGCCCAATTTTCAGGTAATGAGCTTGCAAAAAATCTATTCGACAATTCATCTGCAACATGATTTTTTGTTCGTTGCGGGAAGCAGGTTGGCATTTGTATTAGAGTTTATTTACGTTTCAAATCTAAACATAAATTTATAAAAACGCAATCAAATATTTGTTGAGTAAGTGGGAAATCGCGACAAAACCTTAATAAACCAATTAAGCACACAATTTCTATAAATTGGAAAACAAAACGGATAATTACACTATGAATTCTGTGTTGAACCTGATTGCAACAGATTTCTCAATTTTAACATATCGTTGCTGACTTTCTTCTCGACAATTTTTGCATAAATCTGCGTTGTTCTAAGGCTCTTGTGTGCCAACATTTTACTCACTGTTTCTATGGGTACATCGTTTGACAGGGTTACTGTTGTTGCAAAGGTGTGTCGTGCAATATGGCTGGTAAGGTTTTTTTGTATTTCGCAAATTGCAGCCAGTTCTTTCAAATATACATTATAATTTGAATTCGATATCACCGGAAGCAATTTTACTTTATCCCCAGAAAAACTTTGATACTTATCGAGGATTTCGAGAGCCTTGGGCAACAGAGGTATTTGTGCTTTTGAATCGGATTTTTCACGATTTTGGTTAATCCATTTATATCCATCAAAGCCAAGGACAATATGCTCCTTTGTGAGTTTATTTACATCGCAATAAGAAAGACCGGTGTAACAACAAAAAACGAAAATATCGCGAACCTGATCCATTCGTTTGATTTCAATTTCCTTATCTTCAATTCGTTTAAGCTCTTCTGAGGTTAGGAAATACCTTTCAACCGGCAGAATATTACATTTAAAAAGAGCAAATGGGTCTTTGTCAATCCATCCATGTTTAACGGCCAGATTTATTACTTTGCGAAAATTTTTTATGTATTTCATGCTTGAATTATGATTGCATCCTCTTTTTACTTTCAAGTAATGGTCAAAACTTGCAATGAAATCATAGTCTAACTCCGATAGTCGCATATCATTTACAGAATAATTATTCATCATGAATTCCTTAATGTGTGAAAGCGTAGTTTGATATCTTGTATAGGTTGCCTTACTATATTGCTTTTCTAACAACTCTTTTACTAAGGCATTGTGCCAATTGAATACTTCAACAACGGTTTTTGATTTTCGAGATTTTCCTGTATAATATTCTTTTATCTTTTTCACATCGAGCAATTCATCATGGTCAATCATATTTCGCCTGATGCGATTAATCCGTTCTTTCATGCTTTCGAGGTCTCTAAGCAATTCTTTGGCATCAATCTTATTATCAGTAGGTTTTCCATCCTTCCAACGATTCACATCAAAATTCTTGTTGGTAGCAATTTCAGCTCGACAACCATTTACTGTAACACGCATAAATATTGGTGCCATACCACTTTTATCAGTCTTATCAACCCTTTGATAAAACAAAACCGAGAATGTATTTCTTTCTTTCATCGCTTATTGGTATCCTAATAACATTAATTGGTTTAATTACACAAAAGTAAACTACTTAATTTAAATTCTATTTATCTTTACATCAGCTATTTATCAACAATCGGTTACCAATTTCAATAATTGTTAATGGTAACCTAAATTACCACCAAACATCATAATATTTTATGAATAATTATGATTCTTTTTGAAAACAAAAATGGCTCAATCTTTTCAAATTGAGCCATTTAATGTTATTTACTTTCATTTTCCGTGGAGCTGGCGGGGATCGAACCCGCGTCCAAACAGGAGACAAAAGGGCTTTCTACATGCTTATCCTGTTATTGATTGTCGGGAATTGTCGCGAAAACAGGCATCCAAAACAACTCCGTATCTTCTGTTTCTCGCTGTGGTAACGAAGCTTACCACAACCACCCCGGAATTGCTGCCACCTCCTGATCGGACCGGAACCGGGTCTGTCCATCCGGGAGATGTCCCGCTCCAACACCTTGTGTCGGAATTAGGCTCATTTTACTGTCGTAAAATTAAGCTGCAAGAGCAAAGTTATCTGCGCCAGTTGTTTGGTCGCGGATCAGTTTTACGGGTTAATCCACCTAGCCCGGCATGCTTACACAATCACCTCATCTGCTGTCAATACCATGTCAGCCCCAAACAAGGCTGCAAATATACAACAAACGAAGGCAAAGTGCAAGAAAATCTTTGATGTTGCACAAATTGTGCAGGTTTTCGACCTAAAAATTGTATTTTTACCCCCCTGAACTTAAAAATTTTGGTTATGACAAAAAAAATCCGCATCGGCATACTTAAAGAAACCAAGACCCCGCCTGACAGAAGGGTAGTATTGACGCCTGATAATGTTCTCGAAGCCATGAGGCATTTTCCTGAAGCGGATTTTGTGGTGCAAAAAAGCACCCTTCGCTGTTTTACCGATAATGAATATCTCGAAAAGGGCATTACCATGGCCGACGACATGTCGGTTTGTGATGTACTGATGGGAGTTAAAGAAGTGCATATACCCGAATTAATTCCCGACAAGCAATACCATTTTTTTTCTCACACCCATAAGAAACAGAGTTATAATCGTCCATTGCTGCAAACACTGGTTGCAAAAAAAATCACCATGGTCGACCATGAGTGTCTGACATACGAAAATGGAACCCGGGTAGTGGCCTTCGGTCGCTGGGCCGGAATAGTTGGCGCATATAATGCCATGCTGGGATGGGGATTGCGCACCGGAGACTACCAACTGAAGCGTGCCGTAGAGTGCTTCGACCGCAGCGAAATGATGGAAGAACTCAAGCATGTAACACTGGCGAAAAACCTGAAAATTCTTATCACAGGCAAAGGTCGCGTTGGAATGGGTGCCATGGAGACTCTTTCGGGGCTGAAATTAAAAATGGTTACAGCGAAAGAATTTCTTACCCAACAGTTTAACGAGCCTGTAATTTGTCAGATCGATGCTGATGAGTATGTGGAACACAAAGACGGCGACTGGAAAGATTTCCCGTATTTCTTTAAACACCCTGACGAGTTTGTATCAACATTTACCCCATTTTCGAAAGTTACCGACATCTGGATTCCCTGCCATTTCTGGGATCAGAATTCACCGGCTTTTTTAAAACCTGCCGACTATCAGGCTCCGGACTTTCGCATTCAACTGATTGCCGATGTAAGCTGCGATCTGATCGACCCGATACCTTCCACATTACATTCATCAAGCATAAAGGAACCTTTTTACGGCTACAATCCGATAACTCAGAAAGAATGTAATGCTTTCGACAAAAACAATGTTACTGTAATGGCTGTAGATAACCTGCCCGGCGAATTGCCGCGCGATGCTTCGGGTGAGTTTGGGGCACGCTTTATTGAGGAAGTGATTCCGGCTATTGTTCGTGGCGATGATAAAGGAATCATTATGCGGGGTACCATTTGCAGCGATGGAAAACTTACCGAGAGGTATGCTTATCTAGAGGAATTTCTGAATGGAAAGTAGTTAGGTAGAATACAGGAGTCAGAATACAGAAGGTGGTATTTCGTTGGGAGAGAGAAACCCGCTGCTCCTAGAAACTAGTAATTTCAGCCAGAGATGAATGTTACCTGATTGATAAAGCCCCTGTCATGCTGAGTACTGGAGCGTAGCGGAAGGCTAATCGAAGCATAGACAGGGGTTTAGAGAGAAAACGTCTTCGGATTCACCCTTCGATGAGCATTTCACTACGTTTCGCTAGTCAGAGTGACAAATTCTATTACCGCTGCGCTACTTAGGCTGACAATTGTAAAAGAATGCCCCTTCTGTATTCTGTCACCTGCATTCTGAAGTCCAGATAATTGTTATCTTTTATTGCTTGCATTACCCCAAAAATTATCCCACAAGCTTCAATTGCCGAATGGTTTCGACAGGATTTTTCGATGCGAACACTGTATTACCTGCCACCAGTGCATTTACTCCGGCTTTCACCAGTTCGGGAGAATTTTCGAGGGTAACTCCGCCATCCACTTCAATAATTAAATCAGGATTGTCGAATTGCTTTAACTCCGCTAACAATTCCAGCTTGCGGTAGGTCGACTGAATAAAACTTTGCCCGCCAAAGCCGGGATTCACCGACATCACCAGCACCAGGTCGATATCGGCAATCACATTTTCGAGCATCTGCACCGGAGTATGTGGATTTAATGAAATGCCAGCCTTCATGCCTGCATTTTTAATTTCCTGAACGGTGCGGTGCAGGTGTGTGCAGGCTTCCACATGAACCGTTAGAATATCGGCACCTGCGTCGCGAAAAGCCTGAATATATTTTTCGGGCGACACAATCATCAGGTGTACATCGAGGGGTTTATGCGCATCTTTTTTAATGGCCTTTACCACCGGAAGTCCAAACGAAATATTCGGCACGAACACACCATCCATTATATCGAGGTGAAACCAATCGGCTTCGCTACGGTTAATCATATCAATGTCTGCTGATAGGTTCAGAAAGTTTGCCGATAGCATCGAGGGGGCAATAATTGTGCTCATGCAAATGAATTTTTTACTGTGATAAAAATATACAGTATTGTCGAGGTAAAAAAATGTTTCAAGACCTTATTGCAATAATTATTACCTGTCGATTAAATTCTGAACCGGGTAACGGCGCCCAGCGGCAATTTTCTTCCCGCTGCATCGGCGATATAGATTTCGCCACTTTCGGGATTTGCAGCTGGAAAATGATACCGGATTAAATTATCGGTAATTAATGGCGAAATACCCAGCGAATAGGTGTTGAGCAGTATAAATGAGTTATTGGAATCGAGAAGTTTCCTGCATAATTCAAGCAAGGGATTGAGATGTTGAGCAAGAGTCCATTTTTCACCGGCAGGTCCACGGCCATACACCGGTGGGTCGAGTATAATGCCCTGATACCGGCTTCCGCGGGTAGCTTCGCGCTTAACAAACTTCGTTGCATCTTCCACAACCCAGTGAATATCGGTTAAACCGGATGCAAGCATGTTTTGGTTTGCCCATGTTACTACCTGCTTTACCGAATCGACATGATACACCTCGGCTCCGGCAGCCCTTGCCACCAGCGACGCTCCGCCGGTATATGCAAACAGGTTCAACACACGGCATGGCTTAGGGATTGCTGATACCGAATTGTAGATATACGTCCAGTTTGCAGCCTGTTCGGGGAATAAGCCCACATGCTTAAAAGCACTCATTCCCAACTGAAACGACAACTTTTTGTTGTTCAGGGTGAAACAAACTTTCCAATCAGCAGGCATGGTTTTCATCAGCTTCCAGTTTCCTTTTTCGCCCTGACCCAAATCGTCGTTACTGATGGCACGGGTAAAAACGGCATGACTCAATTTGTCCCATTCTTTTTCGGGTAAAGCGGTATTCCACCACGCCTGAGGTTCAGGACGGGATACTATTGCGGAACCAAAACGCTCGAGTTTACGGAAGTTACCCGTATCGATCAGTTCATATTCCTTCCAAAGTTCAGCACCATTAATCAGCATATCAGGAAATTTCAACAAATATTCAAAAAATGTTTCGAAAAATATATCATGCTGTCAGAAAACCCGGATTTTAGAGGTAATGATAATGCTGATTGCGAAGCAGGGGCACAAAACCATTCGACTCAATCAGTTTTTTCATAGCTGAAGCATCCAGCGTATATTGCACACCAGCTGCCGAAACCACATTCTCTTCAATCATTACCGACCCAAGATCGTCGGCACCGCCCCGCAGACTAAGAGCTGCTGTTTCGGGCCCCACCGTAAGCCATGATGCCTGAATATGGGGGATATTGGTCAAAACAATGCGGCTGATGGCTATCATACGAAGGTACTCGGAAGCATTTACCGGCTGAATAGACGGATGCTCGCGCAGCAAACGGGTATTGGTCATTGCAAAAGGCCAGGGGATAAAAGCCAAAAAGCCGGCAGCCCCTTCAGGCTTTTTCGATTGCAAATCGCGAAGCATAATTAAATGCTGAATTCGCTCTTCTATACTTTCCAAATGACCAAACATCATGGTTGCCGATGTGCTGAGTCCAAGTTGATGTGCCTCTGACATCACAGCCAGCCATTCCTCAGCCGAGCATTTTGCCGGACTTATCAATTTTCGCACCCTGTTACTCAGTATTTCGGCGCCTGCACCGGGTAAAGAATCCAGTCCGGATTGCATTAAAGCAACCAGCGTTTCGCGGAAGCTCAATTTTCCGAGTCGTGACAGATGTACAATTTCGGGTGGCCCGAGTGCATGTAGTTTCAATTCCGGAAACCGTTTTTTAAGCCTCGTAAACAACGAAGTATAAAAATCGAGATGAAGATTGGGGTGCAATCCTCCCTGAATTAACAACTGATTTCCTCCGGCCGCAAAAAGTTTCTCCAGTTTTCTGAGGTATTCTTCGTCCGAAAGAACGTAGGCATCCATACTATTGATGCCGGTACAAAAATTACAAAATTTACAATGCACCACGCAAACATTAGTAATGTTTACATTCATATCGACCATCCAGCTTACATTCTTACCGGGATGCAACTGCTGCCTGATTGAATCGGCAACATGCATCAGCAATGGCAAGGGGGTTTCCTGATACAATCTCAGTGCTTCTTCGGAATCGGGAGCATATCCTCTGCCAATTATTTTCTCTATTGATTTTGCATACGACATTTGAAACCGGGCATCAACCTACATGTTGCCCATTTTACGCAATTTGCCCTCATCAACAATTTTAATGCGTCTGCCACGAAGTTCAATAATGTTTTCGGACTTAAATTCAGAGAGTAGTCTGATTACCGATTCAGTAGCGGTACCAATCAGGTTCGCCAACTCTTCCCGTGTCAGCGTTATCTTAAGGACATTCTCGGCGTCTGTACCAAACTCATCTTTAATAAAAATAAGAATTTCGGCAAGCCGCTCCCTAACACTTTTCTGTGCCATATCGGTTATAAAGTTATTGGCCTCGCCCAATTCTGCACACGCCAACTGAAGCATATCGATGGCAAACTCGTTATTTTTACGGAGTAATGCGTACAAATCGGAGGCAATAACATGGCAAACAACCGCATCATCATGTACCTTTGCACTGGTGCAAGCCGGCTCGCCGTTCATTATTGACCGGTAGCCAAAAACATCGCCCGGCTTTGCAAACTTAATAATCTGTTCTTTGCCAGCCACTCCAGTTTTATAGATTTTAACAACACCGGAGTTAATGCAATATATCCCGCTGATTCGTTGTCCCTCTTTGTAAATGACAGAAGATTTACGGTAGGATGAACAGGTTTTACGGGCATTCACATAATCCAACTCCTCGGGGTTCAGTTTTCTGAAAATATTTCGACTGGTTCCAATACAATTTTTACAAATGGGTTCTTCGAAGTAATTACTCATTGCTTAATGCTATTTTTTTGCAAAGATACAACATAAACTTCAAATGCTAAAAATGTTATGCATCGTTGTGATGTCTGCTTCGTAAGCTTTCGAAAACGAAGAACTGAATAATGAAATTACATTTTGTGGCAAATTTTATTTTTATAACTTTGCCCAATTCAAAATTAAGTACCGAATGTTGAGATGAGCGATAAAGAAAAGCAATTCAGTTTCGATACGGACAATCTTTTCAGGTTTATTGTTAAAAAACAATTGCCTTTGCTGTATGTTTCGCTGGCTGCTTTAGTGGTTTCACTTATAATCAGTTATTTAATCCCTGTTGAGTATAAATCGACAGTTATTCTTTATCCGGCCTCACCGGGTTCGATTTCTCAGAGCCTGTTGTCGGAAAGCTTTGCCGAAAAAGAGTTATTAAAATTTGGGGAGCAGGAGCAAGTGGAGCAAATGATGCAGATTCTGCAATCGTCGGCCATTCGCGATAGAATAATCGAGAAATACGATTTATTCAAGCATTACGACATTGACAAAACCGGAGATTATCCCATTACATCGCTACACCGGCATTATCAGAAAAATGTAAAAGTTACGCGCACCGAATACATGTCGGTGAAGATTGATGTTTACGACCGTAATCCGGTAATTGCTGCATCAATTGCCAACGATATAGCCGCATTATACGACAGCACGGTAAACAACATGCAGCGGGAACGAGCATTGAAAGCATTTCTGCTCGTTGAAAACGAATACAATAATCTGAAAAATAGAATTCAGGGGATACAGGACACGCTGCAAAAAATTCATAAACTGGGAATTTTTGAATTTGAATCGCAGAGTGAAGTGTATAATGATCAGCTTGCGGTTGCCCTTGCACAAGGCAACATGCGTGGGGTAGCTGAAATCGAGAAGCGCCTTGAAGTTCTTGCGACCTATGGTAGTCAATACACCAAACTTCGTGACCAGTTACAGGAAGAAGTAAAGAAACTTTCCAAAATAGAAGCCAAATATGCCGAAGCCAAAATAGACCTTGAGCAGGATCTGCCACATAAATATGTTGTCAGTAAAGGCGAAATTCCCGAAAAGAAAGCCTATCCGATACGATGGCTTATTGTTTTGGTTAGTACTCTGTCAGCATTCCTTTTTGGGTTAATTGTCTTGCTGCTGACTGATGGTGAAAGTAAAAAAAAAAGCCAAGCCCGGAGCATCCGGGAACTGGCTTTGAAAGTGTTGTCTAAAACAGGAAACTACGAAATAAACTATAATGTTATGGAACAGTATTTCAGAACTCAAAAACTTTTCGAACTGTCGCTTAAATGGAAATGGCATCTACTAATAGTTGCCATTGCTGCGGCTGCCATCGGCACGTTTATTTCATCGCCGCTTATCATTAAACCAAAGTACAAATCAGTGGCCGTTGTATACCCAGCCAATATTTCAACTTTTTCGGAAGAATCAGAGACCGAACAGATGCTCGAAATTATACAGTCAAGAGATATCCGTTTCAGACTTTTTGATGCTTTCAACCTGGCAGAGCACTATGGTATCGACCCAAAACATCCGCACTTTAAGACATTGATGAACAATGAGTTTGAGAGCAATGTAACATTTCAGAAAACCCCAAATGAAGCCATCGAAATTACGGTGACCGACATCGATCCTCAGATGGCCTCCGACATGGTTGATTCGATTCTTTCTTTTTATACGCAAAAAATGCTCGTGCTCTTACGTGGAAAAGCCGCTGAAATATTACAGCTAAAACAGCTCAGCATGAACCGCAAGCAGCATGAAATCGACAGCCTCACCAGTACAATCAACGAATACCGGCAAAAAAACAACCTGTTGGATTACAAAACACAGGTAAAAGTCTACTCTGAAGCGGTAAGCGAAGGTCGCAGCCTTGATGAAGCCAGAAAAGTGCTGGATAACTGGAAGCAACTTGGGGCTGAATATCAAAAAACCGACTCGACTTTATGGTATGCTATCAACGATTTACATCGTTTTAAAAAGGAATATGATGAAGCTTATATGCATGCTACAAAAGAAGTAACATTCGCCCATGTAATTACCCATCCCTATCCAGCCGATAAAAAGTCGTATCCCGTGAGGTGGCTCATCGTATTGTTTTCGGTTTTAGGTGCATTGTTTGCATCGGTGCTGACCATTTCAATCATCGAAAGCCGCAGGGAAAAAAGCCGGAAGAGTGCTGTCTAAAAAGAAGATAACGGCATTTTATATTTTATCGTTGCTGTTTGTTGCAGCAAACGGGCTCATAGTATATTTAACAGAATCTTACCTTTTTAGCGCTATTCCCCTTGTTTTTCTGTTTTTACTATTTTCGCTCTTTGCGCTCGATAAAATGTTAATTCTATCGTTTGCGTTGGTCCCTCTCTCCGTCCCGTTAAAAGAGTTTCTTCCCGGCCTTGATTTCGACATGGCACTTCCCACAGAGCCATTGCTTTTTCTGATATTACTGATTTTTATTCTGAAACAAATCCGTGACCGTGATTTCGATAAAAACATACTGAAACATCCTGTAAGCAAGGTATTGTATTTTTATCTGGGATGGATTGCCATTACTACCATTACAAGCAGTATGCCACTGGTGTCGCTAAAATATTTAATGGTAAAACTCTGGTTCATTATTCCGTTTTACTTTTTACTCACACAGGTTTTTAAAAATAAACCCAATATTTACAAATCGTTTTGGTTTTATATTGTTCCATTTATTATTGTAATCATTTACACATTAGTCAGGCACGCTCCCCACTATTTCGACCAAAAATCTTCGAATTTTGTAATGACACCCTTTTTTAATGACCACACATCCTACGGTGCATTGCTGGCCATGTATATACCGATAATTGCCGGAATGGTTCTCGACAAAACGGGTCGAAAAATAACCAGAATAATCAGTCTTGGCGTTTTGGGTCTTTTTGTAGTTGCGATTGTTTTCAGTTATACTCGAGCTTCCTGGGTTGGACTTATTGCTGCGATGGGTTTGTTTGTTTTATTGAAATTAAAAGTAAAAATCCGCACACTGTTTATTGGTGCAGGTATAGTTGGAACACTTTTTATACTGTATCAGGGTCAGATTATGATGAATCTGGAACAGAACAAACAAGATTCATCAACAAATTTACAGGAACACGTAAAATCAATTTCAAATGTTGCCACCGATGCCAGTAACCTGGAACGTATCAATCGCTGGAACTGTGCTATCCGCATGTTTCAGGAAAAACCACTGTTTGGCTTCGGGCCCGGAACCTATCAGTTTAAATATGCACCCTATCAGTTCTCCTACGAAAAAACCATAATCAGTACCAATGCCGGGGACATGGGAAATGCGCATAGTGAGTATTTGGGGCCTCTATCGGAATCGGGCATTTTCGGAATGCTTTCGATGCTGGCGATTGTAATTGTTTTCTACCTCACTTCGATACGACTTTATTACAAGCTCAAAGACCCAAAAACCAAAACGCTCATTGTCAGCATTATATGCGGTATGACAACCTACTTTATTCATGGTTTGATGAATAATTTTCTGGATACAGATAAGGCTTCGGCTCCATTTTGGGCATTCTTTGCCATTGTAGTCGCCATTGATGTTTACCATCAGGAAAAATCACCTGAAAAAGTCGGCGAATTGCTTTAAAAAAATATTTAACTTTAACGGTTTTTTGATGCAGCCAAATGGAGGTGGTCTGCGTTAGAATGTTTTAGAATCTGATTATGAAAAAAATCGTATTTCTCATACTGTCGGGCATCTGCCTTTCGACGCTATCACAAGCACAAATTTCCACTTTTCCTTATACCGAATCGTTCGACTCGGGTAGCTTTCCAACAGCCTGGTCTCAGGAATATATTTCGGGATCTGCAAATTGGGTTGTATCTTACGGGGGCTTTTCGGGCAGCCCATCGGCACCCTATTCGGGAAGTGGGAATGCCCTTTTTTCGAGTCCCAATTACGACGGAAACGAAACTTTTATGGTAAGTCCGGCGTTTGATTTTTCGGCAGTTTCGAATCCCCGCCTCAAGTTTTGGCATGCTCAGTACAACTGGGATACCGATCAGGACAAACTATGGGTTTATTACAAGACCAGCGCAAGCGGCGAATGGATTCTACTCGCTTCGTACACTACCGCGGTAACTGCTTGGACACAGCGAACCATTGAATTGCCCAATACAGGGTCGGAATACTATATCGGGTTCAAAGCCCAATCAGGCTATGGCTTTGGTGTGGTAATCGACCAGATTGTGGTTGACAACGCACCTACCTGTAATACTCCTACAGGATTTCAGGTATTCAGTACCTCAACCGAGTCGGTTAACCTGGGCTGGACATCCAATGGCAACCTGTGGCAGATTGAGTATGGACTGAGTGGGTTTACTCAGGGTAGCGGTACTCTTATCGACAACATTACAACAAACCCATATACCATATTCGGGCTGAGTGAAGGCACCAGCTATCAGGCTTATGTGAAAACCGTCTGCTCCGGGGCTTCGAGTGGCTGGGCAGGACCTGTTAACTTTACAGCCGACTGCAACCCAATCAGCAGCAATAATTTTATCGAAAGTTTTGAAAGCACCACGGCCCCGCCTGCTTGCTGGTCTGTAGTATATCAAAACGCCAGTCCGCCTGCCGGAAATTTGGTTACCCACTCATCGAGTTTTGCCTTCTCGGGAAATAAATCGTTCCGGTTCAGCTCCTATTCTCCAGGTCCACCCTACGGACAATACCTTGTTTCACCCCAAATTGCGGCATACACCGGGACGCGTGAATTCCGCTTTTGGTACCGTCGTTACAACTCAGGCAGCGAAATATTCAGGGTTGGATACAGCACTTCGGGAAACAACCTGACAACTGACTTCAACTGGTCTTCCGAAATTTCGAATGCCAGCGCTGAGTGGAAACTGTATACGCAAACCCTGCCTGCCAATGTGAAGTATGTTGCTATCAATTACCGAACTGTTTTTCAGTACTATCTGTACGTTGATCAATTGCAGATAAGGATACCTCCCACATGCCCCCAGCCCGAAAATCTCTATGTAAGTAACATTACAGCCGTATCTGCCCACCTGAACTGGATTGCCGGTGGAACAGAATCCTCATGGCAAATCGAATATGGACCGGCCGGTTTTCAGCATGGGGAAGGCACACTGATTACCTCGTCGTTCGCTGTAAATATCCTCAACAACCTAACGCCCAACACGCAATACGATGTTTACGTCAGGGCTGTTTGCGGTGCCGAAAACAGTGTGTGGACAGGACCTGTTACATTTTCTACTCCATACGGGTGCAGTCCCATAACCGGCATGACGGTTGAAAGTGTTTCATCGGGTACCGCATTTATCAATTGGAATCCATCGGGTTCCGAAACATCATGGAATCTTGAGTATGGTCAACAAGGCTTCATTCCCGGTACCGGGACTCTGGTGCAAAATATCACGACCAGCGAATACGAAATTTCAGGGCTTATTGCAAATACTTCGTATGAATTCCGCATTCAGGCAGATTGCGGGAGTCCTTTTGGTCTGGCGCCATGGTCAATATTGAAGTCATTTGTTACTTTACCATGCGACAACGGATGCGACTATCAGGTTACGCTCGAAGATGCCTGGGGCGATGGTTGGGGCGACAGCTATATCAGTGTATTGCAGAACGGCTCTGAGACAGGTCAACTGAAACTCAATAATGGTCAGACATTGACACAGGCCTTATATCTGTGCGACGGTGAATCGATTTCGCTGGTTCTTCATCCTTCGGCATTTGTGAGTGAGATTGGCTTAACCCTCGACGATCCTTTCGGGAATGAAGTGTACCAACTGGAACCTTATTCACTGGAAGAAGGAACCGGGATTACCCAATTGTTGAGTTTCACAGCTACCTGCACAGAACCGGAGTGTTTGCCCCCGTTCAACATGAGTTTATCAGGCTTAAGTTCTCAATCGGTTGATTTAAGCTGGAATCATAGTGTTCCGGGAAGTATTTTTCAGATTAGCTATGGTCTTGCAGGTATCACCCCCGAGACCGGTACATTTATCGATGCTATAAGCGCTGAAAATTATTCACTGGGAGGTCTGGCATCGCAACAGACCTACGAGGTATACCTGCGGACCGATTGCGGTAGTCAGTTCAGTGTTTGGACAGGGCCTTACAGCTTTACCACCACTGCCATGGACCTCAACAATCCTGTTTCATGTAATGCTGCGATTAATATTCCCGACAATCACTGCATAAATTTAAGCATCAATATTAATGAAAGTGACAATACGGTACTGGGTATGGACATACTACTGGAAGAAATCCGTTTCATTATTGAACATCCCTTCGATGGAGATATCGACATAAGCCTGACATCACCCGATGGCACAACAGTTTTATTGCTGAGCGATGTTGGGGGAAGCGGCGATAACTTCGGAGTAAACAACGGCAGTTGTAATCAGTATACCAGCCTTAGGATGGATGGTGCAAACGGTTCAATCGTTAGCGGTACAGCCCCGTTTACAGGAAGCTTTATTCCGGAAGGAAGTTTTGCAGATTTTCACAACGGCGGTAGTATAAATGGTAACTGGACATTGCAAATCTGTGATGATAATCCCGCTTTTAATGGAAGCCTGCAGTATTTCGAGATGTTGTTTTATGAACAAAAATACATGCAATGGAGCTCACTGAGTTTAATCGAGAGTCCACAAAACAATGGAAGTGTGAACAACACGATTGCACTGAGTCTGTTCAACGACAACTTTATGTCAACAGGTTTGCTAACCGAAGGAATCGATTTTACCGCAACCAATGTTCCTGAAGGTCTTTCGGCGCAAATTGAGGTTACCGGAAATACAACCGCAATCCTGAGTTTTACAGGGAATGCAACAGCACACGCCAATATTGACGATGTTAATAATATTGGCATTGAATTTTTGGATGCAGCATTTCAAGGTAACGATGCTCATTTGGTGGTAAACTTCAGCCAATCGGGAATTTCTATCGATTTCAAGAATCTTACCGATATATCAAACATTTCAGCCTCGAACACCGAATATGTTTGTGAAAATCAATTACATAACTACTTCGTTGATTACATGCTGGTAAATACAGGCGAAAACACCATTCCTGCCGGCAGTAACATTATTCTGGCTGTTGAAGATGCAATGGGGAATACGCTTCTTGAAGAAGACATTATATTAAGCAATAACCTAGACCCGGGAAGCGACCTGAGCGGAACTTCGACTGGATCAGTCTATTTTGATCAGTGGGGTGAAAACTGCGTATTCATCATACTGAGGGCACCGTCCGATATTGTGGCAATGAACGATACTATCGAGAAATGCATTTTCGGTATCGCGCAGCACATGGTTTTCTGGAACGAAGAAAACGACAGTCTGACTGTTTCGGAATATCCGGCAATAGTAGCTGCGTGGCTCGAATTTGAACCTGATGTCAGCCTGCCTTATACATATTACTGGCAGAATGGAATCTCTACCTCGAATTCGATTGATGTGGTTCACGATGGCTGGTATCGTTGCACGACAACCACCGAAGCCTGTCCGGTTACCGACTCGGTATATGTGTACCTGGTTAATTCGGCAAGCGAATTAAAAAACGATGCAGGTTATATCATTTATCCAAATCCGACATCGGGCATTGTAAATATTGACGGTTGCAGCACTGGTGAATTCCATTATTTTGAGTTAATCAACACCCTGGGCGAAACTATTGAAACCAAAAGTTTTGATTGCGACATTGTACCCGACCAGGTACAATTCAACCTGTCGGGATTGCCTGCAGGGATGTACGTTGTACGTATGTTTTCATCCAAAAACATTTCAAATCATAGAATCATAAAAAAATAATCCGTTCAAAATGCATTCAAATACAACGGCAACCAAATTCTTACGTCTTACTCCTGTTATTACATAAAAAATGAAATTCAAGATTATCATATTTTTCTCATTGTTATTTCTATGTATCATTGAGGGAAAAGCGCAAATAATGCTCAGCAGAGATTACCGTAGCCCGGTGGTTTTGAATCACTCAGCACAGCATGCAGTATTAATTTACGAAGATGGATTATTTACAGATTTCGCCCCGCCCTATCTTTCGAGAAATTACCCGGATGGCAGCTACTATTTTTCGTTCACAGTAACCAACGGCGAAAAATTTGACATTGCACTTCATTTCAAAGATATCACCTATTCCGGAGCAGCATTGTACAGACAAAGTCCATTTGGATTGAGCGAAATTACGGTATCGCAGGATAAAAGTAAAGAATTGGTTTTGCATGTTCCGGCCGGAGCGTTTGATTCCGGAGAAACGGCAATAGTTCGAATCTGGTTACCCGACAAACCAACTAATGGCATTTTGGAGTTCTCGACCGAAACACCCCAGGCAAAAAAAGGGGGTGGCACACCTCCTGTAATTAATACAACATCTTTTACTCCTGAAGAATTGGTTACTGAGATTTTAACAACGGGTTGTGTTGAGGCACTGAATGTTCAGTTTACCGGGAACCCAAACAGTATTGCATACTTTTCGTCGGGAATTCCGGGACTGGATTTTGACGAAGGAATTATTCTGACTTCAGGAAATGCACATGACATGGATGGACCAAATGTCAGCACAAACACCAGCGGAACAATGAATACACCGGGTGATAACGACCTGAATCAGGTAATCGGCGGGCAAACACGTGACGCAGCAGTACTGGAATTCGATTTTATTCCGGCAACCGATCATGTTGAATTTCAGTATGTATTTGGCTCAGAGGAATATGAAGAATACGTAGGGTCAAATTTCAACGATGTCTTTGCATTTTTTGTAACCGGGGGACCCGAAAACTATGACAATCTGAATATTGCTCTTATTCCGGGTACATCAACACCCGTAAGCATCAACAATGTAAATCAGAACATAAACAGCACCTATTACCTGAACAACAATGGTGGGTTATATCTTGAGTTCGATGGTTTTACGGTTACTCTTACTGCACAGCTTGATGTAACACCATGTCAGACTTATCACATGAAACTGGCGGTGGCCGATGTAAGCGACCGAATCTACGATTCAGGAGTTTTTCTCAAAGCAGGAAGTTTTGTTTCGGGGACCAGTGTGGTTATGAAAAATTTCAATGCGTGGGGTTATCTGAATTCCATACACGAAAACTGCACAAATCAACTTGTATTCTCCCGATCGGATAATTTGAATATTGCTGAATCGATGGACGTAGATATAACCATCGCGGGTTCAGCTACTATGAATTCGGATTATACTTTCATCAACACGCATTACGTAATACCGGCCGGGCAGGAATATATCAGCATTGATTACGATGCCATCGCCGATTTTTTCCCTGACGACAATGAGTATATTGTAATTTCAATTTACAACGGATGTCCATGCAGTGTACAAATAAGCACTGATTCAATCCGCATCGACGACCAGATTGAATTTACCCCGTCGTTCACTACCAATAGCCCCGTTTGCCGTGGCGACACTGCAAAGATTACCCTTAATTATTCGGTTGAACCCGACACTTCGCTGATTGCCTGGAATACCGGGCATCATAATGTAAGACAAATACAATTCGTACCCGATCACGATACTACCATTTCGGTGATTATTGATTACCCATGTGGGACAAAAACCATCTCGACATTTATCGATGTTATTGAGAACCCGGTGCCAATTGCAACCAATACAGGTCCCTACTGCCCTGGCGATGACATTGAACTGCATGTGACCAATGCCAGTTTTTTCAGATGGAAAGGCCCCAATGCCTTTATAAGTACACAGCAAAATCCTATTGTAACAAATGCCCAACTGATAAACAGTGGCAACTATTTTGTAACTGTTACCGATTCGTATGGTTGCAAAGGTATTACCAGTACTGCAGTTGTTGTAAATCCAAATCCGGTTCCTGTAATAAATCCACCTTTATCGTATTGTATTGGTGATGTTATCAACCTGAGCACTGGTTCATACAGTGAGTATATCTGGACCGGACCTGCCGGTTTTAACAGCCTGAGTCCTGCACCCGTAATTTCACCGGCTGATTTAATACATTCGGGAATGTATTATCTTACTGTAGTTGACGGCAATTCGTGCCGTGGCACAGCAAGTGCTACAATTAATGTTTACCCCGTACCCGTAGTCACTGCTCCGGCAAGTGCGGGTACCTGCGAGGGAGATACACTGTTTCTTTTTGCTAACGGAGGAAGCAGTTACGAGTGGTTTGGACCGTCGGGATATTATTCCAGCGACCAGAATCCCATGATTTTACATGCTGTTGCATCACAAAGTGGTGTATATATGGTCGTTGCCGGTGCCAATAATTGTTACGACACTGCCTGGGTAAACGTAACTGTTGATACTATTCCTGATGCAGGCATTCTGACCACAGGACCATTTTGTACCAGCGATGCCGTGCAGATTTTTGTTCCGGTGCAAACCGGAGGCCAATGGTCGGGCAATGGTATTACCAACAATGCATTGGGATGGTTTAACCCTGCTATTGCAGGAGTTGGCGATCACAATATCGAATACATATTAACGAATGGCTTTTGCAGTGATTCTTCCAATGTAAGCATTCATGTTGACCCAGCCATCGATGCAACAATCGTTAATCCGGGTCCATTTTGTTTGTCAGACCCACCGGAACAAATTCTTGCAACCAATCCAGGTGGAACTTGGTCGGGTTCGGGCATTACCAATGCTTCAACCGGAATGTTCGACCCGGCTACAGCAGGTGTGGGCAGTCACTGGGTATATTATACCATAACCAGCGGTATTTGTACCGACATTGATTCAATAGTGGTTAGCGTTTATGTAATCGTTGATGCTACTATTACTCCAGTTGCAGACATGTGTCAGAATGAGTCTGACATTTTACTTCAGGCTGTGACTTCGGGAGGTACATGGAGCGGAACCGGTATTACCAATGCAGTCTCCGGTAATTTTTCACCAGCGGCTGCCGGAGCCGGAAGCCATTGGATTGTTTATAACGTTGGCAATGTATCTTGTTTTGATGCTGATAGTATTTTAATTCACATTGATTCAGTTCCTCAGGTATCGCTTACCCCGGCCGGCCCTTATTGCATTAGTCAGCCTGCCGAAATGCTGCTTGCAAATCTATCGGGAGGCACCTGGTCAGGAGTCGGAATTACGAATTCAACAACCGGTATTTTTGACCCAACGGTTGCCGGACAGGGAAACCACACAATCACGTATAGTTTGGCAGATGGTACCTGTTTATCGGAACCCCAGCTGATAATTCAGGTTGATAGTCTTGCGGATGCTAGCATTACAAACCCCGGAGCCGTTTGTGAAAACAGCATTCCTCTTACTCTGACTGCAACCGACTCCGGTGGTGTCTGGAATGGAACCGGTATTACCGATCCCAATCTTGGCATATTCAGTCCTGCAATATCAGGAGCCGGAAATCACCAGATAGTGTATGAGGTTTATTCAGGTGTTTGTTACGATAGTGACACAATTATACTTCATGTTGATGCTGTTCCCGACCCATTCATCACGCCAGCAGGCCCTTACTGTATCAATGATGCAGCTGTATCGCTGAGCGCATTAACTCCCGGAGGTACTTGGAGTGGCACAGGTATAACAAACAGTGTTACCGGTGAATTCACTCCATTGGTTGCCGGCACTGGAAATCACATAATAAGTTATTCACTGGTAAACGGCACATGCACCAGTTCTTCAACAATTACTATTCATGTTGATGCTGCCGTAAGTGCGGCTATTACTCCTGCCGGACCTTTCTGTCAGAATGCAGCTCCGGTAAATCTCAGCGGAGCGTCGGCCGGTGGTACATGGTCGGGTACAGGTATTACCAACCCCGTTAACGGAACCTTCAATCCTGCCGTTGCCGGACCCGGAAATCACACCATCACCTATACGGTGGTAAACGGTGCATGTAACGACACCCAAAACTCAATAATTCATGTGGATGTGTTGCCTGTTATTTCGCTGACACCCGCCGGACCTTACTGTCAGACGAATCCCGATATCACCCTCAGTTTCAGCCCTGCCGGCGGGAACTGGACCGGAACCGGTATTGTTGATGCAGCAGCCGGTATTTTCAGCCCGGCAACAGCTGGTCCCGGAAATCATGTGCTTACCTATACCGTAATCAGCGGCGCATGCAACGTGCAAAGTCAGATTACAGTGCATGTGGATGCAACCACCAATCCAACGATTACACCTGCGGGTCCGTTCTGTCAGAACGCAAGTAGTGTTACACTTACTGCAGCCACAGCAGGTGGGGTTTGGTCCGGAACCGGGGTATCGGCTGCCGGAGTCTTTAACCCTGCACTGGCCGGATGCGGAGACCATGTAATTACCTATACCCGTACAAATGGTGCCTGTGTAAACAGCGACACTGAAACCATTCATGTAGACTGCCTGTTGGATGCGACCATTGCTCCGGTTGCAGCCCAATGTATTTCGAATGCTCCCTTCAACCTTTCCGCTGCAACTCCGGGAGGCACCTGGAGCGGAACCGGTATTACCAATCCGGTAACCGGACTTTTTAACCCATCCATCGCAGGGGGTGGCAGCCACACCATCACTTACACCATTGTCAATGGAGCCTGCATCAGTTCAGATACCGAAATAATTCAGGTTGATAACACCAGTGATGCAACTATTATTGCTGCCGGTCCCTTCTGTCAGAATCAGGCTGCCGTTTCGCTCAGCGCAGCCTCTGCGGGAGGAACATGGAGTGGAACCGGAGTTATTAACACAGCAACGGGTGTATTCGACCCCGCTGTGGCTGGTCCGGGAAACCATGTTATTACTTATCAGGTAAGCAACGGCAGCTGCAGCGACATCGATAACATTACCATTCACGTGGATGTTTTCACACTGGCCTCAATTGTACCGGCCGGACCTTTCTGTACTTCGGGCGCCAATGTAAACCTCAGCGCTACCAATCCGGGAGGTACCTGGAGTGGTACAGGTATTGTAAATGCTGCTACGGGTGAATTTTCACCATCAATTGCCGGTGCAGGAAATCATGTTATCACATATAATATTACCAATGGTGTTTGTACCAGTACAGCAACCCGTACTATCCATGTTAATGCTGCCGTAAGTGCGGCTATTACTCCTGCCGGACCTTTCTGTCAGAATGCAGCTCCGGTAAATCTCAGCGGAGCATCAGCCGGTGGTACATGGTCGGGTACAGGTATTACCAACCCCGTTAACGGCACCTTCAATCCTGCCGTTGCCGGACCCGGAAATCACACCATCACCTATACGGTGGTAAACGGTGCATGTAACGACACCCAAAACACAATGATTCATGTGGATGTGTTGCCTGTTATTTCGCTGACACCCGCCGGACCTTACTGTCAGACTAATCCCGATGTCACCCTCAGTTTCAGCCCTGCCGGCGGGAACTGGACCGGAACCGGTATTGTTGATGCAGCCGCCGGTATTTTCAGCCCGGCAACAGCTGGTCCCGGAAATCATGTGCTTACCTATACCGTGAACAGCGGCGCATGCAACGTGCAAAGTCAGATTACAGTGCATGTGGATGCAAATGTTGATGCAAATTTTACCGCAGCCGGCCCATTATGCCAGTATGATAATGCTGTCACACTTTCAGCAGTAACAGCCGGAGGCACCTGGAGCGGAACAGGTATTATTAATGCAACAATCGGAATATTTGATCCGGAAATTGCCGGGCCGGGATTACACACCATAACCTACGCAGTTAGTGTGGGAACATGTTCTGATACTCAAACCGAAAACATTCTGGTTGATGCAGCAATAAATGCTTCAATTACACCTCCCGGACCATTCTGTATCACTGATGCAGCAAGTAATTTATCCTCTCTGAATCCGGGCGGCACATGGAGTGGCACCGGAATAACCGATGTCAATACCGGTTTGTTTGATCCGGCAACTGCCGGGGCTGGTGGTCACGAAATCGTGTATCAGATTACCAGTGGCTCATGTATTTCTTATGACACTGTAACAGTTTGGGTTTATAATACAGTAGTAGATGCTGAAATAAGTCCCGTAGCTACACAATGCATTTCAGGTGCTACAATTATCATGACAGCTGTTACCCCAGGTGGAACATGGAGCGGAACCGGTATTATAAATGCGTCAACCGGAGAATTTAACCCCGGAATTGCTGGATCAGGAAACCATATTATCACCTACAGTGTGGGAAATATTGCCTGTTTCGACTCGGACAACGAAACTATTTCCGTCGATGATACTCTTTCGGCAGTTATCTCACCTGCGGGACCCTTCTGCGAAAACGAAGCAGCGATAAACCTTACAGCAGCCACAGCCGGAGGCACATGGACCGGAACAGGTATCACCAATGCTGCCACCGGCACTTTTGATCCGGGCATTGCCGCTCAGGGAGATCATAATATCACCTACCAGATTAACAACGGTGCCTGCACGAATTCCGATAATATCAGCATTCATGTCGATGACATCATCAGTGCTGCGATTACGCCGGCAGGACCTTTCTGCGCTGATGCGTTGCCTGTCAGCCTTACAGCTGCCGGAGCCGGAGGTCTTTGGGCAGGAACAGGTATCACGAATACTGCCACAGGTGTTTTCAATCCCGGTGTTGCCGGTTCTGGAAACCATATAATTACTTACACAACCCTGAATGGCGAATGCAGCGACAACGACACTGAAACTATTCATGTCGATGCAATTCCCAATGCCGGTATTACCCCGGCAGGACCTTTCTGCTCCGATGCCGCACCGCTCAACCTCACAGCTGCTACTGCCGGAGGTACGTGGTCGGGAACCGGTATCACAAACACGGTCACCGGCACTTTTGCTCCGGGTATTGCCGGTGCCGGAAATCACATTATTTCGTATACTATGCTGGCAGGAGCCTGCTCCTCAACCGGAACCACTACCCTACACGTGGATGCAGCCGTTGACGCAAGTATCACTCCAGCCGGACCATTCTGCGAAAATCAGACAGCCGTTACTCTTTCGGCAGCCTCAGCAGGAGGAACATGGTCGGGAACGGGCATTATAAACCCAACAACAGGTTTATTCAATCCCATTCTGGCAGGAAATGGTTCGCACACCATCAGCTACAGCGTTAGCAATGGGGTATGCTCCGACAACGCCTCTGTTGTAATTGTGGTTGACGATAATCCCAATTCAACAATTACACCTGCAGGGCCTTTCTGTGCTAATCAGGCACCTGTAAATCTTACGGCAGCCACGCCGGGTGGTACATGGGCGGGCACCGGAATCACCAACCCCGCAACCGGCACTTTCAGCCCTGTTGTTGCCGGAGTAGGAGTTCACAACATTACTTATACTGTGGGTAATGGCGCCTGCACTTCAACATCATCTGCCAATCTGACTGTATCCTCAGTTGTAAATGCTACCATAAGTCCTGCCGGACCTTTCTGTGAGACACAGGCTGCAATAAACCTGACGGCTGTCAGCCCTGCAGGGACATGGAGTGGCACCGGTATTACCAGTGCAATTCTCGGAACATTTAACCCGGGAATTGCAGGACCCGGAAATCATACCATTACTTATTCCGTTACCAATGGAGGTTGTTCCGATAGCGATACCGAGATAATTCATGTTGATGATTATGAGGTTCCTGTAATAAGCGGCTCAACCAATTTCTGCGAAAACGACTCCCCAATAAACTTTAGCAGCAGTATCGCCGGTGGAGTCTGGTCCGGAAACGGTATCACAAATTCCGGTACGGGAGCATTTAATCCGGGTATTGCAGGAGAAGGAACTCACATCATAACCTACACCCTGACGAATGGAATGTGCACATCAAACGACGATATAACTGTTATTGTCTCCGATTGGCTTGATGCGACCATTTCGCCTGCGGGACCATTCTGTCAGACTGAAGCAACACAAACCCTGTCAGCCGCTTCAGCCGGAGGCTTATGGTCAGGGACTGGAATAATAAACACCACTACCGGAGCCTTCAATCCGGGAATTGCCGGTCCGGGAACACATGCCATAATTTATACCATAAGCAATGGTAATTGCACCGATGATGATACAACTTTTATCACTGTGTCGGCATATCCTGTTGTTACCATCACCAGCACCGGACCCTATTGCCAGACAACAGGCAGTGTCACTCTGAATGCGACACCGGCAGGGGGTATATGGAGCGGTACCGGTATTACCAATCCGGCAACCGGTTTGTTTACCATGACCAGTCTGACTCCGGGTGTATACACCGTAAATTATACATTTACGCAAGGAGCATGTTCAGCAAGTGACGATCAAAACATTCAGGTATATCAAGCTGTTGATGCTACGATCTCCGGTCCTGCCAGCTTCTGCGAAACCAACAGTCAGGTAAACCTGAGTGCAGTCAGTCCCGGTGGTACCTGGAGTGGCACCGGAATCGTAAACACGCTTAACGGAACATTCAACCCCGCGACTGCAGGCCCGGGAATTCATACCATTACCTACACGGTAAGCAATGGGCCGTGCACCGACAGTGACCAGCATGTTATTACTGTTTATGATAATCCGGAACCCCAAATTTCTGGTCCTGTTTCGGCATGTATCAACCAATCAACTATTGATTTTGGTGTAAACCTGTCGGGAGGAAGCTGGAGCGGACCCGGTATTATTAATGTAACTGATGGAATATTCGATCCTTCAGTTGCCGGTACAGGCAATCATCAGATTGTGTTCACAATTTCTAACGGAAATTGTCTGGCATTCGACACACACAATATTACGGTTAACAACACCACCAATCTTAGTATAACCAACGCTGATACTGAATTCTGTCTGAATGAACCTTCGGTTGTTGTGGTTGTCAGTCCGGCAGGTGGGGTTTTAAGCGGCAATGGCATTACCGGCAACCAGTTCAATCCTGCAGCGGCAGGTATTGGAACTCATACTATCACCTACAGCTATACCAACCTGAATGGATGCAGCAGTGTGGTAACCAAATTATTTACGGTTCATGCATTGCCTGTGGCCAGCTTCAGTGGTATTAACAATCATTACTGTCTCAACGATGGAAGTTCAGTACTTGTTGGACTGCCCGCGGGGGGCGTTTTCAGCGGGGACGGTATTGGCGGAAGTACCTTTAATCCGCAGACTGCCGGAACAGGTATGCACGAAATTATTTATGTGTATACCGATGGATTTGGTTGTCGCGATACTGCCGAATACACAACCATTGTATATCCGGTTCCCGAAGTTACTACCGATAATTTAACGGAGCCATTATGTTATGGGAATGCCAACGGAAGCATCTATATCAGTGTGAGCTCTGGTCTGTCACCTTATTCTTACACCTGGAGTAACACACCTTCGTCGACCACTCAGGATTTATTGAATGTTGTTGCCGGTAATTATTCAGTTACCGTAAGCGATTCGAGGGGTTGCACCCATGTAGCGCAATTCAATTTGCTGCAACCCGATCAGTTGCTTTCCACCCCGGTTGTATTATCAAATGCCAGCTGTTTTGGTTACGAAAACGGAAGTGCAATGGTCAATGTTTCAGGGGGTACCGAACCATACACATATCAGTGGAATACTCCCAACGGAGGGACAGGTTCATCAGTAAATAATATTCCTGCCGGCAATTGGTCGGTATTGGTTACCGACGATAACGGCTGTAATCAGTTATCGAATTTCAGTATAACGCAACCCGAAAATATATCGATGACTATTGCCAATATTGGCCATGTCAGCTGTTTTGGCGGAAACAACGGATTTGTGAACATCGGTGTGACAGGCGGCACCATGCCGTATACCTATCTTTGGGATGACGAAAGCTCAAGTACGGGACCATCCGTAAATAACCTGAGTGCAGGAACCTATCACGTTACCATTACTGATGACCATCTGTGCACCAGCATTCAGCAGGTAGTAATTAATGAGCCCAATGCGATTGTACCCGGAGCAAGCATTCAGCATGTGAATTGCGGCACAAGCCCTGGCAGCATTACGCTTCTGCCACAGGGCGGAACCGCTCCATTTACCTACTTGTGGAGTACGGGCGCTGTAACCAATGCTATTACCGGATTGTCCGCAGGTTATTACGAGGTAAGTATCACCGACTTTAATGGTTGCACCTTCCACGACGGCTTCCAGATTATGGCTTCAGGGTCGAACCCTGTGGTTATTTCTCAAACGGGTCAGATATTATGTTTCGGGGACGCCACCGGTTCACTAAGCGGTTCGATGCCTAATGGAACTCCATTGTTTACCTATCAGTGGTCGACGGGCGGTAATACAGCTGTTATTACCGGACTGGTTGCCGGTGAGTACAACCTGACTATTACTGACGCTTGGGGTTGTACGGGTTCATCTGGCAAAACAATTGACCAGCCGGGACAACTGAATGCTGCTGTAACTACGGTTCCTGTAAGCTGCTATGGCGATGCCACCGGATCGGCACAAGTTGCCATATCGGGTGGGGTTCCCCCTTACTATGCCGCCTGGAGTAGCGGTCAGAGCGGATATCAGATTATCAATATGCTTGCCGGAAACTATCAGGTAAGTGTCAGCGACCATAATCAATGTGTTGAAGTTATTGACTTTACCATTGCCCAGCCATCTGCGCCTTTGTCTGTTCTGTTAAATATCACACCCATTAGTTGCTATCAGGACACTGACGGCGAAATAAATGCTGTCGCTCAGGGAGGAACACCACCTTACAACTATTATTGGTACAATGGGACCAGCTTTGTGAATCTCTCAACCATAAGATTTTTGGGGCAGGGTGTTTACAATGTAACCGTTACGGATGCCAAGGGCTGCAGTACCGATAGCCTCGTGTTTCTCGCACAACCCAGACCTTTAATTGCAAGCTATACAACAACCGACCCGTCGTGTATTGGTAATTACGATGGGTCAATTCTGGTTGCAGTTACGGGCGGAACTGAGCCCTATATTTACGAAATGAATGGCATCAGCTATCCCTCCTCTCCCATCGACAGCCTGTATCAGGGCGATTACACGGTTAATGTGGTTGATGCGCATGGTTGCGAATACTTGTTAAGCGATATTCACCTTGAAGACACCTTCCGCGATTGCCTGATTATTCCCAACGCATTCACTCCCAATGGCGACGGTATAAACGACGAATGGGTTATCGGCAACATTCATCTGTTCCCAAGAGCCTATATCCAGGTGTTTAACCGATGGGGACAAATTCTGTATGAAGGACTGGCCACCGAAGGTTTCTGGGATGGAACCCATGATGGATTACCTGTTCCCACAGGACCCTATATGTATGCCATCGATTTGCTCACCGGAGCCAATCCGTATATTGGAATTGTTACGGTAGTACATTAGAATACTGCAAAAAGCTAATCGGTTATCATGGCGTTTTCGTTCAGCAAATTGAGATAATAATGGAAACATTCAAAGAGGTTAAACGAAAATTCAAGGCAGGGATCAGCGAAATCCTCAAAAAAACCAATAATGCCGAATTGGATGAAGCCGCTTTTCCTGCCTATGCGCATAAAAATCCGTTTATTGATTACTTGTTTTGGAAGCGCTTACGGCTGGCATTCCGATTCGCGCAAAAGTACTCAACCGGACAACGGGTGCTTGACTTTGGCTGCGGATCGGGCGTAATGAGCTATTTACTGGCAAAAAACAATTTTGAAGTTTGGGCTTCCGACCTTGAATTCAGTCCGCTCAGAATGATTTCATCTGGCATCGATTTTCCACCGAACATCAGGTTCATTGAGGGGGATATAATGAGCAAAAGCCTCGAGAGCAATTCGTTTGATATTGTTTTTGCCTTAGACGTTCTCGAACATATCGAAAACTACCCCGATTATGTCCGCCTTTTTAATCGTCTCTTACGTGATCGGGGTATTGCAGTTATTTCGGGGCCTTCCGAAAATTGGTTGTATCGAATTGGCAGAAAAATAGCGGGTAAGCGCTTTACCGGAGATTATCATGTAATAAACATAGCCGCCATTAACGAATCCTTTAAGGAAGGTTATGAAATAATTTGCCTGAAAAAGCTGGTCTTTCCGTTTGTATTGTTCGAAATTTTTGTGGCTCGTAAAATAGAAACTCCCTCCTGATTTTAATTTGTCGTAATTTTTCGACACCCATTACTGGTTTTACAATTTTACTACGCGTTATTAGCCGGCTCCACGTGAATGGTTACAGTAAGATGCTCGAATTGTATCTTCAGAATTTCTTCGATATCGTCGCAATGCCGGTGAACTTCTGCCAAAACCATTCCAGCAGGAAGCTCCAGATGAAATTCAACAAAACGATAATTGCCCGCCTTTCGGGTCTTCAGGTCATGATACTTCAGATTTCGGGCAGCCAGAATTTCGTTAATCCGGCTGACTTCTGATTCGTCGAGCGAAACATCGAGCAATGGAGTGAATGCTTTTTTCAGTAACTGAAACGATTCCCAGAGTATAAGCAAGGCCACGAGGATGGCAATTATGGGGTCGATTAATGGTATTCCGGTAATCCAAAGCAATATCAGACCGAGCCCAACTCCCAGCGAAGTATATACGTCGGTTTTCAGGTGCAGTGCATCGGCCTCGAGGGCTACCGAATCGGTTTCCTTCGCTACTTTATACAGCTTTCGCGACACGAAAAAATTTACCACGGCCGAAACAAGCATAACCGTTGCCCCAAGCAGTACGAATTCAGGTTCGCCCGGGTTTTCAATTTTATGAATCGCCTCCACAACAATCCAAACGGCAGCGCCGACTATAAGCAATGCCTCTATCACTCCCGAAACATTCTCGAATTTGCCATGCCCGTAAGGGTGTTTTTCGTCGGCAGGGATATCGGAGACCCGAACCGCAAAAAAGGCAATTACCGCTGCAACAAGGTCCATCAACGAGTGAATGGCCTCCGAGATAATGCTTACCGACCCGCTCAATAAACCTACGGTTAATTTCAAACCAATTAGCAGCGTATTTGACGCAATTGAGAGACGGGCAACTGAAACCTTTTTGTTCATTGAATAAGAATTTCGTGCAAATTTACGAGCAGGATTTTTTTTAGACAAAAAAAGATATTACCGGGTAACAAACTGATTTTCTGCA
>JAKQPY010000144.1:0-4007 GCA_029564465.1 Bacteroidota bacterium | reverse complement strand
TTTTGATGTTAATTCCCTACGGGAAACACGGTATTATTAGCCTTGTTATTTAATGATGTTTATGCCCTACGGGCAAAAATGCAAATTGCAGAAAACACATTATTTCAATAATATGCTGGTCACCGGAATCGAGGTGTAGTCGAGGTGCCCGGAGAGATGAAACTGAACCACCGAAATCCCCGTACCCAAGCTCCCAAAACGGTATTTAGCCCGTAGGGCTTCAACAACAATAGAATTGCAGTAAAAAAGGAATTTTTGTCCGTAGGACATTAACCCCGGCATTTTGATGTTGATTCCCTACGGGAAACACGGTTTTATTAGCCTTGTTATTTCCAGATAAATTTATTGCATAAGCTGGTGGATGTTTGCAATTTTACACAAACTAATACGTATCACTCCACTATTGGATGAATCAACCGTTTAAAGGAATCATCATGTAGAACTGTGGTGATAAAACATTCAGATTATTGCTTGAATTTGCTAAAATTATTGTATGTTTACCATTTGAAAAGTTTAAAATATATACAGATGAAATACAATGTAATTAGAATTTGGTGTGTAGTCGCGGTGCTGTTTCTGTTTTCAGCCCAACGAAACATGGCACAGGTCGATTTTAATGGGCATTGGTATGCGCATTGCGTAATAGAGCAAGCGCAAAATAATTCGATTAGTTTCAGCAGTTTTTGTTTCAGAGCCACCAACAGCCCGAAGTCCGAAATTCAATTTACGGCACCGGAGTTAATTTTTGATATCAACGCAAATTGTTTTGACATTATTACCTTGCAGGATACAATAAAAGTGGCCTATACCATTGATTATAATCACAATTCACTGGCATTTACCTATCGCGAAACAGCCTATGTTTTCCACATATTGATGATGCCTTCCTATTCGGAAGATTGCATTATTTTAAAAGACGATTCAGGTGCTATGCTGCTTCTGGTTCGAAAACCTTGATTGCCTGTTCTTAAGCCAAGCAGACCTCTGAGCTTGCTATTAGTTACGGTTTCGTTAATGCTGCTTAATATTATTGTTTAAGGAATTTTATGGTGTTTGTGCTGCCATGGTTTATGTAACTCAGCACATATAAGCCCGGGGTTAAGCCATTTAGTTGTATTTTTGTGTTTTCCCCATCGATCCGACCCTCTATTACAAGCTGCCCCAGCACGTTGGTAATGCTATAATTAACTTCTTGTTCCAGATTTTCGTCAACTAAATGTAATTCATCGCTGCAGGGATTGGGATACAATTGGGGGCATTGAGGCGGAAGTGGCTGAGGACTTTGGGTATTTATTGTAACTGATGCCATATCGTAGAGGCGAAGAATGCTTGCCCCGTTTGTTGAAACCCGAACCCATGTGTAGGTTGTGGAATTGGAATTTTGCGTTCGTAATGCCATAAACTTTTCACCTGTACTATACCATGAACCTAAAGTTATTGTTGGTGATCCCATTACCCATGATACATAGGCAATGGTGAAAGTTCCGGAATTCCATTCTAAGAAATTGCCAATGTTGTAAGCGGCAGGAATAGTATCGACCTCATAGTTATTGTTGAAGCATGTTGCCAGTTCGGTTTCGGCAAGAGTTTTTACCTTGATATAGCTTGATCCGCCTCCCAAGCCATTGAAAGAAGATACAATTATACGCACATCACTTTCGCTATCACCATCAATACTCAGCTCATATTCAATTTCAGCCTGATAGGGATTAAGTACAACATCAGGTTCAATATTATTATACTGTAAGTCGTTCCCGGATATCTGACCCGTAACAAAAACATTTGGATTACTTAGTACAAAAGGCCTCGACATGTTCGATACTGTACCCCGGTCGCAATAAACCATGTCGGGATAACTCATGGCAAATACTACCAATGCCGAATCAGCAGGTACAGGGTTCCCATTGTACAGATGGGTTTGTGTTCCGGCGGTCAGATTTAAAGTGCTTCCTGTAGGTTGGGCTTCAACAAAATTGCCTTCGCCGGCCTGAAGCGCCATTTCGTAAGTAAACTGTCCGGCCAATGCTAGTGGTACGATGTAAAAACGATATGCTTCAATGCCTGTTTCATTTGCAGGTATAACACAGCGAAGACCTATGTCGGTTGAATTACCGGTATTATCATTGTCGTAAGCAAAAACATAGATTGGTGCCTGACATAATCTTTTTAGTTTGAAAGAATTGGTTGTAACTGTCAACGTATTAACATTATATACAACACCATCGGCTAGCGCCAATACTGCCGTATGGTAATTTCTATCCGGATTTAATTCTTCACCATGCCAATCGCGAACGGCTGTGTGTGCAAAAGCAGCAGCGTATGTTTCGGATCCCGTTGCAATAAGCACAACATTTTCGGGATTTACAGCGCTGGCAGTTTCAATATTTAAATCTGACAACTCGTCACCGGCAACAAATAGCAAGTAGTACCCTGAAATGCCTTGCTCGGCTTCCGGTTTATCAAACGAAACCTGAATATTGTAAGCAGTACCTCCAAGGTATTCCGAATTGGCTTGAAGTTGAGTTATAGAAACACACGGGCTACTTAGGGTCAGCTCTGGGGATGGTTCCGATAAGACATCGGGAAATTCTGCTGAATTACTCGAGACGCTTAATATTACAACCCTGTAAGGAATAAATTCTGCAATTTCATTTCCAAAAACATCGGGAAGGGTTTCGGGAAGAGTCCCCGAAAAAGCATCTGATGAAGGAGTTATCATAAAATACCTGTCATTTTCTACCTCTATGGCAGCATCCAGTGAAAAATCTTCGGATAGATCGGCAGGGACTATCATCACGCGGTATTGGTTAACTTGCTCCCACAACATGGAAGATGTAAAAGTCAGATTTATATCGGAGGCGTTGCGGTGATTGCTTTCGTCGGTAAGCATCAGGTTTTCGGCAAATATGGGTAATCCTTCGCCTGCAGCTATTGGAATGCCCGGCGTTAATTGAATCGCATAATCGTGAACAATAAGGCAGTTGTTGTCCTGATTAGTGCTCATTCGTAGCCATCCGTAATAAATGTTTGTGCCTTCTTTAATCCGGAATCCAAGAAATTTTGATGTTACATTGCACCAGGCACCATTACATTGACTGTCGTAAACATAAAAATTGGATAATTGAGCGGTCTGTTGCCTGTACGATAGAGTGTTGTCAATCATGCTTCCGATAGAAACAGTATCAACATTGTCGTATTCCGCATTTTTAACAAACCACATATTACCATAGCCCCTAGCATAAATAAGCCTTTCTGAATCCGAAAAAAGGGAGAACCTTAATGTGTCGTTAGCAAATTCATCTGTCGAAAAGTTATAGTAACTGGTTTGGAACCATTCAACCTGTATCTGACTATCAGGATTAATATTGTGGTAAACTACCTGTGAAAAAGCCAGACAGCCTGTTAACATAAATACGAAAAATGCAAAATATTTCATGGAATTATAATATTTAACAACAAAACTAACTCCTTTATCAATAAAATGGTTGCATAGGTGCCTGATTTTTTTGATTTTATTTTCTTACTTGTATTCCTCTCCGATAATTTGGAAGTATCAAAACAGGTTACCCTGCTATATTTAGTTCTAAGAAATCTAACCCGGCTAAAATGAAAGTGGAAAGACATTGGTGAAAATGTAATTTACTTGCCAATTGTTTTTTAGTTTTCAATTGCTACATTAGAGCGGGTGGAGCCCAGATACCGAACTTCCTCATTTGTCCCAACGCAAAGAACTCCCACGTTCTACCTGAATTGACCTTTAGCCCGTAGGGCTTCAACAACAATAGAATTGCAGTTAAAAAGGAATTTTTGTCCGTAGGACATTAACCCCGGCATTTTGATGTTGATTCCCTACGGGAAACACGGTTTTATTAGCCTTGTTATTTAATGATGTTTATGCCCTACGGGCAAAAATGCAAATTGCAGAAAACACATTATTTCAATAATATGCTGGTCACCGGAATCGAGGTGTAGTCTAGGTGCCCGGAGAGATGAAACTGAGCCATCGA
>JAKQPY010000132.1:0-4617 GCA_029564465.1 Bacteroidota bacterium | reverse complement strand
GGTAGCTACCGTGGCTGTCATCACCCAGGCATTTCCCTGATACGTCCATTCGTAAATACCCGCATCGGTGGGTTCGCCGCGGGTAGTCACATAAACACGATTCAGCCCGTCGTTCCGGCCATTTCCAACACAGATTCCATACGTCTTGTCGTTTGGACAAGGACCAAATTCGCGAATAACCCATTCCTGCGAAAACGACAACAATGCAAGCATCAAAAAACCTAAGGTAAATAGTATCTTTTGCATATTAATTTTTTGATAAATTTACACAATTTTTTAATTTCACAATATGCACATTAAAAGCATTTTACGGACGTTGACGAGCATTTCAGGGCTTGGGGGGATAATACTTTTATTTTCTATGGGCTGCGAAAGCACTTATATAAGAATGCCCGACGAAGGAATTTTTCCGAAAGATACCACACAGACCATTGATTCGGTGTTTTTTTCGCAGGATATTAAGCCCTTATTACTCAACAACTGCGCATCCTGTCACTTTGCGGGCACCAGCCTCGATCTGGAATCCGACGACATGTACAACAGTATCATGAACGGTAATTTCATTAATCTTTCCGACCCCGAAAGCAGCCGTTTCTTTACAGAACCCGATCCCGGTCACGCCGATTTGTACCTGACCCCGGTGCAACACAGCCTTATTGTTGAATGGATTGAACAGGGAGCATTAAACAACTAATTTTATGAAAAGATTTTTAATTGTAAGCCTTGGCTTAACGCTGATACTGGCCTCCGCAGTTCGACTGACAGCACAAACCGACAGTGTAACGCCTCCTGCAAAAAAACATAAAGCAGTGATTAACCCCTGGAGCGGTTCGCTGATTATCGATAATCAAACCACCGAAATATCTCCCAAAAATGGCCTGGATTTTGTAATCCATCACCGGTTCACATCAGTGCAAAACGGGTTGAGCGATCTTTTTGGGTTTTATAGTGCATCGAATATCAGAATGGGGTTAAACTACAGTATTACAAACAATCTTATGCTAGGTTTCGGTTCCGAAAAAGACAATAAGAGTCAGGAGTTTCTGATAAAATACAAGCTCTTGTCGCAATCGCGCGACGGAGTAATTCCTGTTTCGGTAAGCGCCTATGCCAGTGCAGTAATCAGTACAAGAAAAGAGGAGTTTTACGGCCTGAACTATCGCTTCAGCGACAGAATGTCGTACTACACCGAACTTATCATCTCACGCAAGTGGTACGACCGCCTCTCTACACAGCTTAGCCTCGGTTACGCCCATATAAACAAAGTGGACAGCTACCGTGTGGTAACCGAAGACTCACTCACCGAAGTAATTGCCTATTATCCGAAATACTATAACGATGCGCTCGCTGTTTCGGTGGCTGCACGTTTCAAAATTACCGGATCATTCGGCGTGATTGGCGAATACGAACACCCATTCGCATTAGGAAAAGGCGGTCGCCATGGCGACAGCAATATGCCACATAAGCTAAAACCTTTGCCCGATGCTGCATTAGGCTTCGAAATAAACACCATGACCCACGTTTTCCAGCTTTTTGTTTCATCCTACAGGGCGATTGTACCGCAGTTCAACATGATAACCAACAGCTACGATTTCACCGAAAAAAGTGGAATTATGCCGGGATTTAATATTATTGTCAAATTTTAAAAACAGCGAATATGAAACTCAGTAATCTAAGCAAGTTTATGATTGTGGTACTGGCTTCTGCCGGACTCCTTTCGTTTGTAGCCGTAGAATACACAAAAGATCCCTGGAATGTTCCGGCGCAATATAAGAGCATGAAAAACACCGTGAAAAAAGATGCCACCAGTCTGAGCGACGGGAAAGCCCTGTATGATGCCACCTGCGCCACCTGCCACGGTAAAACAGGAAAAGCCGATGGTGTGAAGGCAAAAAACATGGGAATCGAAATGTTCGACCTATCCAATGCCGACTATCAGGCCAAATTCAACGATGGCGAAATTTATTACCAATCCTTCATAGGGCGATATCCCTGGCACGACTTCCGCAAAGCCGTTCCCGACGAATCAGACCGCTGGAGCATTGTAAACTACATCAGGTCGCTCAAGAAATAACGCGGTAAAAAACAAGCACTACCAGTCGCCGAGCGGAGTCGAGATGGAGTCGAGATGGAGCCGAGGTGCCCGGCGAGATAGTGTGTCATTTGAATTTTTACAGATAGTTTGCATCCGAGTTCTCTGCGAGTAACTCGGATGGAGAGGCTCCCGGGCTGCAAACCGAAGCAATCTACCTATACGGAGACGCATATAAAACCCCTCACCCAATTTCATCCCCATCCATCATTTTTTTCTCACATCTCGATTTTTCATTCTAAAAATTATTTATCATTCAAACAATTTTATATATTTGCAGATACCAAAGCTATTATTTATACCATAACCGTTAATAAATACCTGTTATGAAAAACCTCTCCCTACTTCTCCTCGCCGTAAGCATACTTATTTGTGCAAGTCGTGTTCATGCACAGGAAGCCATCATTCAATGGCAAAAATGCTTGGGGGGAAGTGGTACTGAAAATGCTAATTGTATTCATCAAACGTCGGACGGAGGATATATCCTGGCAGGTTACACATATTCTAACGATGGAGATGTTTCCGGAAATCAGGGTTTGCAGGATTTTTGGATTGTAAAATTGGATAATATTGGTAATATAGAATGGCAAAGGTGTTTGGGCGGTAGTAGTAATGATGAGGCACTTTCTATTATACAAACAACAGATGGTGGCTTTATTGCAACAGGTCGCACTCAATCTGATGATGGAGATGTCTCAGGAAATCATGGGGGAAATGATATTTGGGTTGTAAAATTAAGCCATAATGGAATTATTCAATGGCAAAAGTGTTTTGGTGGAGCCTATGATGATTGTGCTTCTTCCATTCTGCAAGTTTCAAATGAAGGTTATATTTTGGCTGGTTTTACTGGTTCAAACGATGGTGACGTAACAGATAATCATGGAATTTATGATGTGTGGATTGTGAAAATAGATGAAGTAGGAAATATAGAATGGCAAAAATGTTTTGGGGGAAGTAGTGATGAATATGCCGAATGCATTCAGCAATCAATAGACGGAGGCTATATTATTACTGGTACTACAAACTCAAATAATGGAGATGTTTCAGGATATCATGGCTCGACTGATATATGGGTTGTAAAACTTGATAATACTGGGATAGTTGAATGGCAAAAATGTTTGGGTGGAAGTGCTCCTGATTATTCAAATTCAATTCTTCAAACCACTGATGGGGGATTCGTTATGGCTGGGTATACTCAATCAACCAATGGGGATATTACTGAATTTAATGGAATGGTTGATGCTTGGGTCGTGAGATTAGATGAATTAGGCAATTTCGAATGGCAAAGGTGCCTGGGTGGAACTAGTGCTGATTTTGTTTTAAGTTGTCAGGAAATTGACGATTATGAAGTTATTGTCGCCGGTTCCACATATTCCAATGACATTGATGTTGCAGGAAATCATGGTGCTCAGGATACCTGGGTGATAAAATTAGATTTTTTCGGAAATATCATCTGGCAAAAATGCTTTGGGGGCAGTGGTAATGATCTGGCTAATTTTGTTCATTTAGCCTTAGATAGTGGTATCATTATAACAGGTTCAACTACGTCTGTTGATGGTAATGTTACAGGTAATCATGGAGAATTTGATGTTTGGGTTGTGAAACTGATTGAATCCAATATCTCCGGTTTGGTGTTTCTTGACACCAACCTTAACGGCATACCCAATGAAGGTGAGCAAGGCGTGGCCGGACATTTGGTAAAACTGGAGCCCGGCCCGTTTTACACATTCACAAACAATGAGGGGAAATATTTTTTGAGAGCTGAAGAAGGAGAAAATACGGTAAGCTATGTGCCGGTGAATTACTGGTATGCAACTTCCGAAGCCGAACACCAGTTTTCGATTATCAGCGATGAACAAGTGATTGATAATCTCGATTTTGGCATCGCAACTCCTGAGAATACGCATGATGTTGCTGTGTATGTTACCGGTTCACCTACACGGGTTGGGTTTGAGACACATTATTGGATAACGTATAAAAATTGGGGAACGGTTACCGCTACAGGAACCGTGAATGTGGCTTTCGACCCATTGCTGAGTTTTGTTTCATCAACTGAAACTCCTGCTTCGCAATCAGGCAATGTCTTTACCTGGAATTACGGCCCCATGGGTCCGGGAGTTGAGCACCAATTTCGTGTTGATTTTGAGGTTCCCGGCATTGAGTACCTTGGTGATACACTGTTTTCTCATGCATGGATTACCCCGTTTGACCCCGACACCTGCTTGGTGAATAATTACGACACCATTTATCAGGAAATCACCGCAGCTTACGACCCCAACGACAAACGGGTAAGTCCTGCCGGCATTGGCGACGAAGGCTACGTGCTGCACGGGCAGCGCCTCAGCTACACCATCCGCTTCCAGAACACCGGCAACGATACGGCTTTTACGGTTCTGGTAAGAGATACGCTGGATGTAAGCCGTATGGATATTGAGACCTTTAATGTGGAAACATACAGTCATCCGGTAAGCTGGCAATTCAAGAACCCCAATGTGATGGAGTTCCGCTTCAACAATATACTGTTG
>JAKQPY010000119.1:0-2120 GCA_029564465.1 Bacteroidota bacterium | reverse complement strand
AAAATTGGACGAAACAAATTCTTTTGATCTTGATTAGGCAGTTTCCCTTTCATTTTTTGCAAGCTTTTTCACTAAAGTACAAAAAACCTTGCAATTTAAAACCCTATTATCCAACGCTTTATCAACATTTTGTTGTTGATTATCAACAGGTTAGACTTAATTTAAGGATTGACTATTTATACCCACCTGAAGCATAACCGGATAAATTGATGACAGTGAAATCGAATCATCCGGATAATAGTAACTCGACAACTCATTATTTGAGTATTTCTGTATCATAAGTTTTCCCAATGTATTACCATAGGGCAATGCAAGCACAATATTCCCTTCGGAATCTCTGGTGTATAAAGCATACCTGTAATCGACCACATTATCATAAAACTCAAAATTACTAACAGGAAGCACACTATTATTGTTAGTATTCAGACAAAACAATCCTTTTGAAGTTGAAAACCAAAGTTTATTGTTATCTATATAAATATTAAAAGCCTTGAGACTGTCGGTTACTGCGCTGACCTGTCCACTGCTTAACTTATAAATACCTCTTACTCCGGCACCCCAATAGATGTCTCCATTGTTGGCAAATGCATTGGGATTGTTATAAGAATACCAACTGAACCCATTTAAAGTAAAGTCGTGCCGGGTTTGCTGCCCCATATCATAAACAACCAGTGTATCAACCGGAAATTCCCAGTTTGCACAAAATGCATATAGTTTATTGTTATTAAAAGCAATTTCGGGAATTCTCATGTTTTGGAAAACCGGTACGGCACTCCAATTAAAAATTCCATTGGGATAGCTACAAAAATAAACACCCAGCCCGGTAGCCACATAAAGTTTATTGGAATATAGCTCAATATCGGTAATTTCAAGACTTGGCAAGTTGCTGTTCGAGGTATCGATAAGAATAGTTTCGTCGCCCGAAAAAATCACTACACCCCTATTTAAATAGGCTGCAATATAGTTGCCATTATCATCAGCTATTAAGCCGCGTCGGTTATGTTGAATTATTGTATCGCTCAGATAACTTAATCCATTTTGGCCAAAGACATTTGCAATTAAAGCAATCAGGCACATCAGAATACATACAATAGTTTTCATAGGCTTGGTGTTTTAGTCTCTGTATGCTATAACACCCGGTGTTAAAAATTGGTTGCATGAGTTTTTAAATTATTTTGCAGTTTTTTTAATAGAAACTGCAAAATAAAACTTTCTGAAAGTAAATATCGTACAAACAAACCCGGAAGGGATTTGCCGGCAAACCTATTTCACCGGATTTTTCAGATTGAGGAACAGTTCGTCCAATTGCTCCTGCTTAATGGCAGCCGGACTGTCGATCATTACATCGCGGCCCGAATTGTTTTTCGGGAAGGCAATATAGTCGCGGATGGAATCGGATCCACCGAACAGTGAACACAGCCTGTCGAAACCAAAGGCGATACCACCGTGGGGTGGAGCACCATAACGGAATGCATTGAGCAGGAAGCCAAACTGATGCTCGGCTTCCTCATCGGTAAAGCCCAGCACCGAGAACATTTTCTGTTGCAGTTCACGGTTGAATATACGGATGCTGCCGCCCCCTACTTCAACCCCATTAATTACCATGTCGTAGGCATTGGCGCGTACACTGCCTGCATCGCTGTCGAGCAGGGGAATATCTTCGGGTTTGGGTGAAGTAAACGGGTGATGTTTGGCATAGAAGCGTTGTGTTTCTTCGTCCCATTCGAGCAGCGGGAAATCGACTACCCACAGCGGGGCAAATTCCTGCGGGTTGCGCAGTTCCATGCGGTTGCCCATTTCGAGACGCAGCTCACCGAGGGCTTTCTGGGTTTTTTCGTGGTCGCCGGCCAGCACGAGAATGAGGTCGCCGGCCTGGGCATCAAGCAAATTGGCCCACTGCTTCAGGTCGTCTTCGCTGTAGAATTTATCCACCGACGAACGCAATGTACCGTCTTCGTTTACGCGGCAGTAGATGAGGCCTTTCATACCGATTTGCGGACGCTTTACCCATTCGGTAAGTTCGTCTAACTGCTTGCGTGTGTAAACGGCGCAGCCTTTGGCACAAATACCGCCCACATAAGGAGCATCGTCGAATACGCCGAAGCCTTTGCCTTTAACGA
>JAKQPY010000118.1:0-1016 GCA_029564465.1 Bacteroidota bacterium | reverse complement strand
TTCGTACTGTACGCCGGAGCAAACAATCCAGCGTACTACCTAAATAGGGGATTGGACGGTTGGGAAATTGACGGGAATAAGGTCGTTCGTAATCCCTCAAAAATAGATCACCAAATTACAAAAAAAGAGTTAAATTTGTGGTTAGAATACCATAAGCAAAAATTACTGCAAAAATGAGTAAACACGTTTTTCTCGTCGGTATAGACGAATACGACAAGGCGATATTTGGAGATATTGACCTTCGCGGGTGCATAAACGACATTGACAAAGCGGAATCGTTTTTAGGGACGCCCGGCGCGCTGTTTAGGCGCCTTTGTAATGATTTTGCAAGAAAGCAAACCGTATTGTTTTGCCTTAACGACTACGCGTCAATCTTGCAGCCGGGCGACGAACTGCATTTTTATTTCAGCGGTCACGGAACCAGATTTGAAAAAGACGGCAAAATGCACACAGCCAGGGTAATGCACGACGATATTCTACCGGACTATGAAATAACGCCGATACTTGCAAAATTTAAGGCCGGGGTTACGGTTGTGCTTTATTCGGATTCGTGCTACTCGACGGGCAACAGCCGGACAGCAGCGAAGCCACCAGCGGCAAACGCGGCACGCCGTTCGATAGAAGCCCCTAAAGAGTTAACCGACGTCACGCCGCCGGAATACACCGACCCGCGAAAGTACGCGGCAACGATCTACTATTTTTCGGCCTGCGAATCGAACGAGGTGGCGTGGGAAATTGGGGGCGTTGGCAACTTTACGCAGACGCTGGCAATACTGCTACGCGGTTATAAGCAGTAAACAGCAATAACGACGGTATTCAAAACCTTGAAAAAGTCGATTGCGCACCAACACCCGACCTTGCAAACCAAAAATAAATCAAAAGCAAAAGTGCCAAAAATATGATATTCGACAGGCAACTACTCACCGATCCGAACAGCCGCCCCGCATTGCGGTATAAAGGATTGAGCATAAAACCCGAATGGGTTGTGCTGCACTGGACGGCTAACGAAAAGGACG
>JAKQPY010000110.1:0-4241 GCA_029564465.1 Bacteroidota bacterium | reverse complement strand
GTAATGGGTCATAGCATGGGAGGTGGCGCCACACACCTGGCTTCGTCATATACCCAGAATATGGAAGCCATCATCACCTTTGCGGCTGCTGAGACCGATCCATCAGCCATTGATGCGGCTGCAAACGCCAACGTACCCACCATTGTATTTTACGGCGAAGGCGATGCTGTTGCACCACCCGACGAAAACCAGATTCCCATTTATAACAGTTCCAATTCCGATTGTAAAATCCTGATCGGGATCAATGGGGGTATTCACTGCTATTTTGCCGAATCGCAATGGGCATGCGATTTTGGAGAAACCATGTCGGGCTCTGATGCCGGAATTGAACGCGAAGAGCAGCATGACATTGTTACCGATTTGCTCGGATTGTATCTCGACAAAAAACTGAAGGGCAATCACGCTTCATTTCTGCAATTTGTTGATTCAGTCGATAATTCATCTCGGATAACCACACAAACCAACTGTGATTTTACCGGCATTTTACATCAGGGCGAAACCCAATTCGAGATTTATCCAAACCCGGCAAACACGCAAATAATGCTGAGTTGTGTTCCCGAAGGTAAATTTAAAATTCAGGTTTACAATACCACCGGAAGCCTGGTAATGCAGTTGGAGAACAGTACCAGCATCGATATCAGTCAACTTCTGCCTGCAGTGTATCAGCTCGAAATTCAATCGGAAGGTCAACGATTGTATCAGAAAAAATTTGTTGTACTGCGCTAATCAGTATAAAGAATACTGAGGCCTCTGAAATCACCTCCGAATCAACCCTGAACTGAGCGAGGCCCGCCAATAATACTGACGGGCTTTTTTGTTTCGCAGCGTGCCAAAATATTTGTATTTTGCCGCAAAATTCGATGTATGCTGCGAAAAGTACCCCATACCTACGTTATCGTTTTTGCAATCATTGTTATTGCAGCGGTTATGACCTGGTTCATCCCGGCAGGAAGTTTCGACCGCACCGGTAAAACAATGCCCGATGGAACTGTGCGTCAGGTAATAGTGCAGGACAGTTTTCACAGGGTTGAGCAGGCACCCCAGACATGGCAGGTTTTTTCGGCCATGTTCAAAGGATTTGTCAACCAGTCGGAAATTATTATTTTCATATTGATGATTGGCGGCGCCTTTTGGATAATGAATGCAAGCAAAGCGTTGGATGTGGGCATCATGGCTTTTATCAGAACCACCGGTCGTCTCGAGAAATACCGGTTTTTGCGTAAGCTTGGAGTGAACAACATTGTCATGGTTCTCATCATGCTTATGTTTAGCCTCTTCGGGGCGATTTTTGGCATGAGCGAAGAAACCATAGCCTTTGTTATTATTTTAGTACCGCTGGCCATTTCGATGGGATATGATTCTATTACCGGAGTGTGTCTTGTATATGTCTCGGCTCATCTGGGATTTGCAGGCGCCATGCTCAATCCGTTTACCATTGGTATCGCACAGGGCTTATCGGATATTCCCATATTTAGCGGCATTGAATACCGCATTATATGCTGGTTACTGATTAATGCTGTTGGATTCAGCTTTATACTGGTTTACGCGAACCGCATTAAACGCAAACCCGAACGCAGCCTGACCCACAAAATCGATGAGTTTTGGCGCAACCGTAAAATTGAAGGAGAACAACACATCAGCTATTATACCCCGAAAATTGCCTGGGTGGTCTATGCGATACTGGTACTCGTGTTGGCCGCATTTGCATGGTTCTACCCCAGCACTTCGCTACATATCGGAAACAACAATATAACAGGTCCGGTACTTCCGGTAATTTGCGGATTATTTGCCTTAACAGCTTTCTTTTCACTCCGTAAATCAGTGCACTACTTTAACCTCAACCTTCTGGCCTACACCATTGTTTTTTTAATTGTCGGGGTTATGGGATACCAATGGTATGTAATGGAAATCGGCACACTATTTCTTGCTATGGGGCTAAGTGCCGGTATCTCCATCAACATGTCGGCAAACAATCTGGTAAAACAGTTTCTCGAAGGGGCAAAAGATATTTTTTCAGCTGCACTGGTAGTAGGTCTTGCCGGGGGCATCATTGTAATTCTTACCGATGGCTATATTGTGGATTCAATTATGTACGGACTTTCGAAGACCATGCAGGGATTTGGCAAGTTGGGTTCACTGAGCACCATGTATGGCATTCAGACAGCGTTAAACATCATTATCCCTTCAGGATCAGCCAAAGCAGCCCTTACCATGCCGATCATGGCTCCATTCAGCGACCTGATAGGGGTTTCCCGACAGGCTACAGTAATGGCATTTCAGTTTGGCGATGGTTTTACCAACATGATAACACCCACTTCGGGTGTCCTCATTGGAGTGCTGGGGGTTGCAAAAATACCGTATGACATTTGGTTTCGCTGGGTATGGAAACTCATTCTGGCATTATTCATTTTAGGGCTAATCATGCTTATTCCAACTGTTTACCTGTCGATGAACGGGTTTTAAACACAATGGGCGGCTTATTGAGCCGCCCATTGCAAAAACAGAAATCCCTTGAATTATTTCAACATTTTACGACGTGCTTTTGTGGCATCGGTTTTCTTCCATTGCTGCACCATACGGGCCAATTCACCCGAATTCCGGCGATCGTCGATTAGTGCCCTGATTTCTTTGGTCGAATAGGTGTTCAGATTCGTTCCTATCTTAACCGAATGGAATCCTGAATTATCGCCTTTGGCAGGGAATTTACCGCTTCTGTTAATCTTTTTTGCAACGGGAGCATCCTGTATCACTCCATTAACAATATGCAAAGGTGTACCGTCTTCGTAAGTGTAGAAAAAGTAGTTATTGTCTTCATCGAATTCCGAAAACTGGTCGAAGCCATCGGCAATCAGTACCAAATAGTAATCTCCACTAATGTCAGGCATTTCGTACGACCAGGTGAACCGTTCGGCAGTAGTCTGAAATAACTGTGCAGCTACTTCGTTTGCTATTGAACTTTGACCGGGAATATTGATATATGTAGCCCAGTAATCGGCAGCAGGAACGTTCGAAGGCACCGGGTCAGGACGGTCATAAAACCCATATTCACCATAATCGTTGGTGTACATATCATATAAAATTACGCCAAAGTCATTGGCGTCAAAAGCATTATAATACAAATAGAGAATATTCCAGTCATCAGTGGCATTCAGTGCATTTTCGCCGGTATTATACACATTATACCCTGCCAATCGGTTCCGGGGATACTGATTGTCGGTAGCATCATCGGTTAGTTCCCAGGCTTGAAGGTCGTATCCCGAAGCCGGATCATTGAGGTCTGGCTCTTCTTCAACATTGTTGGCGATAAACGATGCAAAAGCAAAATAATCCTGCTGTACAAAGTAATTATAATCCACCCAGATAAAACCATTATCGCCCCAGCCAGTTCCCCAAGAATTCACTACCTTAAAGGCTCCGTTTGGTCCTTTGCTGTCGTCGTAGCCACAAAGTATCAGAGCATGATATGCATGCTGGCCTGTATACCCATACGACTGACTGGTGAGCACCACATCGCCGCTTGCATTCATAAATTCATCACCCAAACGTGCACCAAAAACCACGGCCTTACCCTGATAGAGATATCGTTTAATATTATCAACCGTCTGTTCTATTTGCCTGTAATTCAAAATCTTATTATTCCCGGCATCTGCCGTCCAGTCGCTTTGCGGCGATGAAGAACAATCTCCGAGACTGGTGTAGGGCACCACACTCATGCGGGCAATACCCCGTGATACCATTACATCGAGGGCATCCTGAAACTGGGTTCCGTTACAATCGGCCCCTTTGTTGCCCGAAGGAATTGCCCAGAACAGATCTTTGGGGCTGTATACATTGTTTTGATTTAGCATATCGGAGGTGGTTAAACCATTTTCGCGCGCATTCATATAACTGCGCAGGTTGTACCCACAGGCCCAGGCAACACAGGTACCATATTGACCCTGATCGCCAATTGGGGGAAAATAAGCGGACAAATCGACACTGGCAGGAAGAACATCATCGCCATAAGCTGTCGACAGGTTAATGTCATCGGGAATTGCCGAGGGATCTTCATTCTCAAACAGCCATCCCAGCGCGTTGACAACATCTTCGGGTGTAACCTCTTCGCAGGAGCTGAATAAAGCAGCACCGGAACTGAGCATGGCTATCATGACTATGAGCAGCCATTTGTTTTTCATTCTTTTCATGTTACTTTGAATTGAGGGTTATTAATTATTTTCGGATGTTTCTTCAAATATAATCTT
>JAKQPY010000097.1:0-17226 GCA_029564465.1 Bacteroidota bacterium | reverse complement strand
TAATCAACAAACGGCGGGCAGGAACCGGTACATGATACAACGGGGTTCAGACAGTCGGTACAGCTTAAGAAAGAGTCATACGTCCCTCCATAGGTGATATCACGAATAACAATACTCGCGGAAGTAACCCCGATAATATCTACCTGATCGGAACAAACGGGTGTTACAACACCAATTCCGGGAATTGAGTAGGGACCGGGAATAGATGTAATACGATATCTGTTTAAATTTCCACCGGGTTTACAAAAAGTGATGGTGTACGTCCCCGGGCCGGTTAGACAGATAGGAACCCCAATGTTAGTAACCGGTCCGCAATCAATTTGATAAAACAAGGCTCCGGGAGGCAATGCGCCATCGAATACTTCAAAATTAATACCCACCGCATACTCGCTGATGGTTACTTCAAACTCTACACAATTGGTTGTTGCACCGCCACAACAGTTTCCGGCACGGCCCAGCCAGCCCGAAACCCATACACCATCGGGGTCGTTCGACATGTCGATGTAATTGTACGGGGTCCCACCGGCGCAACTGGGAACCTGTGCAAATAATGAACTATTCAGGAAGCAACACTGTAAAATAGCAAAAGCAAAGAGTACTTTTACAAATTTCGCAGTATGCATCGTCCGGAAAATATTTCGGATAAACAATGATGATTTTATTGGTTGCAGACGACTCTCGGCAGGCTTCTGAAAGTAACTCAAACTGTTGTGTTGATCTTTCGCGGGGTAGAGTTTTATCATAATGTTCTCTTTACTTTTCAAATAAAATAAGCTCATTTTACACAAATTTTAATCTTTCACACAGAAAACTTTGATAAGTTGCTCTGCCAAGCAGTTAATTATCAATAACTTATTTACAGTTTCCTCTCACAAACACAAGTATTAAAAATAATTATTAATTTTAATATTTTGCAATAAAAAACAACTTATTTTTTAATTATAATACGAAAAATTTACCAAAAGGCTGCTTATTTTATTACATTGTTTTTAACATTTAAAAAATAAAATCTTGTATAGATTATTTCTCAAAACATTAAACACAACAATTTATTCGATTTGTAAATTTACTTTGAGCACGAAACAATGTATTACTTAGGGTTTGAATCAGACGATCGTGTTAAAATGTTATGTTTATCAAAAATAAATTTTTGTAAAATATTACAAAAAATGCCGGCTGTAAAACCGGCATAAGATTTCAATTAGTTTTAGGATGTGTGTTAACGCCGCAACGATTTAATAATTTCGTTGGCTAGCTTCTCCCATTTTTTACCCAATACCAACTCGTCGTTGATGTCTAAAGCATCAGTGTCAGAATTGTACAATTCGAGCTTTGTTGTGCGGGCTTGTTTATCGGGTGGAATAAATGTGAGAATAATACTATCATGAATTATCGACCCATTGGCTGCCGGTCGGGTAAAGGCCATCATTTCACATTTGACAAAGCCTTTTAAATCAACCACTTCCTTTGTTTCATTTTCAGATTTTCGTTTCTGAAAAAACACCAGCGCCTGTCTTTTATCGATAGCAATAATAAAGTTACCCGTGTAATCGAATTCATCAACTTGTGCCTGATATGTTTTTGCCAGGCGTTCCATAGTATCCTTAAGTTTTTTTCGGTTAATAATTCTATTGATAACCACGGCTGCCCAAACCAGTAATACAATCGCAGCCACACCTATAATGCAGTTCAATGCAAAACTATCCATATTATTTTTGTAAATTAAATTAAACCAATGTTTACTAAGTCTCAGATAATCTGAGTTACAGCAAAACAGGGCTATTTACGAAAAACAATGAAATGGATAGATGATATCGGTTGATGGGAACTGATAAACAAAATCACCGTGAAAACCATAATATAGTTTCAGCGATTTTGATGAAAACAAAATAATCGCCTGACGAAAACAGCCTGCAGGATTGAAGCCGGCGTGTTGTTCCCACCATTGCAAATGTTGTGCATTGGTTACCGGATGGTCTGAAACAGCGGCTGGTTGCACAATATCAGCAACAGCAAGGCTTGTTACTTTGGAACTGGTCGGTTCAGCATGAACCGGACTGGTTGGCGAAACAATGCTGAGCAGCGCTGTTGATGAAACAACATGCAATAAAGCAAGCCACAAAACAAATATTATTTTACCTGCATTTTTCACAGTGCAAATATACTGTGTTTACTTCATACTGCTGAATAATTCTTCAACCTGCTGCAAATTTTCCTGCGAATTCGAAAGTATCACGAGTTTATCGCCTGCTTCGAGACGGGTATTGCCAGTAGGGGTGATATAATTGTCGCCCCTGATTATCATCGCAATGTTTGCAGTGCGCGGAAAAGCAAGTTCAACAATGGGTTTTCCTACGGCAGCACAGCCATCCGAAATTTCTATTTCTTTCATGGCGGTTTTCGGATAATACTCATTCAGAAAGCTTTCGACCGGCGACTTGGGTTTGAGCTTATCAGGCAACAAAACATGCAGCCATTTTGCCACCAGCGACAAGGTAGTTCCCTGAAGCAACACCGATGTAATCGAGATAAAAAACACCAGATTAAAAATCATGTTTGCTTTATCGATTCCGGCCAACAGCGGATAGGTGGCAAAAACAATTGGAACAGCACCCCGCAGGCCAACCCATGAAATAAAAAAGCGGTTGCGTAATTTTGTTTTTATGGGTATCAGACTGAGGAAAACCCCCAAAGGGCGGGCAATGAAAATCAAAAACACCGATATTAACAATCCGATACCTGCCACAGCGATTAATCCCGATGGATAAACCAGCAAACCCAGCGTAAGAAACAACACAATCTGCATCAGCCAGGCAAAACCCTCAAACATTTTAATGATGGTCCGTTTATGTATCAGGTTATGGCTTCCGAGATATACAGCACAAATATAGATGGCCAGAAATCCATTACCTCCGACAAAATCGGTAGCACTAAATGTAAGAAACATCAGGGCGATGACCAGCACAGGGTACAAGGCTTCATAGTCCAGCTTTATTTTATTGATAATCAACTTGCTCAACCTGCCAAACAAATAACCTGCCACTGCCCCGAGAACCATTTGCTGAAGGAATAGCGGTATCAGCGTCCACAGGCTTTTTTCGGGACTCACAATCAATCCCAGAAATGCAATGGTAAGCACATATGCCATCGGATCGTTACTTCCGCTTTCGAGTTCAAGCACCGAGCGCAAGTTCGATTTTAGTGCTAAACTTTTTGAACGCAACACCGAAAATACGGCAGCGGCATCGGTCGATGACACAATGGAGCCAAGCAGCAAACTTTCGAGAAGGCTGAAATCGGTAACATATTGAACAAAAAAGCCCATCGCTACCGCGGTAACTATTACACCAAGTGTTGAAAGCAGCACCCCCTGTCGCAGCACAGGCTTCACTACGTTTATGTTCGTATCGAGACCGCCCGAAAAGAGAATGAAATTTAACGATACAATGCCAATAAACTGGGCTACTTTAGGATCGTTGAAGTATATGCCTCCTACCCCTTCGCTGCCGGCCAGCATGCCAATGCCAAGAAAAAATATCAGAACCGGAACGCCGAAACGGTAGCTTGTTTTACCTGCTATTACACTGAAAAGCAGCAAAAGTGAGCCCAGGAACAATACATTTTCGATGGTTATTGTCATACGCGATTTTTCAAAAAGTAAATGTACAAAAAATCGTCACAAATTCAAAGCCTGAAATCGGTTTATAAGATGGAAACAGAATTGTTTTTATTCCGAAAGTTAATTATTAGCTTTGTATCGGTCAACATTATTCCGATTGGACTTTATCTGTAAGACAATGCAATAATTATAAATCAAAATCCGATGTCTCCTGTTATTTTCATTTTAGTCACCGTATTTCTTGTCTTTTTCTTCAGAGCGATAAAAAAGGCGCAAATTCAGAACAGCGAAAAGCAAGAGTCTGGGCCACCACCGGTTACTTTCACCGGAATTCTCAATGACCTGAATAATCCTGACGAGCCCTCGCAGCCCGATTTAACGCCGCGGGAGGAAAACGGGAAATTCGGGTTTGTCGATTCAAACGGGTGGTTTGTTATTCAACCTGTCTGGCAACGGGCATTGCCCTTTAACGAAGGTCTTGCAGCGGTTTACAATGGTAAAAAATGGGCTTATATTAACGAATACAACGAAATTGTCATTCTGTTTGAATATGATGCTGCCCGTAGTTTTTCGGAAGGCATGGCGGCAGTTGCGATTGATGGGAAATGGGGTTATATCGACAAACTTGCTAGGCTTGCCATTGATTGTCAGTTTGATGAAGCCGGTGATTTTATGGGGGGCTTTGCTGATGTTAAAATAGATGGTAGAGCGCAACGAATCGACGTACAGGGTACACAGGTGGTTTCGCATCGCGAAAACTCAGAGGAATCCAATAAAAAGCCCTATGTTACAACAAATCCTGAAGTTGACACTTCAAATACAGCGGATCCATTCGAAGTAATTAATCCGTTAGTTGCCTCTGAGTCGGAGGGAGAAGAAACTGTTGACATCCATACAGATACTGCTATCCCCGACCCGGTTGAGGCGGATTTCAGCGACATTTCAGCATCCTCCAACAAAAGTAATACTAACGAGGTCATGGTTTTCAGAAAAGACTATAAGTACGGCTTACAAATGCCTGACGGCACTCAGATTCTGGCACCGGAATATGACGAAATCGGTGATTTTATAAACGGCATTGCCCGGGTAAAAAAACAATGGAAATTTGGCTTTATCAATCATGCCGGAAAAGCTGTTACCGATTGCAAATACGATGATGCATCAGCATTTAACGATGGTATCGCCATGGTAAAACAAAGCATGAAATACGGATTTATCAACCCGGATGGCCAAGAGATTATAGCGCCCCAGTACGATGATGCTCAGATGCTTGGGCTTGGCTTAATCAGAATAAGGAAAAACTGGAAATACGGATTAATCAACACCCTGGGAGAACAGATTACCGAGCCGATTTACGATGATATTGGAAATTTCGAGGGCGGTCTTGCCCGCGTGAAACGCAACTGGAAATTTGGTTTTGTCGATAGCTCGGGCAAAGAATGTATTGAATGTAAATACGATGACATCGAAAAGTTCGTCAATGGCAAAGCCCGTTTCCGTTTATCGGGCAGAATTGGTTTTATAAGTCCTGACGGGGACGAAGTATCTTAGAATTTTGTAAAATCAGGGAGGGGGTATATCTTATTATCCCAATAGAGTCGCATTAATGCCAGTTTTCGCATTTCGCTGCTGGGGCTGGTTTCGACAATGTTTGCAACACTCTTCCCGAATTCTTCGACAAAATCTTTTGGTGCGATGGTGAAGTCGTTGATATCGAACTGATCGGCAATGCGACCGGGTCGGGGTTCCACAGCCCAGTAATAGCGCGTACCGGGGATTAATCCCGTTTGCAGGATGTTTATTTCGAGCGAATCGCCGTAAACCGGCAATACAATTGGGATGGTGTCGTCAGGACTTGTGGCCAGTTTAACAAAAGCGGAGTCGAAGTCGGCATTCTGCCATGAAAGAATAAAGATACTATCCAAAATCAAAGCCCCGTTTTCGGGTGTTTTCTTCAGAAAGAAATCGAGGTCAATACCTTTGTAAACGCCACCACTGACATGTTTTTTATCGTCGGTACCCGAAAGGTTTGCCATCATATACCGGAAAAACTCTTCCGTCACATTGCTGACCTTCATCTGGCCGTACTGGGTGGTGATTTTCTTCAGATTATACTCACCCGGTTTGCTGATAGCCATGGGCACCGAAGCCTGATTAACCAGAACAACACAGGCATTTTCGTCAACAATTAAGACGGTATTTTTTACAATGGGCGCATCGCGCACAATATTTTTGATCTCTCCCTTAACTTTCATCCAAACATTTCCGGAATGAAAATACACTTTATACTCTTCGTTCTGTCCAAATAAAAAATTGGCGGACATGATGATAAAACCAAATATTAAAATACAGTATCTTTTCATAAGCTGTTAAATAAACAAAGCACACTCACCACATGTAAAAAAAGACCACCCGGAAGGTGGCCTTTTTGAGTGAAATAAAATTTACAATTGTGTGTAAGGCGGAATCGGATAAATGCAATTATCGATGTACACCCGGAGTTTCATCATACGGCGCATCTGAGGATCAGCACTTTTCTTTTCGGCATCTTTCAATTGTTTATCAAGATCCTTCTTAAAATCCTTGCCCGAAACCGTGAAAACAAACAGTTCTGTCCCACTTTGAGGAACACCTGAAGTTTGGGTAACCACCCATGCATATTCTTTGCCTTCAGCGAGTTTTTGACTTTCGATGTCTAAATTATATACGCTGTCGGTAGTTGGAATATCGCATACCATATTCCATGTTTCGATGTCAAAAATCTTGAAATAATACTGCTTTTGATTCGGATTATTCCATTCGAAAGGAACGGTCTTCTCTACTACAACAGCCGCGTCGAACGGATTAATCATTAAATCGCCGACTGCGCGGTAAACACCACCACTCCGGCGGTTTTTATCGTTACTTTCGAGCATACTGCTGGCGATATAATTAAAAAATTCTTCCGTCAGGTTGCTGTCGGTCATATTGGTATAGAGTTTTTTAATGTCGGAAACCGAATAATCGCCGGGTTTGTTAATCCCCATCGGCACTTCCGATTTATTCACCAGCACCACATAGCTGTTTGCCGGAATACTGAGTGTTGCCGATTGATCGAGAACCTGATCACGGACAAGCTTTTCAGTTTTATTTTTTGCCTTGAATAAAGGATTTCCTGAGTAATAGAAAACCTTGTATTCGCTATTTTGGCCCATCAGGCTTACGGCGCTCAGACAAAGTGCGGAAAAAGCCAGAAATTTTCCGACGCGCGATAGTAATTTTGCTTTCATCGTTTTCAAAGTTTATGTGTTGAGTTAAATAAGATCGTATTCTTAAAATTTCAAGAGACTCCTGATACAAATATAATACCTCAATTGATAAAAGCAGAGATACTACCGCAGGAACCATGTCGATTTTAAACATAAAACTGTCAAATATTATAAACGTAAGCCATAGTACGACAATGATTCCGACAAATTGCACCGGTTTGGATATTACGTCAAAATAATTTGTCCTGTACACATAAAGATAACAGAAGAACATTAAAAACGCTTGTGTAATGAGGAATGCCCAAATGTAATTTGTCCATCCCGGAAGGTGATTAATGTAGTTTTCCGACAAAATCATACTTAAAATATGGGCATGTATTTCAATTCCCTTTGCATCGGCATGTCCGTCGGGCGAACGTTTCAAGGGTGTAAAATGGCTATCCACTGTATCGCCGGGGGAATACATATTTTGTTTTACATAACCCAACAGAACAATTTTATCTTTTATCAGCGACAAGTTTTCGTTGGTATCGACAATTTCTTCGGCTTCGAATATGATAAATGGCTGTGAACCACCGTGATAATAGATAATCTCTTCACGCATGTTCCTGTCGATATATTTCTGGTATTTTTCCTGATTATACAGCCGCATAATTTCGGTGGTAAAGGCATTTATCCTCACTTCTTTAAAGCCTTTTTTGGGTTTATACATCATCGACTGAACAAAGAGCATCTGTGTCAGGTTGGCTGTATCGGGAAATACGTAAGACGATTCCTTGGGAATTACAACTTCTTCGGCATCTGTGATAGTGTCGTTTTCTGAGGGTATATAAACAGAAGATTGCAGCCTGGCGGCATACTCTCCTACGATATCGGGTACTGTGGCGTTAACCGTGGTATCGTAGGCAATAATATACTTCTCAAAATCGCGGGTGGTTTTTGGATATGCCTGAAACTCAAGATGTCCGAACGGGAACTCACCAAAAAACGGATTGCTGCGTGTATAACCCACCAGATTATCTCCATCGTAAGTACCAAAAACACCTAGCACAATATTGGGTTTTTGATTTAAAGCTGTCTTCAGTGCAAAGTCTTCGAAACCCTTGCGCTCGGCAAAAACGGCATCTATGCCTATCACCTTTGGCTCAAATTTCTGTAATACGTTTATCTGACGGGCGATGTCGAGACGGCCAAGTGGATATCCTCCGATGTTAACAATATAAATATTTGTATCGGGGGGCATTTCCTTGGATATGAAATTCGAAAAATACAAATCGGTGTAATCGAAGTCGTTAAACAATTGATCTATCGGATTAAACTGGTCGAAGGCCTGAATAAGGGCCCAGATGAAAGCCGCGGTAAAAACCACAAACATATTCACGCGCAAAGCTTCAAAAAACAATGAGTACTTTTTTTTCTTCTCCATAGTTTCCGGTTTACAGGCCAGTAATTATCAAATACAAATGTAAAAGTAATAACTATTTCTATAACGACAAAATAAAAAAAAAGCTGCCATTCCGACAGCTTAATTTACCATTTACAATGATTTGCTATTTTATTTGCTTCAGCACATCGAGAAGGTGTTTCCACCATTTTTCGACCGAAGGAATATGCACCCTTTCGTCGGGTGTATGCACATCGCGGAGCGTCGGACCAAACGAAATCATATCCAGGTCGGGATATTTTTCGAGGAAAAGACCACATTCCAGTCCTGCATGAATAGCCCGGACAACGGGTTTAACCCCGAAGAGTTTTTCGTAGGATTCCACAGCTACTTTCAATACTGCCGAACGGGGATCGGGTGCCCAACCCGGATAGCCGTCAGAATGTTCTATTTCGGCACAGGCCAGTTCAAACACGCTGTGAACCATATTGCGGACATACAGTTTGCCTGATTCCAGCGAACTGCGCTGACTGGTAGTAACTACAATGGTATTGGCTTCGGCGTCCATTTTCACCGATGCCAGGTTGGTGGAAGTTTCAACAAGGCCTTCTATTGCCGGACTCATGGTAATCACACCATGCGGGCATGCCATCAGTGCCAGCAGCAAATCTTCCTGAGTATCTTTATCGATAAAGAATTTGGCAGGTTTGGTTTCAGCAATGCTCATGTCGAATTTGGGTTCCACCCTTTCGAGTTCGTTGTGAATTTCGGAAACGAATTTCTTATAGTCGGCAATGAATATTTTCTCGTATTTCGGCTTCAGCAATACAGTGGCAACGGCTTCGCGCGGAATGGCGTTACGTTTGTTTCCGGCATCAATATGGGCAATCCTGACCGGATATTTATCGGTAACACCATAGAGGAAACGGGCAAGAATTTTCACCGAATTGCCCAATCCTTTATGAATTTCGTCACCGCTGTGACCGCCTTTCAGTCCTGAAATTTCGATTTTATAAGTTTTATATTCCTTTTCGACCGGTTTAGCTTTGTATTCGAAAGTAGCTACGGTATCGACACCACCGGCACAACCGATAAACATTTCGCCTTCGTCTTCCGAATCGAGGTTCAGCAGGATCTTTCCGGTCATAAAGCCTTCTTCAATGGCAAAGGCACCGGTTAATCCGGTTTCTTCGTCAACTGTAAACAAACATTCCAGCGGACCGTGTTCCAGGTTATCGGAAGCCAGAATGGCTAACTGGGCTGCCATTCCGATACCATCGTCGGCACCCAGGGTAGTACCTTCTGCCCTAACCCATTCGCCGTCGATTACAGCCTGTATCGGGTCGTTATTAAAGTCGATCTTTACACCGGAAAGGTTTTCACAAACCATATCCATATGGCTTTGAAGAACCACGGTCGGGCGGTTTTCGTATCCTTTGGTAGCAGTTTTAGCAATTAATACATTTCCGGCTGCATCGCGTTTTGTGGCGAGATTGTGCTTTGCACCAAACTGCAACAGATATTCAATGATTTTTTCTTCCTGTTTCGATGGTCGGGGCACCTGGGTAATCTCACCAAAATACTTCCATACCAATGCGGGTTCCAGTTGTTGTAATGGGTTCATAACTTGTGAATTTATTGTTTTTATTTTTACCAAAATTAGAAATTATTATTGTGAATCTTTGTTAAATTTGTCATAAATGTTCAGGTTTGTTTTACCATTATTATTGTGTGACATGACAAAAAGGCTGAAAACCATAGATAGCAGGAACATTATGAAAAAGTCATTGTTGTTTTTCGTCTTTCCTGTGTTAATTTGTATGGGAGCTTGCAAACCCGAGAAGAAAAATATTTTCCATGGCACAGTCAGCGAATTAATCACCGGAGTAAGCCTTGAAGATGTGCAGGTTACGATAGAAATAAACCAGGTAAGTTCCGGCATGTTATCTTCGTATCAGGTTTTAGGCACAACAAGCACCGGGTCCGACGGAAGCTTCAGTTTTGAATCGGATGCTGCACAGGCCCTCGCTTATCGGTTTACTTTCAGTAAAGACGGATATCATACGTATAGCTTCGAAATTACCCCCAACGATATTACAGGCGATTACCAGATTGATAAAGCCATAGCCCGGGAAGCATTCCTTCAATTCATGATATACAATGTTTCACCAGCCTATGATGAAGATATTTTGAGGTATCGCATTCAGGGTATCTCGCCCGGCTGCGAAACCTGTTGCGACAACCAGCTTCATTCCTTCTACGGTGCAACCGACACAATTACTTTCTGTCTGTTGGCCGGCTACGACACAATTACCATTGAATATATGACTTATATCAATGGATCGGCCAATCAGTTCAGCGAGGAAATTATTGTCCCGGCCGGCGATACCGTCAAAAAAGTGATGCGATACTAAAGCCTGTGTCCCATGAAAAAAACCGGATTGATTTTAGCCATGTTAACATTCGTAATTGCTGCTGCGGGTCAGATGTGCCATGTAAAATCAATCGTATCAATCGACGCGGGCTGCAATGCATACCTTGTGGTAACCGACGCAGGCAGTGTATTGGTTGATGCCGGCTCGCACCATAAAATGAAAGCATTCGACCGCGCCATTCAAAAGGCAGGCGTTTCGTACAAGGACATTCGTTACATCGTAATTACGCACACCCATTACGATCATGTAATCAATCTGGCTGAAATCAGGGAAGTAAGCAATGCAAAAATCATTGTTCATGAACGGGAAAAATACTATCTCGAATCGGGTCTTACACCACTACCGGCGGGCATGACAAGCCTTGGAAAACTGGGCATTTGGATAACCCGAAATTTTCGCAAATCGAAAACGATTGCCATTCCGGCTGTTCCCGATATTGTAATTAACAAACCCTACATAATCCCGGGTTTTGGCTTTACCATTATACCTACACCCGGACACAGCGAAGGCAGTATTTCGATGATAATTAACGATTCGGTCTGTTTCTGCGGCGATGCTGCGTTTGCCGTTAGCGGAAAAAATCTGATGCCTGTTACCGGTGATTCGAAAACCGGAATTATCAGTTCATGGGAATTACTTCTCGCTATGGGTATAAAACAATTCTATCCCGGTCACGGCAAACCCTTTGGTGCAAGCGATTTACAGAAATCTGTGGAGAAAAATAAGAAATAGCAAGCTACCCCTGTCATGCCTGGCCGGTCACCGAGCGGAGTCGAGGTGCCCGGAGAGATGAATTCAAATTGAGCCAAATAGCGGAAAACTGGCAGTGATTACCGACAATACAAATTCGGAGACACCCTTCGATTACCGCTTCGCTACTCAGGGTGACAAATTCGATTACCGCTTCGCTACTCAGGGTGACAATGCCCCTGTCATGCTGAGTAGTGGAGCGCAGCGGAACGCTAATCGAAGCATAGGCAGGGGTTATGAAGAAAGCGACTTCGGAGACACCCTTCGATTACCGCTTCGCTACTCAGGGTGACAAATTCGATTACCGCTTCGCTACTCAGGGTGACAAATTCGATTACCGCTTCGCTACTCAGGGTGACATACGGTAAAAAAAAATGAGCAGACCTGTAAGCCGGATTCTGTAATGTGCAAGCACAATCTTTATCATTTATCTGTGCGGCCTACCCTCCGACTCGGGCGGGTAACCCTCTGGCGTCGGTATACATGGCCTTGCAACCTGCAGGGCAGACGGCTACCTGCGTCGCCGCAGATACCGGTGGGCTCTTACCCCACCTTCTCACCCTTTCACCGGCGAACCGGTGTGGTTATTTTCTTCTCTGCTGCCATACCCTCACGGACATCTCCCCTTTCGGGAGTGCAGTACCCTGTGTTGTCCGGACTTTCCTCTTTCCGCCTGCGCGAAAAGCGATAAAGCAGTCTGCTCGCGGCAAAGATACGAATTATCAATCTTTATTCGCTCCTGCTTCCGAAAATTGTTTTTATTCATTAATTTTACCGCAAATTCATACAATAAAGCAATGCGGTATGGGGCTGATTGATAAATTCAAGGAATTGTACGGGCAAAAGCAACTGAAAGCCTTGTCGCGGAAACACGCTGGTGCAATCAGCCGCAATTACTACGACATGCACCATATCGGCATTATTTATGACGCCGGCGACGAAGAAAGCTTTAAACTCGTAAAAAGCTTCGTTTGCAAAATAAAGGCTGACAACAAAGAAGTAATGTCGCTCGGATATGTCAACCGCAATCAATTGGACGATTATCACCTGCAGCCCAAAGATTTTCACTTTTTCTGCCGCAAAGACCTTAACTGGTATCAATATCCCACAGAGCCCGGTGTAAAAGAGTTTTGCGAAACCCGTTTCGACGTACTGATTGACCTGAACATGGAGCCGTGTTTGCCCATGCGTTTTGTCCTCAACGAGTCGAAAGCCGAATTCCGCGTGGGCAGGTTCACCGAAAAGAACATTGAATTCTACGATATGCTCATCGATATATCGTCGGAGCCCAGCCTCACAGCACTATTTGAGCAAAGCATGCATTATTTGAAAATGATCAATAAAAACATAAAAATATGAATTCAGTTTTTAAAGGAACCGGTGTTGCACTGATTACTCCGTTTCGCGAAGACCAGAGCATTGATTTTGAAGCACTCACCCGTTTGATTGACCATGTGATTTCGGGTGGCGTTGACTATCTGGTCGTAATGGGCACAACCGCTGAATCACCGGTGCTGACTGCTGAAGAAAAAAATGCAGTTTTGCAGCACGTTCTCAAGCATAATGCCTATAAGCTACCCGTTGTGTATGGTATTGGCGGCAACAATACGGCTGAAGTTTGCACAAAGATTAAAAGCACCGACCTGAAAGGTGTAAGCGCCATTCTTTCGGTAACACCATACTATAATAAACCATCGCAGGAAGGTTTGTACCAACACTATAAAGCCATTTCGGAAGCCAGTCCCCTGCCGGTTATTATGTATAATGTACCGGGACGTACCGGCTGCAATATGACGGCTGCTACCACGTTGCGTCTGGCGGCAGACTGTAAAAACCTGATTGCTGTGAAAGAAGCCAGCGGCAATTTTGATCAGATCATGCAGATTCGCAAAAATTCACCCGAAAACTTTCTGGTTATTTCGGGCGACGATGCCATAACCATGCCACTGCTGGCCTGTGGTCTCGACGGTGTTATTTCAGTAGCCGCCAATGCCTATCCGAAAGAATTTTCCGGCATGGTGCGAGCAGCCATGGCAGGCGACTTCGCCAGCGCACGTGAATTGCATTACCCGTTGCTCGACCCCATCAATATGATGTTTGCCGAAGGCAGTCCGGCCGGTATAAAGGCTTTTTTACATTGCCTTGGCATTTCGAAAAACATCCTGCGCCTTCCGGCATATCGCGTCAGTGAGGAATTGTATGGAAAGATTAAGGCGGTATTAGGAAAATAGATTCGTTTGCTGAATACTCTTCCCATCGCTCAGGTCTTTGGTGCTGAGTACGCGCCCATTATAGGTAAACGTATCGGCCAGTTTCAGCGAATGGGTTCTGACACCTTTTGAGTAATATACCTTTACAATCAGTTGTTCCGAACAGAATACACCGAAATTTTCGGAGTTCACCAAAATTTTTACTTCGAGCGGATTGGCTACTTCATCCTGATAAAGCGGTGCGTTGCCCGATACACTGAATACCGAGTAAATGCCTTCGTGTCTCACCAATTTCGACTGCAATGGGATGAAGTTAACATCGTGCAACACGGTGGGCAGTAAGACCTCAATTTTATAGTCTTTTTCGAGGGCGCCACCGCGGTTCTGAACCAACAATTTTGGGTAAAAACTGATGGTTTTTACGAAGCCTTCGGCCAGTACCGGGAGCCCGTTGGTGTTGTAGAGCCCCACGTAATCAATATCGGGCGATGCCGAAATACCATAGAGCATTCTTACCTCCGGTTCTTCCATGGCCGCACATCGGCGTTTATACCAGCGATAATAACGTAAATCGGACGACATGTGGGGCCGGTTATTATGCACGGGTATTTCGATGCGATACACTACGCCCCCATCGGGAATTTCGATGGACTGAAGATTCATACCTTCGATGCGGGGTTGCACCAATGCCTGAATTTCGTGCAGCAGCCAGTCGTTGGTACCGGAAGGAACAAGCGACTGAATGGCATGGGCACGTCCACGCTTCGCCGAAACGCCACAGTACACCACTGCAGTTCCCTCATTAGCCAGAGCAGCTACTATCTGTGCTAGTTTTTCGGGCATACGTGCATCGCGCATCAATACAGCCGCTTCGAGAAACACCAGATTCCTGGTTTCGCGCACCCCCGAAGCGATAAAAGCAGCTAATGTATCGTAACTGAGTGGGTATTCCATGCGAATTTGTTTAGCGCACAAAACTAAAAAATATTGGGGATAATTCTGACATACACCCTATTTTCCCGTTGGTTCTTCCATGATATTGATGTGCGCTTTTCGGTAATGTTCAGGGATATCGGGAATTTTATCGCCATCGCAATCTTCGAAACTTTCGAAAAACGATAGCAGGGCAAACCATTCTTTGCCTTCCTGCACCCCCGGAGTCGATTTATCGAAATCTATCCAGGCGGATTTCATATCGCTGACCCTGTCGCCATTGGCATGTTTCGGATATACCGAAAGCAACCCATAGGTAAGTTTCTTTATCAGGCTCACAAACTCGAGCATGTAGGAATTGGCGACCAATCCATACAATTGCGTATTGTTTTTTGAATAATCGATTTCGTTTCCTCTGATTTCGATTCGGGTAATTTTATTCAGAAATCCGCCCTTTGGATTGTAATACACCTTCACACCGGCATAGTAACAATAGTTTGAAGAACTCGATTTCGGGGCAATCAATAACACTTCGAACACATTTTTGAGTTCTCTGCCCGTAACATACACTTTGGCCAGCGGGTATCCCGGTATACCATCAGCCCCCTCTCCCAGCGAAACTACCCTGAAAATATCGGAAACCGATTGGTATCCTTTTTTGCCTGCAGCAATTTTATCGCGGATTAACCCTGTTGCTATCAGTGCCACATCGGTGCCTTCGGGGTCAATGCGACCCACATAATAATAAATAGCATCGGCTACCATGGGACCCAGATTACTTCCGGCAGGATCGTTGATTTCGTCGCAGATTAAATCAAAACCTGTTTTTACAACCACTTCGTCGTACTGGTAGCCCATTTGGTTCAAAATGGTCTTATTGATGATTGTCTTTTGTTGCTCAACATCAGCAAAAATTGCCGGATCCCCCTGTAAATCATCGTTTACCTGAATGAGTTGATACTTGCAGTTGGTGATTTTTCCTTCGTTCAGGGTAAGATCCATCCGGCCGATATTCGTTCCATAAGCACCCGCCTGCACTATCAGCACATCGTTAACCCAAATCGGTTGCACCAGATAAGTGTGGGAATGTCCGCCTACAATAACGTCGATATAAGGGCAATTTTCGGCAAGTTTTACATCTTCACCCGAATATTCACCATTCTTGTCTTTGGTCAATCCACCGTGCGAAAGGCAAATTACGATTTCCACTTTCTCGGTTGTTTTCAGGTATTTCGAGGTTTGTTTTGCAATTTTCACGGCATCTTCATACACTACCGGTTTCATATTGGGAGCCACATCGCGGGCATCATATCCCATGATTCCAAAAACACCGATTTTCATTCCGTCTTTTTCGAAAACCGTATAGGGAGCTATAATTTTTGAATCGAATAACACCTGAAGGTCGTAGGAACCGGGGTTGTTATTATCGAACGACAGGTTGGCGCAGGTAATAGCCGGAATTTCGCCACGCAGGCGCGCATTGTTGACAATCTTCGCGAGGGTTTGGGGTCCGTAATCAAATTCATGATTACCGAGACACACAGCATCGTAGCCCATCTTGCGCATCAAGCGTAACTGGAAACCCGATTCTGCCTCGGCCAGATGAAAAAAACTGCCCATCAGAAAATCGCCGGCATCGAGAACCAGTGCCTGACCCCGCTTCTCCTTCTGCACCTTTTCGATAATGGAGGCGATGCGGGCAAAGCCACCCAGGGTATAATCGTCGCCAACCGACAACGGAGAATACTCCAATTCGGGCGAAAAACCAATTAACTTGCTGTGAAGATCGTTGGTATGGAGAATGGTGATACTTCCTGAAGCCTGTTGCGCCATCAGCGAAGCAGGCAATATCAATGCAGTGATTAAAACAGAGAGAAGTTTCATGGTCATGTATTTTATGCTACTAAAGTACATGTTATTATCTGCATATCAAACGATTGTTTCAAGTTTCTTAGATTTTATTCACGTGAAATTGAACACAATTGATCAGCATTGTAGAAACATACACACAAAGTAACACATCAAACATTCAGTAATTCAGCAAATTATACAATCGTGTATTTTACAGAATTTAATCCAAACGTATTTTTTTATTATTTTGGTGCGGTTTATGAAATGAAGCCCTGATTAATTTTAAAAACATCCTTATGAAAACAACATTACGCATTGCAGTTCTTTTGGTTATTATTGCGTTTGGACCCCGCGCCTTCTCACAAAGTTTCACCGGCAACTGGGATGGTGTGTTAACGGTAGATCTGGCAGACGGAAGCACGGGAGACATCGGTTTTAAGATGGTAATTATCGACAATGGCGATGGAACCTGCTACGGAAGAAGTCAGATTTATATGAACTGGGACGGTGAAGCCATTCAGGCTCAGTATGATTTTACCGGCACCATCAGCGGATCGAATCTAAAATTCAGCGATACCGATTTGGTGGAAGCCACCTACCCCGAGGATGAGGATTATTACTGGTGTAAAAAAACAGGAAGTCTCTACCTGAGTGGGAGTTGGCTGAGTGGAAAAGTTACCGGTTATTCGCCCTATGGCGATTGCATGCCGGCAGTGGCAAAGCTGGAATACGACTCAGCCATTGAGTAGAGAACGCTAATTTTCAGTATCTTATAAGAGAGATTCGAAAAAACAAA
>JAKQPY010000054.1:0-2558 GCA_029564465.1 Bacteroidota bacterium | reverse complement strand
AAACCTGAGTACGACCAGATGAAAGCTTTTGAAGGGGCTGATTTTATTTATGCAAAAAACTGGGCTTCATATTCCGACTATGGTAAAATTCTTTCTAAGGATATGAATTGGACCGTTTCAACGCGACAAATGGACATTACGAATGAGGCCAAATTCATGCATTGTCTGCCGGTTAGGCGTAATATGATTGTAACCGACGACGTAATTGAAAGTCCTAATTCAATTGTGATTCCCGAAGCTGCTAATCGTGTTGTTTCAGCTCAGGCCGTATTGAAAATGATACTGGAATCACTATAGTGTAAAATTTTTCTATTCCATCCATACAAATAAAAAGCCCCGCATTTGCGGGGCTTTTTATTTTATTTCTTGATGATCAGCTGGTTAAGAGCCGCACCGTTTTTGAGAGTAATATTAATCAGGTACGACCCGTTCCTCAGGGCAGAAGCATCGATGTTCAGACCGGGGTTTTTCCTTTCCAGCACAACCCTTCCGGCCAAGTCGAGCACCTGCACCATTGTAGCACCGCTGCACGCCTGGTTGAGGGTAATAACATTTACGAACGGGTTCGGGAAGCACAGTGGCCCGTCGAGTTCAAAGCGTCCTGCACTGACTGTATTTACGACCATCGTTTTTGATACGCTTTCAGCGGGGAGGTAATTCCTGACTTGTCCCTTTTAGTGCGGTGACTCCAGCTTTGCGATAAGCTCCTTCATTTTTTGTGTTGGCTGGGCTTTGACGGTCACTATTTTATTGGTGATGAGGTTCAGGATTTCACCATCCACTACTTTTTTGGATTCATCAATAAATCTTCTGATCGATACTCCTGTTTTCAGTTCGATATGCTTTGATACGACAAGCGCCATAAAACAAATCAGGATGTGCAGTTTTATTGGTTGCTCCTTGAAGTGGAAGATCGGCCTTGTTTGCAGATCGTTTTTTGATATTCTAAAGGCTTGTTCTACCTTATAGAGCTCATGGTAACGCTCCATTATCAGTTTATTATCGGCCACCGACACATCCAGGTTGGTATAGTACCCTTTTATCCCGAGTAGTTTCTGTGTTTTCGTGATCAGAGCGTCGTTGAGTTCTATTTTCTGGCCTTTTGTTTGTGTAAACTTCATCCTTTTGCTTTTTGATGGTTCTGCAATTACTTGTTTTGCTTTTTCGATCTGCTTCTCCATTTCGTACCGGTCCTTGCGGTACCTTACCGATGAATAACTGCAAATAAGATCACCGTTTTCAGTCTTTATCCGTATGCTCTTGCCGTCTTCCCTGATGATACTTTTGTCTATGTTTTCCAGCAGTGCAGATGGGATATTCCCAAGCCGTGCCCCTACAATGTAGTTGATGTTGTTTTGGGACAGTTTCTGTATGTTTTCCGAGCTGATCATCGCGGCATCTGCCACCACTGTAAATTCCTTCACACCATTCCTTTCGATGAAATCTTTAATAACAGGGATGATGGTATGCCCTTCAAAGGTGTTGCCCGAAAACACTTCGTAGGCCACAGGGAAGCCTTCTTTGCTCACCATAAGGGCAATTAGTATCTGTGGCTGTTGTGATTTGTTGTCTTTCGAAAAACCGTTCTTGCGCAAATCGTCTTCTTCAAAAGTTTCAAAATAAAGCGTTGTTACATCGTAAAACAAGATGTCGAAATTGAACGAGTAATGAAGCCCGGCAAAGTCGGCAACTTTACTCTCCACTGTTTTCTTCAGGTCGGCACAATCGGGGGCAATCCTGTAATATGCCTTGCGGCTATGGATAATGCCGAAGAACTGTGCCAGTAGCTCAAGGGAACGAAGCTTTGATGCGGGTTCAAATATCCTTATCGAAACCAGATCGTTCAACAACGCAGGTAGGTCATCCAATTTGATCATCTCCTGTATCGCTCGTACTTGCGCATGAAAAAAACGGTATTTTACACCGATAAAAGTGCTGTGGTTGAGGTGCAACAACCTATTGGGGTCTTCGTCTGGGAAAATGGAGAGTTGGCTGGTGTTGTCCTTTATCCATTCTTCTGCCAAAATCAATAAATCGTTTAGTGCGGCTTCTGTATGCGCCGAACCGATATGCCGCAAAACAACCCGTTTGTTGTTCTGGTAACGGATAACCTGCACTGCCCGCGCCTTTGATGCGGTTTTAACAACCCTGATTCTCATACTAAATTTAGGCTTAGTGCGGTAAATGTAGTATTTTTAAAAATATTATTATTGATTATCAAACACTTATCACCGCACTAATTTGAGAGGGGACAAGTCAGGAAATTATCCTGAGCGCATCTCGGATGACCGATATGCCAAAGTTTTATCCTTCGATATTGATCGAAGAAGTCAACAAACGAATGAATAAAGGTATCCATACATTGGTGCTATGGACGAAACACCCACAGTCATTATTAGGAAATCCTTTATTCGATTTTCTGATGGATTTGAAGTCGAAAGGTATACAATTATATATACAGCTAACAATAACAGGTATGGGTGGTACATTCATCGAGCCAAATGCACCGATGCTTGAAGATAGTATATTGGTACTACCAAAGGTGATCGAATTGGTTG
>JAKQPY010000053.1:0-6650 GCA_029564465.1 Bacteroidota bacterium | reverse complement strand
ACTTCGGTAATCTTTCCTTCGCCTTTCAGCAGTTTAAACGATCGCTCTAATCTGTCGGTTAAATTCTCAAACATCCGTTTTTTGTTTTGTTGCTGCAAAAATATCTAAAAAAAGCATAAAACAAGAAATTATGCATCACCCGAAAAACATATTCATACTTTAAAAAAAACCTATATTTTTGTTTCGGAAAATTCAGGGATGGACTTTGACAAAACACAGAATATATAAAATCACGGTCTGGGCAATTATTATTTTGCTGCTGCTGCTGGCATATCCGCTGGGTGTACTGGTGCTAAACATCGCCTGCGATTATAAGCCCCCCCCAGGCTGTTGTAATAGACGAAAGCAATACCTACGACACGCTCACACCGGGTGAATCAATCGAAATACTCAGCTGGAACATTGGTTACTGTGGTTTAAGCTGCGATATGGATTTTTTCTACGATGGTGGCACCAAAGTAAGGCCCGAAAAAGAAGTTTTTTTCGAGAATTTCATCGAGATCCAGGATTTTCTGCAGGCCGACACCAGCAGTCACCTGATTCTGCTTCAGGAGGTCGATAACGGCTCCAAACGCAGCTATGGAACCAAGCAATTCGACAATTTCTGGAGCCTGAAGCACCTTGATGGATATAAAGCATACTATGCGCCCAATTATCGTGTGAAATTTGTCCCGATGCCCATAACCACGCCTATGGGGAAGGTAGAAAGCGGGCTGGTCACTTTATCGAAGTTTAATCCGAAATCGGTAGTGCGGCGGGCCTATCCGTCGAACGAAAGATTTCCGATGCGCTATTTCAACCTCGACCGTTGTGCTATGGTGCTGCGGTATCAGCTCAGCAATGGTAAAGAACTGATGTTGGTTAACACCCACAATTCGGCTTTCGACGATGGATCGCAGCGAAAGATAGAAATGGAATTCCTGAAGATGTATATTGAGCGTGAATATGCAGCAGGAAACTTTATAGTGGTCGGTGGCGACTGGAACCAGATGCCTCCGGGTTTTGAACCTCAGTTCAGGCACGACCGTTTCGAAGCGGGCTATTCTTTGCCGGTACCTGCCGATTTTACCCCGAAAGGGTGGAAGTGGGCGTTCGACAACCGCACACCCACCAACCGCATGGTGGATAAAGCCTACACAAAAGGCAACACCGGAACCACCGTAATCGATTGTTTTCTGGTTTCACCCAATATTACGGTTGATACGGTGTATTGTATCAACCTGGGTTTTGTGCATTCCGACCATAATCCGGTAATGTTGAAATTCAGAATGGCTGAATAATGCAATATCTTAAAAAGTAATATTCAAAATTAAAGGGCCTTGCGGCCCTTCATTATCATTATCAGATTGTCCTGCCGGGATAGACTTCCAATGCATGTTTCAATGTTTCCATCGCATTGGCAAGGTCTTCGATTTTAAGAACATAGGCAATCCTCACTTCGTTTTTTCCCAATCCGGGAGTCGTATAAAAACCGGTAGCAGGAGCAACCATCACGGTTTGTTTGTTGTACTCGAAATCTTCGAGTAACCACTGGGCAAAGCGGTCGGCGTCGTCAATCGGCAATTTCACCACGGTATAGAAAGCGCCTTTGGGTTTCGGGCAATACACACCTTTCATTTCGTTCAGCCGGTCAACCATAAAATTGCGGCGGGCAATATATTCGTCATACACCTCAGTAAAGTACTCTTTTCCTGTTTCTAAGGCAGCTTCCGATGCAATCTGCCCCAGCGATGGCGGACAAAGCCTTGCCTGAGCAAATTTAAGTGCCGTACAGATAACCTCTTTGTTTTTGGTAACCATACAACCCACGCGAACTCCGCACATGCTGTAGCGCTTCGAGACCGAATCCATCATAATCACATTCTCTTCGATACCCTTCAGATTCATGGCAGAGAAGTGTTCGTTGCCATCGTAGCAAAATTCACGGTATACTTCGTCGGAAAACAGGTAGAGGTCATATTTCTTAATCAATCCGGCAAGCACTTCGAGTTCACTCTTCGAATACAGATATCCGGTGGGGTTGTTCGGGTTACAGATAACAATACCACGGGTTCTCGGAGTTATCAGTTTTTCGAATTCAGCCATGGGGGGAAGTGCAAAGTCGTTTTCGACACTCGAAGTTACCGGAATAATCTGAACACCTGCAGTAATGGCAAAACCATTATAGTTTGCATAGAACGGCTCTGGGATAATTACTTCGTCGCCCGGATTACAGGTCGTCATAAAGGCCATAGTGATGGCTTCGGAACCACCGGTGGTAACCAGAATGTCTTCGGGCTGCACATCGAGACCAATCTTACGGTAGGAGGCGGCCAGTTTGTTACGGTAACCGGCATTACCGGCCGAATGCGAATACTCGATTACTTTGTCCTTCAGATTCCGTACTGCTTCGAGGGCAATTTCGGGAGTTTTAATATCGGGCTGACCAATATTGAGGTGATAGACTTTAACACCGCGCGATTTGGCTGCTTCAGCATAGGGAACAAGCTTTCTGATTGGTGATGCCGGCATCGCCAATCCTTTTTCTGAAATAAAAGGCATAAAAAAGATTATTTATTGGGTTTTTCTTCTAATTTTTTGTCATCGGCTTTTTGAATCTGTTTGCCGTTTGGGTCCTTATTTATCTGCTTTTTGTCAGACTGTTTTTTCTGATATTCATCGTAGTTCGGATCACCTTCAACGGGAGGCAGCACATTACCTTTAATCTGCAACTGAACCGGATTGTCCTGTCGGTCGGTAAATACCGAAATGGTTTTATTGAAGTTACCAATACGCTGTGTATCATAAGTAACCACAATCTGTCCCTTTTTCTTTTTCTTGATGGGCTCTTTGCTCCATTCGGGGGTGGTGCATCCACAGGAAGCTTTCACATTGGTCAGCGCGATGGGCTTGGAAGAGATGTTTTTAAAAACGAAAACGCCTTTAGCTTCGCTTTTGTACGGAATGTCACCAAAATCGATAATGGTCTTTTCGAAAACAATATCAACGGGTTTAGCCGGTTGATCCTGTGCCATAACAGCACCAATGCCTGCAAGGCAGATTGCCGCAAATAATACACTGATTCTTTTCATTTTGTTAAGTTTAAGAATTTTCAAAAGTATGAAATAAACCAATACTATACCAAATATTTTGACAAAAATGTCACACAGCAACAATTCGTTTTTTTTGTAGATTTGCCGGCGATGAACCAAAAAGCAGCAATACAGGGTACCGCATTCATTATAGGCGCAGGGCCGGCAGGCCTTACGGCAGCTCACGAATTGCTTCGGCACACGGATATTGAAGTTATTGTTGCCGAAAAATCGGGAGATATCGGGGGAATTTCGAAAACCGTGAACTATAAGGGGAACCGTATTGATCTGGGTGGCCATCGTTTTTTCTCAAAATCGGACACTGTGATGCAGTGGTGGCAAAATATTTTTCCGTTGATTGAGTCGCCCGAAATAATTGCCAAAAACGAAACCTGGCCACTCGCAACCGATGAATGTTTTCTTACCAGGGAACGCCTTTCGCGCATTTATTACCTGCGTCGCTTTTTCGATTATCCGGTCAGCCTAAATGCCAATACCATCAGGAATTTGGGATTTCGCAGGATTGTCCGTATCGGGTTCAGTTACATGAAGGCCAGGATATCGCCACGCAAAAACGAAAAATCGCTCGAAGACTTCTTTATAAATCGTTTTGGCAAAGCCTTGTACGAAACATTTTTTAAAGACTACACCGAAAAAGTTTGGGGAATACCCTGCAGCAGCATTTCGGCCGAGTGGGGAGCACAACGCATCAAAGGACTGTCGGTAAGCCGGGTAATAGGGCATTACATTAAATCGCTGTTCGCATCGAAGAAAAACGATATTGCCCAAAAAGATAAAGAGACCAGCCTGATTGACCGTTTTTTGTACCCAAAATACGGTCCCGGTCAATTGTGGGAGAAAGTAGCTTCGCTGATTACCGATCAGGGTGCCCGCCTGGTAATGCATTGCGAATTTAAAAAATTACAGCGGGATTCAAACGGAAAATTCACCATTTCATGCTTCGATAAAATAAACAATAAAGAACTTGTTTTCAACAATATAGACTACGTTTTTTCAACGGCTACTGTAAAAGACCTGATTGCCGGAATCAACGATGTTCCCGCTGCAGTCAGGGCTGTTTCCGAGAAGCTTCAGCACCGCAATTTTATCACTGTGGGATTACTGTTGAACAAACTTAACATTGAGAACTCTACCAAAATAGAAACGCGCAACAGACTGATTCCCGACAACTGGATATACGTACAGGAACCCGGTGTCAACATGGGGCGGATACAAATTTTCAACAACTGGAGTCCCTTTATGGTCAGTGATACTTCGAAGGTCTGGCTGGGGCTGGAATACTTTTGCAACGAAAACGACACAATGTGGACTGCCGGCAATGATTCACTCATCGGAATGGCGGTGCGCGAGCTTAGCGATATGGGCATTGCCTCGTCATCGGAAGTACTCGATGCTACGGTGCTGCGCATGGAAAACACCTATCCTGTGTATTTTGGCGCCTACGAACAATTTGGCACGGTGCGGAAATTTACCGATAGCATCCCCAATTTATTTCTGATTGGCCGCAGCGGAATGCACCGCTACAACAACTCAGACCATAGCATGTTGACGGCCATTACCGCTGTACAGAACATTATCAGTCAACGCAACGATAATGCGAATATCTGGGAGGTAAACACCGAACAGGATTACCACGAAGAGAAAAGCAAGGATTAGTTTACTTTATTTTTTATTACCGGGTAAGCATTTAAATCGATGTTCTGCACCGGTTTAAACTGCGAGGTGAGCAGCTTCCACCGCTCGGGATTGCGGTTGATTACATTGGCAATACTCACTTTATGTTTACCAAGGTACTCCGATATTCCGGGTGCTGTTATAGTGGGTTCACACAACGGACCAACGATTTTACCGGTAAGCGGCAGGTTCTGCGCCATGGCTTTCTCCACACCGCCTTTCAGGCGATAGAGGAACTGTTCTGACTTTTGTGCCCGCGATAAATCGGGTTTCACCTGTCCTGTAATTTCACGAAGCTCCGATTTTTCGAAAACCGGAAAATCGAAAAACTCTTCGTGCAGCACAATAGCCCCTGTTTGTCCGGGAAACTGACTCAGGTAATATTTCAGGGCATCCTCTACAATATTGTTCAAGGCATGCATACAGTCGCGGTGTTCCCAAAGCACTTCGTGTGCAGCTTCCGAAATGATTACATTACGACCATATTCCAGCGACAGCCTGATGGCATATTCGTTAGCCAGATTAGCCACCGTTTGCTTATGCAATTTCTTTTCGGTTTCGGCAGCCGCTTTATGCTTTTGCGATATGTCGAGGATACGGGTCAGCTGCTTACTTGCCGAATCAAAAACCAGGCGCTCGCTTGCGGCTTGCTTCAGCACAGCCGCAACACTTCCTGATATCAACGCCGACAAAAGGTCTTTATATTGCACATCGCTGTCCTTTTGCAGCAAGGCAACGCCAAAAACACCCGGGTCTTTACGGAAATCAATCACCAGAAGGTCATGGAGACCGTCGGCAGCATCAGCGATGCGCAGGCAAAGCATGGTTTTATCAGATTCAGCAAAAATATCCAGCGAATGGGCTTGCACACTGTGCGATACAAATGGGAGGGAACCCGGCATCAACCATTGTGCTCCTGCTTTCTTCGGCCTGCGTAAACCAGTGATTATATCGGTGTTTTCAACCTCAATATAGTTCATTTCGCTTTCGGAATACGGAAAACGATAGAGTTTGAGCAATTTTTCGCTGCCATCGAAGCACAGGGCATAGCAATTGGCCGATGTTTTTAAAAGCAGTCGTACATGTTGCAGTGCAACAATTGCGTCGCTGTTATTGAATTTATAACCGGCCTCCATACGTAGTTGAAAGTACAAATATAGTACTCAATTCATTATAATCAAAATTAATTAATGAATTTTTCATAAATATAATGAATTTTCATCAACGGTTCATTCACAACACAATTCACTTAATAAACAAACCAATTCGCTGATTTATAACGTTATTTGCAGAAAAAGAAAGTCATGAACTATCTGATAATTATCGCAGCAACAACCATTTTAATTCAAGGAATCATAAAATTAATTCACCTATCGATTAAGCATCATGAAAAACAATAATTCACACAGTTTGCTGGTTTTTGCCGGCACCTATCGGGTTATAATCCATACTCCCGACGGAAACCAAAAGCAATACCCGCTTCATAAAAACGGCGTTAACGGAGCTGACTTTAGGGCATATCACCGGTTTCTGCACATGATACTGAAAAAATACAGTGGCACACAATGTCGCATCGTGCTGGTTGCCGATACCGAGTATTCACGAATCAGAGAAGAGTATCTTACCCCGGCCATCGAAAAATCTCGGGCGTATGCTCAGGTTTCCGAACGACAGGTGCAGCGGCATTATCAGAGTGCAGTAATGCCAGTACCTGATCAGGCAGTCGCACCAGAGGGAGGGGTGTACCGCATCAGCTACCGGAGCGAATGGGACTCCGCGTTTCAATCAGAGATAATCGACAAACTTGCAGGTAGTTACAGTTCTTTTAAAGCCATCGCAATGCATGAATGGCTGGCACTGAAAAACAACATTTCGGAGCAATTG
>JAKQPY010000027.1:0-10589 GCA_029564465.1 Bacteroidota bacterium | reverse complement strand
GAACCACTGCCTCTTGGTGTGACGGCTTCGGGTTCCAATGTGAGTTGCTTCGGTGGCTCCAACGGGTCAGTCAGCGCCGGTGCTTCGGGCGGTGTACCACCTTACTCCTATTCTTGGCAGAACAGCCTCGGTGTTTCCGTTGGCAGCAGCATATCGGTTAACAATCTTACTGCAGGAACCTATTTCGTCACTGTTACCGATTCAAACGCATATACTGCAACAAACAGTGTTACCATTATTCAACCAAATCTTTTTGAGATTAATTCAGTAAGTATTACGCATGTAAATTGTTCGGGAGACCAGACAGGAGAAATATCTGTGCAGATACAAGGAGGTACCCCTGCGTACATAATTCAATGGACTCAGCAGGGAAGCACAGTGGTTATTGGCACAAATCAGGTTGTCAGCAATCTCGCAGCAGGTAGTTACGACCTAATTGTTACCGATGCCAACAGTTGTCAGCTCAACGTTTCCTATACTATTACTGAGCCAGATCCAATAGTTGTCGATGCATTTACAGTGACAAACATTAATTGTCCGTACAATAATGGAACGGGTGCCGCTTCGGTGAATGTTAGCGGTGGTGTGGCACCTTACAGCTACCAGTGGTTTAACACCGGTAATCCCATCGGTGCCAATTCTGCAAACCTAATCAACCTTGATGCCGGTAATTATTCATTAATTATCAATGATGCAAATTCATGTATGCTGAACGAGATTTTCTTCACGATAAGCATTCCCGGCAACCTGAATATTACCGCAATTACCGACAGTGTAAGCTGCTTTGGAGGAAATGATGGTTCCATACTCTTGAACCTTAACGGAGGTACCCTACCCTATAATTTTCAGTGGAATCCGTTAGTTTCGGTTGACAATCATGCCGAGAACCTCATAGCAGGTGATTATTATGTAACCATAACCGATGGGAATGCCTGTACATATACTTCAGTGTATTATGTTGGACAACCACTCATACCACTTACAGGCGGGTTTACACAAACAGCCCCGGTGGTCTGCTATGGCTCCGATTCAGCCGAAGGTTTGCTTAGCTTCTCAGGTGGTACACCTCCATATTCAATTCTATATATCAGCAACGGCCAAACCCATCAGGTAAATAACCTGAGTGCATCACCCTATACAATCGAAAATTTATACGGTGGCAATTTAGATATCACGGTAACTGATGCCCGCGGATGTAGTTTTGAAATAAATCAAAGTATTAATCAGCCGGATGAAATAATCAGCACAATTACTGATATTCACCATCCGGAATGCTATGGGTTTACTACCGGATCGTTTACAGTAAATGCATCGGGCGGCACAGGGCTATTGCAATATGAATATGATATGAGTGGTACTCTGAGCTTCAATTCGTATATTTCGAACCTTCCCGCAGGTTGGCATTATGTTGAAATAACCGACCAGAACGCTTGCACCAGAATTGACTCAGTACTGCTTACCGAACCGTCTGAACTGATTGCATCCTTGCCCGATTCAATTTGGCTGAACTGCTTTGGCGATTCAAACGGAGCAAGCTCGGTAACAGTTACGGGTGGCAGTCCTGGTTATACAGTGAGTTGGATAAATCAAAGCGGTAATACCGTTGGGAACGGATTTGTGATTCAGTGGCTTGCAGCCGGCACCTATTACGCCCTCGTCTCCGATAGTCATTCATGTGCTGCGACCGATAGTATTGTGATAGCACAACCTGACCAGTTGATTCTGGCACTCGATGCGATTTCGCCCTTGTGCCACAACGGAAACGATGGGACAGCCTTTGCAGATGTTCATGGCGGCATTGCACCATATCAATATCTGTGGAATCCTGTACAACCGGATAACGACACAATTAACAACCTGACAGCCGGTATTTATGCACTTACGATTACCGATTTCAACAATTGCACCCTCACCGGCTCAGTAAGCCTCACAAATCCCCCGCAGATCCATTACGAAACAACGGCAACACCGGTTGATTGTTCCGCGCACATGGGTTCTGCATTAATAAATGTAAATGGGGGTATTCCGCCCTACCAATACCTGTGGAGCAACGGGACCCAAAGCCACATTGCAACCAACCTGCCGGGTGGAGTATATTCGGTAATTGCATCCGACAGTCACGGTTGCCAGGTTTACGATACATTAGAAATTGAAATAATCGGTTCCGTATCAGCCATTATCACGCAGTTAAATCAAATAAGGTGTTATGGCGATTTTACGGCAGTTCTCGAGGCAGCCAGTAACGGCCATAGTCCATTCGAGTATAATTGGTCTTATCAGAACTTCACAAACCCTGTAATCGACAATTTACCGGCCGGCACTTACAGCCTGAGTGTAACCGATGCCTGGGGATGTAGTGGATCCGCAAACTATACCATATCGGAACCGGGTGCCATTGTGGCAGATTTTATTGTAACGGATGCACTTTGCAAATATCAGTCAAACGGATCAGCACAGGTAATTGTCAGCGGCGGAACCCCGGGTTATGATTTGTTCTGGTCTCATAACGGAAGCACGGCAAACGTAGTGGGTAGTCTGACCGCCGGTACTTACCATGTTCAAATAACCGACAGAAACGACTGCGTCCTGAATGCTTCGGTTCAGGTTGAGGAGCCCGATTCGGTGGTTTCGGCCTCTGTAATTACACGCGATATCAGCTGCTATATGAGCAACGACGGAGAGGCACGCGCGTTGGGTCTGGGTGGAACACCTCCATACGTGTACCAATGGGAAGGTCCGGGTGGCTATATATTGAATCAGTCGTTTACCAGCGACAACCTGATACCCGGAGTTTATATTCTCAGAATATACGATGCACATCAGTGTTTCCACTCACAAGAAGTGATAATTTTCGAACCGGAACCAATTTATGTGGGCATTGCTGCTTCATCAGGACCCAGTTGCCACGGTCAAACCGATGGATATATTGTTTTAGATGATATTCAGGGCGGAACGCCTCCGTATGACATCTTTATTTCGAATGGCATAAATGCATGGGAACAACAACTGACTGAAATCGACAGTATTCCGGCGGGACTGTACCGCATCGATGTTGTCGATAGTCACCATTGCCACCACGAAGGAGAAGCGCTGACAGTTGAACTAAACGAAAGCTACGTGGATTGTTTACAGGTTCCGGCAGCATTTTCACCCAATGGCGATGGCTTTAATGATACATGGCAAATCAGTAATATATATATGTTCCCAAAAATTCTGATTCAGGTGTATAATCGATGGGGACAACTGATGTGGGAAGCAGGCAGCAACGATCCACCATGGGACGGAACCTATAACGGAACACCTGTACCGGTTGCACCGTATATGTATTATATTGATTTAAATAATAATTCAACGCCCTATTATGGAACTGTAACAATTATTCGATAGAAGTTATATATTTGTAACGTAATGATATTTTATGAAGAAGTTTTATCTGATTCTGGCAATAATGATTCTGCTGATTGGCAAGGCCAATAGTCAGCAGATTGCATTATATTCGATGTATTTCGACAATAACTATATCATTAACCCCGCATACGCAGGAACGATAAAAGACTATATACCTCTCCGCCTAAGCATTCATAAACAATGGATAGGCATCGATAATTCTCCTTCCACACAGGTTCTCAGCATTCACAAACTCTTGCCGAACAAGGTAATGGGTATTGGTGGGCTCATTTTTCATGATTCATTTGGTCCTATTCGTCAGATAGGTACACAATTTACTTATGCATATCACCTTCAGGCGACCAAAGATATTAAAGTATCGTTTGGCGTTTCTGCTCATTTGATGCAATACATGGTCCGGCTTCAGCAGGAAGATTTTCACTCCTATGAACCCATATTAATACGTAACAGAACCAATGTTGTAGTCCCCGACGCTTCATTTGGAATCTATGCCTATTCAAAAAAATGGTGGGCAGGGCTTGCTGCCTCGCATGTATTGCAATCAGCACTGAAAATTACCAGCACATGGAGCGAAAATGGAAGAGCCAATCAAATGGTGAGGCACTATTTTTTAAATGGAGGTTATCGTTTCCAATTCCCTTCAACGTATAAACTTGAAATTGAACCATCGACACTGATAAAATTCACTGAAAAAACACCCATTCAGGTGGACATTAACTTGCGGATGATTTGGAATAAAGATCTATGGATGGGCACATCGGTTCGTCCGGGCGATTCTTTTGTGGTGATGTTTGGCGTGAAGTACCGAGATTACTATTTTGCCATTTCGCATGACTTTACATTCTCCGACTTGTCGACACACACCATCGGTTCGGAAGAATTAATTTTTGGATGGAATATTGGTGAGAAAAACTCGAAAAGTGCCAGGTTTTATTAGGCTGTATTGTTAATTTGTTAATATTCTGATTCAATTCTTTTAAAATATCCTTTTTCTTTTTAATATAATTGTTAAATAGATTCAAATACATTAAACAGAAATATTTTAAAAAATAATTGAAAAATATTTTGTTTGTTATGAACAAATTTTGTTTATATTTGACATTGTGAGAATTTGTATCGGAACAGAGCGTTATGAATAAATGAATTATATGAAAAAACTTTTACTTTTCGCCACATTATTGTTATTTTTACTGCCCATCGCAGGAGTGGCACAGCAGCTTCCGCTATACACGCAGTATTTCCTCAACGATTTTGTGATTAACCCTGCTGTAGCAGGAAGTTCGAAGTACTCTCCCATCAGGCTGAGCATTCACAAACAATGGGTTGGTATTAATGACTCACCCTCAACTCAGTCAATCAGCGGGCACACAATGCTCGAAAACAAAACGGTTGGTATCGGTGGTTTTATTTTTAACGACCATTTCGGCCCGGTAAGTCATACCGGTCTTCAGGCTGTTTACTCTTACCATTTTTGGATTGACAGAAAAAATCGTATTTCATTGGGTTTGGCTGCCATTGCATTCCAGTATAAAATGGACCAGCGTTTCTTTGAACTTACCACCTACGATGACCCTGCAATTACCTACATGATTGAAAAAACCATTGTTCCCGATGCAACTTTTGGTGTATATTTCTACGGTAAAAAATATTGGGCTGGTATTTCGGCGGCTCACCTTTTCCAATCAAAGTTGAAAATTAACCGAAACCTTGACGACAATACCATGGTTCGTCACTATTTTGCCATGGGAGGTTACAGATTTGATTTCCCCAGTGCTCCGCAATTCAAACTCGAGCCCTCACTTATGCTTAAAATGACTGAAGTTACACCTATACAAATCGATTTCAATGTGAAGTTTTACTACGATGACGATTACTGGTTTGGCATGTCACTCCGTCCAAACGATGCTTTCATTGCCGCGTTCGGGGTGAAAATTAACCGCTACTATCTTGGTTATGCCTATGACTTTACTTTCAGCGACTTGTCGAACTACACCATCGGGTCACAAGAAATTGTATTTGGAGTAAATATCGGAGAACCTGTTAAGAGGGGCAGAAGTTTCTTTTAATAGTTACGCTGATTTAACGGGAAAACCTTGTACATCGAGTGCAAGGTTTTTTTATTGCATTTCGATGGAGGAATTCAGTTGCTGAATATAACCTACTATTTCGTCTCGCCCTTTACCATTCAACGAAGATGTAATAAAAACCGGAGGAAGCGATTCCCAAATTTCAAGTAATTTTTCTTTGTATATCCGCAGATTATCCTCAATTCTAACCACACCCAGCTTATCAGATTTCGTGAAAACCATCGAGAATGGAACTCCTTTTTCCATTAAAGCATTCATAAAGCTCACATCAATTTTTTGAGGAGCCAGTCTGCAATCAAGCAGAACAAATACATTGACGAGATTAGTTCGTTTTGTGAGGTACTCATTAATCATTTTCTGCAGGTTTTCGCGAACATTTTTCGGGGCTTTTGCAAAACCATATCCCGGGAGGTCAACTAAAAACCAGCTATCGTCAACAATATAATGGTTAATCAATTGAGTCTTTCCAGGCGTTGACGATGTCTTGGCCAGTTTATTATTGGCAGTCAACATATTTATCAACGACGATTTGCCAACATTCGACCTGCCAATAAATGCATACTCGTGTTTCATTTCTTCGGGGCACTCCTTATGGTTAGCCGATGATTTCACGAATACAGCCTGTAAAGCTTTTTCCATGGGTTTATTTTATCAATTCGATGAGTTCGTTATAGTCGTGTGGTTTGGCAATAATCCGGCCGTTTTCGTCAATTAGATAAAAAAATGGAGTCGCATATACCATATAATTTACCACGTTGGTTCCACTCCAACTCCTGAAATCGCACTGTACCGGGATACTAATTGAATTTTCGGCGATAAAACGCTTTAGTTCACCTGGGTCGGTATCGAGCGAAATCAACACAACATTCAATTCATCAGAGGGGTGATTCTTCAGGTAATCGTTCAGTTCAGGAATGGTCTGCCTGCAATGATCGCACCAGGTAGCCCAAAACACCACCAGCGTTTTCTTTTCGAATGCATACGGGACCAACTCAGACTTGGAATTTTTTACAAATAATATGGGAGCTTCAACTCCTTCTTTCATCTCGGTCACATTCTTGTAGCGCGTATTCATGTTATCGCTGTTTAAACACTGACTACCAAATTTAGCGAGCAGCATGTCGGCAACATCAAATAATTGAAGCGATTCGAAACCATTAATTAATATATTGAGGAAATGTGCCTGCAGTTTCTCATTTCCTGCCACATGGGTCAGAAGGTTCTCAGCAGCTTTGGTAAACCCTGCAACACTGGCTTTGTAATCGCCATTTACACTAAACAACTTCAGATAATTAATGGTAATGTTGGAATATACCGGTGAATTTATCAACAAGGTATCATCACATGGATACAATTTAAAAAAATTATCGCGCAGGTACAGTGCCTCATTGCCTCCTGCAATAACATCGGGAGGGAATACTGGTGCTTTATAGTAGCGAATCATTCGTGCTGCAAATGATTTCGGATAGCTTGAATATATCGACTCGGTAAGCCCTTCCTGCTGCTTAAGCACTTTATTGTACTCCTTCTGTACCTGTTTATAGAGTTTCCCCTGAGGATAATTGGCCAAAAAACTAACCAGCGCATCGTTTTGCTTCTTTAATCTGGAATTTTTCTGAAGAAAGCCATAAAATATTTTATTCTCCTCCGATGTAATCACCTGCATCGATTCCATGGGAGTTGCAGCAAGGAGCGACAAACTGATCTCCGGTTCGTTTACTATGATTTCGAAATATTCCTCATCCTGCAAATACAAACGATAAACTCCATAAGTCAGGTTTGTTGGTTTATATACCACAAGACCTTGATTATCGGTTATCAGGGTATCGATAATTCTACTGTTATCGCCAAACTGCGAACAAAATGTCAGTTCACTTTCGGTGTAATCGGGAATACTAATCCTGATATTTACTGCTTGTGCCTGAGCTGCAATAACAACAATCACAAACAAGACACTCAGAAAAAACTTCTTCATGACAATGATATTTAAACGAAAACCGACTTCCCCGTCCTGCTTACTTTTTGCAGGTGGTGCAATACATTTCTTTCAGCTTTTCGTTGGCAAAAACCTGAACCGAGAACTTGTCACCTTTAAATAACTTACAGAAGCCTTTGGGGTCCTGCTCCCTGATTTTTTCCATAGCAATCAGGAAAGTATTCGAGTATATTTTATAATCGACTTTCGACGATAGCGAAACAAACGAATAAAGCAGTGATGTACTTACCACATTCTCGTCAATCCAGGGGAGTAACAGGCTGTATGCGTAATCATAATCGTAGTGGTTAATAAAGATGCCTGCCATTTTAAGGGCATTCTCCCAGTCAATAGGTCTGTAACCAACAATTTGCTTGATTCTTTCTAGGCTGGCAACCACAATAGGATGGTCGAATCCCAAAGAGTCTTTATAGATATTCATTACCTGATACTGCAATTCGATGTTGAGTAAATCAACTGCATCTTTGTTAAGTGGTGTCTGATAGAGGTTATCGATTCGCGTTTGCAAACCATCAACAATATCAGCGCGTTTCAAATCTTCCATCATCATTTCGCAGAAGATATCGTTGTAGCGAACATACAGGTTGGCACCATCAAGTTTTGCCAGATCATCAACCCTTTCGAGATACGACGAGTCGATGGGCTCATAGTTGTTGATAATGCGTTCCATGCAAATCTTGTTCATGTTCAGTCCGACATATTCCTTACCATTCGGTATTCTCATTCCCGAAACTGCCTTCGAATTATACCTTCCGTCGAGAATACGGTTGAACATATATTTTTGTTTTGCCAGTGCATCATCCAAGCGTCCGGCTTCAACATCTTTATTAAACTGATCGAGTACGTAAGCCTGTTCCTTGTCACCTTTTACATCGTAGGTAACCCAAACGGTTACATCAGCATAGCGGTGGTTTTTAAGGATTGATTCCATTTCGCGGGCATGAGCGTTCACATACTGAATTGCCTGTTGATAGTTCATTGTGGCCACGGCTTCATAAGGAGTTCCCTTTACATCGCGTTTGAGATCTTCGAAATTGGGAGCCGTGGTTATTGAATCGATAATGCTCGCATTTTGATTTTCTTCGAGGGCACTTACAATGCTATTGGCGCGTTTTTTCTGTAATGCACTGTTTTCCGACTCGGTACCTTCGAGCGACGAATAGGCTGCTATGTGAATTTTGTTAATAATAAAAGCCGGTTCGTTCAATGCTTTGAGTACGGGAATCATATCGTCAGAGTCGTATTTAAACTTACCCTGTTCGAATGGAATTCTGAAGGTAAGCTTATTTGACGTAGCTTCAGGGAAGTAATTCTTTTCGCGTAAATCGGGTAGCAATCCCACTTTTTGGGCAAAATTGTAAATTTCTTTATCAATATAGGTGGGATGAATATTTTTGCAAGCGCTCTTCTGCTGAATGAAAACCAGATTCAACTCAACATCTTCGGCACTTAAACCTTCGGGCATGTGGCCCAATACTATTTCAATCTTTTTCACCTTATTTCGGCGACCTTCACCGGGAGCCTGGTTTTTCTTCAGAATTTTCTTCGAATACACCGGCTTGAGCAGAATACCACGGCTGGCACCGCCAAAATCTACAATATTCGTTTCACCACATTTATCGAATTGCGATTTTTGAACAATATCAACAGCAAGACCGTCTTTTCCGTTTCTCATAACTCTCTTGAATCCCTTCAAATCGGGATATTTAAAAACGATTTCTCCGGTGGGGAGTATTTCGAGACCTTGTTGCCAATCGAGCAAATTGGGTGCTTTGCGTTTTGCCTTGGCAAGTAGTTTCTGATCGGGTGGTTTCAGACCATATTTCTTTCTTGCAACCGGGAAAGGAAGTTCTTCATAGCGTTCGCTGCCTTGCTTGAACGATTCCCAGTTCCCCATATAGAACGATATGTATGCACGCCTTTTTTCCTTATCGAGTTTGGCACTTACCCCTGCAAAATAATATTGCTGTGCCAGCATGGGTTTACTCGTTTTACCAGATGTGAGCCAACGGGCAATACAATAATCAGCAAGCTGACGGTAGGTAAAGTTTTCGTCTCCGTTGCGTATCGATGCACGTAACACAATTTCGTCACCACTACCCGTTCCTCCGGCCATTTGGAGCCGAGAGCGAGGGTCTCTGTATTCGCCATCGCCCTCAAGGGTGGCATCTTCAGCTTCTGCCATCATGGTGGCATGCTCCTGGGCAACACCAATAAAAAATTCGTGCAGCACGAAACCTTCAAGGTGCAGCGAATCGGCCAGCAAATAGTTTAACTGATAAATAAGTACCCTCGAGAACAGTTCTTCGTCGAAGCTGGCCACATCAATGATTTCATCAGAATCCTGAATATTGCCAATCATTTTAGTCTGAGCCTGCGACACTGAGCCAAACATCAGTAATACTAAGGCAAGGAAGATAATGTAAACATTTTTCATAATACAGAGAATTAGTTATGAGTTATTTCACGAAAGTAATATTTTTATTATTATTTTGCTCGCCTGTTGAAAAATTGTTGAAACAAAATATGGACAACGATATACGTATTGATAAGTACTTGTGGGCAACAAGGGTTTACAAGACAAGGACGGAAGCCACTGAAGCCTGCCGCAACGAAAAGGTTATAGTTAACAATTTGATTGCAAAACCATCGAGAATAGTCAGGACCGGTGACATTATTGAAATCCGTGTAAACCCGATTATTAAAAAATTCCGCGTATTAAACCAGTTGAAAAACCGGTGTTCTGCAAAACTGGCACCCGAATTTCTTGAAGACCTCACCGACCCTGCCGAACTGGAACGATTGAAAACCACAATGCTGGCCCGTATGCAAAATAAAGGCTTAGGCAGGCCCACCAAGAAAGACCGAAGGTTGCTGTCGAAAATCGATATTACCGAGCCTGATGAAAACAATGAGCATGTTCAGTAAGCACATATTACGATTAAATAATTCCGCATTTTTTTTCACAAATTTTTAATTGTTAAAATAAAAAATGTAATTTTGCACTCTCTATTTGGACCCGTAGCTTAATTGGATAGAGTATCTGACTACGGATCAGAAGGTTGGGGGTTCGAGTCCCTCCGGGTTCACTCATACAA
>JAKQPY010000279.1:0-1761 GCA_029564465.1 Bacteroidota bacterium | reverse complement strand
TTGGCAGAGGGTAAACACAAAATGACTGTTATTAATGCTGTCGCTTGTAAAATCATTTACAGGGTTTTCGCTGTGGTAAAGCGTGATGAACCTTTTGTGAAATTTTCTATTTAAAAATTTGTTTTTGTCTTAGAATACTCGATGACCAGCTCGATGACCAGCTCGATGACCGGCTCGGCGACCGGCTCGGTGACCGCCATGACGGGCTACAAAAAAACGGGGCATTTGATGCCCCGCTAATCTGCGGTGGAAAGATTGCTAATTAAGGGATAATTGAGACTTCACCTAGAAAGGTGGTGGGGGTGGATGGTCTTCGCCAACCGCAAAATTTCGAATATTATACGTAAAAGTCAACATAAAATAACGCTGCAAAACCTGGGTTGTAACATCCTCATAATAGGTACTCGTTACGTTACGCGTAAAACTCGTATTCTCATTCAGAATATCACTTACCCAAAACTTCAGCTCGGCGGCATTATTCTTCAAAAACCTGGCGCCAATGCCGGCATTCAATATCAGATAACTCCCGGGGCCATCAATCAAACCCAAATAATGGTTAAACGACGCATCGGTCGAAAGCGTAAGGTGTTTCCACAGCAAAACACTAACCCTGCCATTGGCGTTACCCGAATAATACCTGTCGTCCGAGGCACTCAGAACCGTATTTTTTACGTTGTTATACGACGCATTATACGACAGCCGGAAGTCTATTTCCGGCGAAATATTGCTACTGAGCGATGTACCCAGCGTTGCACTGCGGTTATTGGCCAGATTGAAAACTGCATTGATTTTTGAAGGCAGGCGCGAATACGACAAACCCGAACTAAGGGTTATCGTACTTCTGATAAAATGCAAAGGAAAACCATAGCTTGCAAAGAGCCTCAGGTTCCGGTATCCGTTCAGGTTTTCGTAAGTGATAAACTGCGATCCCGTGTGAAGCATAATCCCGTCGGAAAGTAGCGAGTCGGAGCTGGCCGTAACCGATGTCGACGACAAATAGCTGTCGGAAAAAGAGCCACTCAGCACCACAAAAAACGAATGAGTCAGGCTTTTGTCCACCGTGCGAAAGGCAGTGTGCAAGGTCTGCAGGTTCTGCTGACGCAGATCGGGGTTGCCACGGGTTATACTCAGCGGATTGCTGTTATCGGTAACATTCTGCATCATCGAAATCGACGGTGCCGAAGTTTGCATCGTGTAATTCACATGCACAAACCTGCCCTTGTCGATATGATAAAAGAAATTGAACTTAGGAATCACATTGCCAAACCAGCGATACGCCTCAGTAGTTTGCGGAAATTGCTGCTCCGACTGCAGGCGGTGCGCCTGAATATCGAAACCCGTGCTCAAATTAATTTTATCCTTATTGTAACGAAACGAAAGCCCGGTTTTATAGCGGTCCGATCGCGTGCTGAAGTCGTTCGACAGGGCAGTGTCGAGCATGAAATCACTGTGCGGGTCATGGCCTCGTTCCCAGGTGCGCTTTCGCGAATCAACCACTGTCTCCGAGGCTGAAGCCGACAGCATGAGTTGCGAATATTGCCCCAGCGGTTCCGTATAGTTTCCCGTCAGCGAAAAATTGTAGCCCAGATTGTTACTTTCGGTTTTTCGCACATCACGGAGGGCATGCGGGTTCAGCGAATAGCGCGTTTCGGAATCATAATCGGTACTGGCATCAGCCGTGTTGAAACCTCCCGCCAGCGAAAGCGAAAATGTGCGCCCCGTTTTTTCAAATTTATGACGAAAAAGAATCGTATTGCTGCC
>JAKQPY010000272.1:0-1249 GCA_029564465.1 Bacteroidota bacterium | reverse complement strand
TTACTATCAGGGAAACCCTCTTGAATATGATGCAAACAACGACCGATATACAATTCTATCATCTGGTGATATTGCAGGAATTTTTCTTGGCGAGAAAAGAACCGTCGCAAATGATGATTATGATAGTATTATTATCGGCGGTGAAGTATATGAAGGTGGATTGCTCGATAGTCAATGCAGGCAATTTGTGGTGACAGAAGACATTATCGCAGCATGGGCTGTACGTGGCTTCTATATTAAGCGGACATAACGGAGGGACAAGCAATGGCAGAACAACTAAACAAATTCACACGAAGGGTAAAAACATTCTACGAGTTAATTTACAATCAATTAATGCCGGGTAATATTGGCATTGACGATTTTTTATTCCCGGTGAAAGACGCAGATGCCGACAGTTCCAATTTTGCGTTGGATTCACTTGTCAAGGAAATTCATGGCGTCGTTTTCAGAAAACGTGGAGAGCAATCGGTTGTGCGACCGTATGAACCCGGCGTTGGGAATATTTATGAAGTGCCTCGAATTTCAGAAAAAACACCAATCGATGAAAAATTGCGTGATGCAGTTATAGCAGGTGGCGAAGATACTGAAGCGCTATCGTCACGGCAGGCTCGATTGCTTGCACAGATTATAACACAGCATACTGTAGCCTATGCGACGACACGCTGGAAACTTGCACTTGATGTTATGCGTACCGGAAAATTTTCTCCATATGGACTCGACGGACATGATATCGGGCTTGAAATAGATTTCAACCGTGATGGAATGCTCGATGATTTGTATGATTTCACGGAGACCGGTGCGAATATCAACGCTGCATTAAAAAATCTTTACACAGCTTATAGAGCACTGAATGGTGCCGGCGATGAATTGTGCGTCATTATGGGCGATGATTACGCAGAAGCGTTTGAGACAAACGACGACGTAATCGAATACCGGAAGGCAAACGATTCTAATTTGCTCATTTTGTCGAACCTCATACCGGAAACTTTCAACCGGACACAAGGATTACGGCTGCTATCTCGGTATAGAGTGCCGGGCGTTGTGGACCCGATGTACATATTAATGTACAAACCGCAAGGTCGATTTGTCCAGTATGCCGGAGCATCGTCGCAAGATTTTATGCCGTCCGACGAAATGATTATGTTCTCTTTAAACTCGACACGGTACAAAGTTCAACGTGGTGTTGATGTGCTCGGCCTGGACGGAAGGGCAACACGTGCTGTCGGTGATATTGTGTTTGACGAATACA
>JAKQPY010000086.1:0-7081 GCA_029564465.1 Bacteroidota bacterium | reverse complement strand
CAGCGGCCTGATTCGGGCAATGTAATTCTGTTGTTTCAATCGTCGGAAGAAAATGGTCAGGGTGCCCGTGCATTGGTCGATGACCCGCGTTTTGTAGCCCTGAAACCCGATTTGATTGTCGGGATGCACAACCTGCCCGGTTTTCAGGCAGGCAGCATTGTGATAAAGGAAGGAACATTTGCCATGGCATCGCATGGGCTTAAAGTCTCGCTTCAAGGCATTGCCTCTCATGCGGCGGAGCCCGAGAAAGGGCTTAACCCCGCTCCTGCCCTTGCCGAAATTGTAAGCGCTGTTGATGCACTCGCCCGGCAGATAAGTGATGAAGATTCGATGATTACCATTACCTGCCTGCGTGCCGGTGAATATGCCTTTGGTTCGGCGGCAGGTGAGGCTGAGTTGCTTATGACACTGCGGGCTGCCAGCGACGAAAAACTCAACGAACTGAACCGCAAAATTGTCGCAATAGCTACATCAACAGCCGAACGGCATGCTTTGAAAATAAGCATTGTAAAGGAAGACATTTTTCCGGCAACAGTAAACCATGGCGAATGTCTTGGTCTTGTTGAATCGGCTGCTGGCAAGCAACAACTGCATGTGATAAAGCTGAACAAGGCTTTTCGCTGGTCGGAAGATTTCGGGCATTATGGAAGTCTGGCGCCATCGGCAATGTTTGGTTTGGGCGCAGGGAGGGATTGTCCGGCGTTGCATAGTGCGGAATATGAATTTTGTGACAGGATAATCGGATATGGCATGGGAATGTGGCTGTCGCTAATTGCAACAGCCAACGGTAGCAATTAATTATGGCCAGTTTACAGCCATTTTTTGCGCCGGAACATAAACAACAGCAGGGCAACAATCAACAGCATGGCAATCCAAAAGTACAGATACCCGTAAGGGACATGCAGTTCGGGGATATGGTCGAAATTCATTCCATACACCCCTGCAAAAAACGACAGTGGAATAAAAATGGTTGAAACAAGCGTCAAAACCTTCATAATTCGGTTCATTTTCAGATTGACTACGGTGGCATAGGCTTCGCGCAGACCGGCGTTCATATCGCGGAGCGACTCAAACAACTGCATGGAATGGCGCACATGATCGAGCAAATCGTCGATGTAGCGAAATCCGGATTCCGGAATCAGGTTCTGCCCTGTTTTCCTGATTTTAAACAACATATCTCCGACCGGAGAAACACTACGGGTGCAAAAGTTTATGCTTTTTCGGTTTATCTGCAGCTTTTGCAAAAAATCGTTACCGGGATGCTGATACACTTTGTCTTCGAGATCAGAAGTAAGCTTGTGCAGGTTTTCGGCTGCAACAATGTAACGGTCGATAATTACATCGAGCAATTCGTAAAACAGATAATCGGAACCCCGACTGCGAAGCTTTGCTGAGGACTGATTTAAGCGGCTGATAACCGGATCGAAAACCGAAGCGGGCTGCTCCGAAAAGCATAGCAACAATCTTTCGAAAAACACAAAACTGTATTGGATAAGCACAGGTTTGTTCTTTTTCGGGTCGAATACAAGATCTTTTATTATCACAAAAAGGTAGTTGTCGTGGTCCTCAAGCTTGGGCATATGGTAGGTATTAAGCACATCTTCGATAACAAGACCTGAGATACCAAAATTATTCCCGATTTCTTCGATTCGTTGGGTATTGTGCAATCCCGAAATAAATACAAGATGATTGGAATCGCTGCCGATATCGGCCATACTCAGTGTATCGCGACTGCAATCGGTAATTGTTTCATGATTATAACTGATATGCCTGATGCCGGTTTCGGTAAAAGACTGGTTGCCGATATACATAGCTGTGCCGGGAGGAAGTCCTGCTTTCTGACCCGGATAATTGCCCGAATTCATAGTGATGGTTTTATCGGACAAATGTACAAAAAACAGCGTATATTGCAGTCATGTTTCTGCTTATGGATAAAACAAAGCGCAGGTTTTTTTGTTATGAGATAAATTAAATTTCAAGGTCATGGACAAAGCCAATATATATCAACATTCTACCATGGAAGCCATTACAAATCGCAGGAGTACAGTAATTTTCGGTGATGCCGGCATATCGGACAACAACATGCAATTGCTGTTGGAAGCCGCCAGTCTTGCACCGAGCGCCTATAACGAGCAGCCCTGGCAATACCTGTATGCCATGCGTGGCACGCCGATTTTCGACACCATTCTTTCGACACTGGCCATCCCCAATCAGGAATGGGCAAAACATGCCGCAGTGCTGGTAGTCAGCCTCAGCAGGAAGTATCTTGCACGAAATGGTGAACCCAATTTTCACCACCTTTACGATACCGGAGCAGCCAACGCTTTTATGATGCTACAGGCCGAAAGCCTGGGCATTGGTTCTCACACCATGGGTGGCTTCAACCGCGAAATGCTGCGTAAGTCATTTTCGATACCCGACGACATTGAAATTGCCTCGGTAATTGCATTCGGATACCGAAGCAGCGATATGAAAAACCGGCCCGAAAATCTGGTGCTGCGTGAACAGATGCCGCGAAAACGCAAGGCTTCGGCAGAAATGATTTTTGGAAGCTAAGGAAAACGAAAAAGGGGCGCGCAAACGCCCCTTTTTCATGATATTGCCATTGGATATCGGGCTTATTTTTACACCAGTTTAATGGGTTTACTATCGGAAGGATCGAGTGCGGCAGCTTTCACGTCCACTTCGGCTTTAACGAAATATTCCGATTTTTCGCCGGCAGCAAAAGCACCCACTTTACCGAGGGTACCCAGGGCACCACCTTTTTCCTTCAGTTCATCGTTCGACGATTTAAGGATGGTGAAAGGCAATGAGAACGCAAGTTCTTTGGTCTCGCCCGGTTTAATTGCGAATCCGGCACTCCCGTTGAAACTGCCCAGTTCGAATTCCTTGGTCTTCTTTTCGTCGCCGCGGCCTGTGGTGTACTCTTCGATCATTTTAACCTTGAACGAAACCACTTCCTGTTCGCTTTTGGTGGTAAGAATCACTTTGCCATGAACCATGCCTTCGGCTTTGGCAGCCTGACCCGGAATCTGCAACTCGGCTTTCACCCCACCGATTCCCATTTTGTCTTTCAAATTCTGAAAAAATCCCATAGTTGTTGTTTTTATTAATGAATGTGCGAAAATAATGTAAAATAGCTCGATGAAGTTACATCTGTTTATAAATGGCTGTTTTGTTAATAACAGATGACCCGTTATCCGGCGAAGAATGAAAAAATAAGCCTAAGTCAGACGTACCTAAAAAAAGCAAAGCCTGCATGATCTCGCTGCAGGCTGAATTACTAATACCGGGAAAAAGCAACTTAACTGCTATTTTTCGGCTGAATAGTAGCACATCTTGGGGCTGCTTATTTTGCCTTCGGTTTTCAAGGCTTTTAAGGCCTTATCAACCTGTGCTTTTTCGATGCCGGATTTTTCGGCAATTTCGGCCGATTTCATCATGTTACCCTCTTTTTTCAGGGTGTCGAGAACAACTTGTTTGTGGTCCATAGTCTGATTTGTTTTATTGTGTTAAAGATAGTTATTTTAACTGATTGCTGAAATATTTTTTCATTTTTTGCAGCTTCGGAACTATGGTAAACTGGCAATAGCCTTCATTGGGATTGTTGGCAAAATAATTCTGGTGATATTCTTCGGCAGGATAAAAAATACTGAGGGGCTGAATTTCGGTTACGATCGGGTTACGGAATACCCTGAGCTTTTCGAGTCCACTGATGATTTCGGATGCCGTTTGCTGCTGCGCAGCGTTATGATAAAAAATCACGGAACGGTATTGCGTTCCTGCATCCATACCCTGGCGGTTAAGGGTTGTAGGGTCGTGAATCGTGAAAAACACTTCGAGTAAATTAACCAGGCTGATTTTTTCGGGGTCAAAACTGATTTGCACCACTTCGGCATGACCTGTTTCACCGGAACAAACATCGCGATAGCTTGGGTTTTCGGTGTCACCACCTGCATAGCCTGATACTACTTCGCTTACACCATCGAGCATTTCGAAAGCGGCTTCGAGACACCAGAAACATCCTCCGCCAAGGGTAATCTTTTCTGTTTTTTGTTGCGCAAAACCTGACATATAAAACAATATTGCAATTGTAAAAATCAATAATTTTTTCATTGTACTACGGTGCATAGCATAACGGTATGCGTGTATAAAACCGTTTTCGGGGAGGGTTGTTCAAAATTATAACCGCAAGCTGGGCGCTTGCTGCATGGGGTTTTAAATTGGCTGAACTAGGTTTTAATCGGTCTTTTTCTGAAAATCAGCCATAAGCCGAAAATGACAAACGGGACGCTGAGCACCTGTCCCATGTCGAGGGGGAAGTTCCAGCCTTCGAATTCAATTTGTGATTCTTTGGTGAACTCAATGAAAAAGCGGAATACAAAGACCACATTCAGAAAGATGCCCAGAAAAACACCGGGTTTCCATTTGTCTTTATACCTTTTGAACAGCCACAGCAGCACGAAAAAAGCGATGAAATAGAAAATGCCCTCATACAGCTGAGTAGGATGACGAGCAGGCCAATGCTGCGCCAGACAGCTAACATCGGCAACATTGCACTGTCCTACTGCATTCTTCATTGCAAGCGCAGCATCGTCGCCGACCCTGAAAAACTGAAAGCCCCAGGGAAGTTTTGTCGGCACGCCGTAGATTTCGGAATTCATCAAATTTCCTACACGGACAAAACTGCCGGCCAGCAGCACCACCGCTGCCACACGGTCGATGAGGTACCAAAAATTCAATTTGTATTTGCGGGCAAACAACAGCAACGCAAGAATAATACCCACTGCCCCCCCGTGACTGGCCAGACCTCCCTCCCACACTTTCAGAATTTCGAGGGGGTGCGATAAATAATGTACCGGATCATAGAACAGGCAATGCCCCAGTCTGAGCCCTACCACCACACCCACAATGGTGTAGATGGCTAATGCATCGATGCGTTGCTGCACCCACGATTCTTTTTTCAACAGGTACCCCAGCACAAAGTATGACAATAAAAAACCGGTGGCCAGAAGCAGTCCGTACCAGCGTATTCCACGACTCCCGATCTCGAAAATGACCGGGTCGGGGCTCCAGTGTATAAAATTCAGGATAAAGTCCATGCGAAAAGTATTAATTTAGCGATGCAAATATATGACTAAAACCTGAGAAAAAAATATGGAACACATGCCATTGGCAGAACGATTGCGACCCAAAGATTTCGACACTTTTACCGGACAGCGGCATCTGGTGGGTCAGGCAGCCAGCCTCCGTCAACTGATTGAAAGCGGAAAGATACCCTCGATGATTTTGTGGGGACCTCCGGGTGTTGGCAAAACTACCCTGGCACGCATTATTTCACAGCAGGCCGGCCGGCGATTTTTCACCCTTTCGGCCATCAGCAGCGGTGTGAAAGAAGTGCGCGAAATAATACAGCAGGCACGCAGTCAGAACCTGTTTGCCTCGGGATCTGCCATACTGTTTATCGACGAAATTCACCGATTCAGCAAGTCGCAGCAGGATTCGCTGCTCGGGGCGGTAGAAGACGGCACCATCACCCTGATTGGCGCCACCACCGAAAACCCTTCGTTCGAGGTAATCACCCCGCTTTTGTCGCGCTGTCAGGTGTATATTCTCGAAAGCCTTGCCGAAGAGGATCTGAGCCTGCTCGCTCAGCGTGCTTTTGACGACCCCGTGATTGCGGCTTCGAAAAAGATGCACCTCATCGAAAGCGAAGCCTTGTTCCGCTTCTCGGGGGGTGATGCACGAAAACTTTACAATATCATCGAACTGATAGCCCATTCGGAACCCGGAAAAACAGTAAACATCACCAACCGGATGGTTACCGATGTGCTTCAGAAGCACATTTCGATTTACGACAAAGGCGGTGAACAACATTACGATGTGATTTCGGCATTTATTAAATCAGTGCGCGGCAGCGACCCCAATGCTGCGGTGTATTGGCTGGCGCGTATGCTCGATGGTGGCGAAGACATTATTTTTATTGCCCGCCGGCTGATGGTTCTCGCTGCCGAAGATATCGGGCTGGCCAATCCGAATGCCCTGCTTATTGCCAATGCCTGCTTCGACGCGGTGCATAAAATCGGGATGCCCGAAGCACGGATTATTCTGTCGGAATGTACAATTTTTCTGGCCTGCTCGGCAAAAAGCAATTCGGCATATCTCGCTATTGATGCTGCGCTGGAATTAGTACGCAGCAAGGGACACCAGCCGGTTCCGCTGCATCTGCGCAACGCCCCTACCCAACTGATGAAACAAATTGGTTATGGAACCGATTACCTCTATCCGCACGACTTCGAAGGGCATTTCGCTGCGCAGGATTACATGCCCGAGGCGCTGAAGGGGAGCATACTCTATGAGCCCGCTGCCAACGAACGTGAAAAGGATATCAGGAACTCCCTGATCAGTCGCTGGAAAAACCGCTATGGGTATCGCTAATTCAGCAATTTTTGTTGCGGATTAAAATGCCGTGGGACTACAAAGCCACCCGTCATTGCGCGGAATCCGAAGGATGACAAAGCAATCTGCATTTACGGGTGGTGGTATTAACAACAGCACAGTGCTGATTGGAGGTCAGGGTTCGCCGGGCTTCTCAACGCCACCTCGACTCCACCTCGACTCCACCTCGACTCCGCTCGGTGACCGGCTCGGTGACCGGAATAATGACCCACGGAAGCCCGCTGCTAACGAACGTGAAAAGGATATCAAAAACTCCCTGATCAGTCGCTGGAAGAACCGCTATGGGTACCGCTAAATCAGTGATTTTTATTGCGGATTAAAATGCCATGGGACTACAAAGCCACCCGTCATTGCGCGGAATCCGAAGGATGACAAAGCAATCTGCATTTACGGGTGGTGATATTAACAACAGCACAGTGCTGATTGGAGGTCAGGGTTCGCCGGGCTTCTCAACGCCACCTCGACTCCACCTCGACTCCACCTCGACTCCGCCATTAGATTAGCGGAATGAAATTTCAGTTATTTTTATTGATGTTATTTCTGAAGAACCAGAGAAAGTGAGGTGAACTAGCTCGACTCCTAAGTTTCAAGACTTATATCGAGTATCAGACCTCGCTTTCTC
>JAKQPY010000256.1:0-1679 GCA_029564465.1 Bacteroidota bacterium | reverse complement strand
CGTATTTTTCTTAAGAAAGGCTTTATATGTTGCGATAAGGCCAAACCCGATTTCGAACTGATGGTACTCAAAACAAATCCTTCGGCGCCATACCCGAAGTTTTGCATTACACCTTTGGGGGATAATCATCAGGGTCTGACTATAATCAGGTCACCCCAATGTCCGTATTCGGTTAAAAACGTAGAATCAATCATTAAAACGGCTGAAAAAATGAAAATAGCGGTTAGGCTGATTGAGGCTGATGAACACTCAAAAGTACAAGAATCTCCATGCGCTTTCGGATGCTTTTGCATTATTCATAAAGGGAAGATTCTGAGCCATCACCCCATCAGCAATACGCGGTTCGAGAACATTATGAAAAATGAACTTAAATAAGCATTGTGCCCGTACTATTGACGGACAAATGAGATAAGAATCGTAATGTGTAATCAAATAATCATTTGATTATTTAATCACAACATCAGCATAAGCTTCTTTCAGGTAGACAGCTACTTCGTTTTCGAGGGTTCGCATTCTTGGCTGGAATGCTGCCATATACACGATGATGGGAACCAGAGCACCCAGCAGCACAACGGCGAGCACGAACAGCATGGTACCACCCAGGGTTGGAAAATTACCAACCACCATGATATTCTTTTTCCGGATCATCACATTGGTTCCGATGCTGCCTGATTTGGCAACAATAAGAAAAGCTTTGCTACGGGTTGTAACTTTGTATTCGGGAAAACGGGCTGTTAGTTTTTCTCTCACATCTTCCCATTTCACCGAATCAGGTTTGATACTAATTTTCATATTGTTGAGATTTGTTAATCCTCAAAAATACAAATTAAAATAACAAAATGCTAGTTTGATTTTCGTTTTGAGTTCGGTCCTGTGCGGATTGGCAGGCTCATCATTACATTCATCTTAATAGGTTTTCCCTGAGCCAGTGCGGGGAGAAACTTCAGTGTTTTAAATACACGCAGCAACTCTTCATCAACCCCGTAACCAATTTTGCTGAGCAGGATAATACCGCTCACCGTGCTATCAGGGTTCACATCAAAGCTCAACATTACTTCAACATCGATTTTCTGTTCGATGGCAGCATCAGTAAACTCCATCATTTTCCAGATATCACCGATGAGTTTGGTTGTGCCTCCCGGATATGATGCTTCGCGGCTGTAGTTGATGTCCATATTCTGCGGGTCGTCGTATTCGTTTTGTGAATAAAGACCTGTGGCAGTCATCAGAATAATGAATAATAATGTAATTTTGCGCATTGTATTTTTTGATTGATAACGGTGTGTAAAAATAACAAATAATCTGCCATTTTGTTTTATCCGGAGAATTTTGAACATAAGACAGGATTTGTAAAAATCAGGGAAATGCTGGCGGCACGCTGCAAGGGCAAGCTAGCTGCTGCAGAGTGTGCCGCTTTTGTTATGCAAACCGATGTTGCCATCGTAAGACGTTTGCTGGCAGAGGTCGACGAGATGCGAGCCATTAGCATGCTAAAAAACGATTTTCCGGTTTCGGAATACGAGGACATTTCGTACATTTTGTCGGCACTTGGTGTCGATGGCATGATTCCCGAAACGGAAGATTTTGTGGCACTCGTTTCTATACTCAACCACTCGAAAAACCTGCTGGGATTTTTCCGGCGCAGTGACCCCGAAGCCTGGCCCAATCTGAAAAAGCAT
>JAKQPY010000250.1:0-4297 GCA_029564465.1 Bacteroidota bacterium | reverse complement strand
GTACTATAATATCGAATATATCGAAGATCAGAAAACGGGACACGAATTTCAGGAAGACCTGTTTGTTCCGGGTTATTTCGAGTTGAATATCGAAAAAGGCGAAAGCATTATATTTTCGGCCGGCCTCAGCGAAATGATGCCAGAAAATCTTCCGGCATTGTTTGATAAAGAAATAAAAAACCGCATTCCGCGCAGCAGCTATCTCAATTGCCTTCGCAATGCAGCCCAGCAGTTTCTAATTCGCAAGGGCGACAAATATGAGGTGGTGGCCGGGTTTCCGTGGTTCGGCAGCTGGGGCCGCGATACCTTTATTGCCCTGCCGGGTCTTACGCTGATACATGGCGATTTCGAAGCCTGCAACAATGTGCTGCGCACTACCGGCGAAAAACTCAGGGGTGGCTTGTTTCCCAACCTGGAATCAGGTAAAATGGCGGTATATAATGCTGCCGATGCGCCACTCTGGTATTTTTACGCTGTTCAGCAATATCTGGCTTTCAGCGGCGATACCGATACGGTTATCAGTGAATTCTATCCGAAGCTGTTGCAGATATTCGAAGCCTATCTTCTGGGCACCGATTACAACATACACATGTGCGACAACGGCCTGATTTACGCCGGTGCCGAAGGTTTATCGCTGACCTGGATGGACGTGGTAATCGACGGAGTTCCGGTAACACAGCGCAAAGGTTTTGCTGTAGAAATAAATGCATTGTGGCACAATGCCGTTTGTTTTTTACTCGAATTAGCGCAATTGAAAGATGACCACGATTTCACATCACGATACGACTACCTCCCCGACCAGATCAGAAACTCGTTCGAGGTACTGTTCTGGGATTCGCGTAAACGCTATCTGGCCGATTATCACGACAACGGATATACCGACTGGAAAATCCGCCCCAATATGATTTTTGCCGCCTCATTACCCTACAAGGTGGTAAACGACGACATCTGCAAGGCGGTAAGCGATACGGTGAAAAACAACCTGCTCACAGCCCGTGGCCTGCGCAGCCTTTCGCCTAAAGACAAAGACTACCGGGGTACCTACGAAGGCAATCAGGAGAATCTCGACCGCGCTTACCACCAGGGTACGGTATGGCCATGGCTGCTGGGCGCTTTCAGCGATGCTTACCTCTACTTGCATGGCAAATCGGGATTGTCGCTTATCGAAAGAATTTTCGACGGTTTCGAAGAAGAAATGACCTGCCATGGCATCGGCACCATTTCGGAAGTGTTCGACGGTGACCCACCCCATCTGCCCGGAGGGGCTATATCGCAGGCATGGAATGTGGCTGAACTGCTCAGAATTCACCATCTCATCAGTAAATATAAGGAGGAATCATTATGAAAGTACTGATGTTTGGCTGGGAGTTTCCTCCCCATATCACGGGTGGTTTGGGTACAGCGTGCTACGGACTTACCAAGGCATTGTCGAACTTTGGCACCGACATGATATTTGTGGTTCCCAAGCTTTTCGGTGACGAAAAAGCCCCCTTTATGCGACTCCGCGAAGCCGGCAGCATTGAACTGATACACGACGAAAGCGAACAGAAAATGGTTTGGGAAAAGTTACAGTACATCGAAGTGGGCAGCAACCTGATTCCGTATCTTGACCCCGAAATATATGCACGCCTCTTCGAAAACACTGTGCTCAATACCGAGGAAATAAAATACCGGATTTTTTCGGAGAAATTTCAGTTTTCGGGCAGCTACGGGCCAAACCTGCTCGAAGAAGTATCGCGCTATGCCATTATAGCATCGGTAATAGCCGCGCAAAACACCTTCGATGTGATTCATTCCCACGACTGGCTTACCTACCCTGCCGGAATTGCTGCCAAAGAAGTTTCAGGCAGGCCGCTTGTGATTCACGTACACGCCACAGAATTCGACCGGAGTGGTGAGAATATCAACCAGAATGTGTATGATATCGAACGCCGGGGCATGGAAGCTGCCGATAGGATTATTACTGTAAGCAACCTCACGCGCCGCATTGTTATCGAAAAATACGGAATCAGCGAAGACAAAGTTTTTACCGTGTACAACGGTGTGCAGACCGGCAATTATAAAGAACATGATTTTACCCGTGGTGTCGACGAAAAAGTGGTTACATTTCTGGGGAGAATAACCTATCAGAAAGGTCCCGATTACTTTGTGGAAGCCGCCAACCTGGTTTTGAAAAAAGACCCCAACGTGCGCTTTGTGATGGCCGGCAGCGGCGATATGATGACGCGTATGATTCGTCGGGTTGCCAAACTCCGCATTGCCGACAAGTTTCATTTTACCGGATTTTTAAAAGGCGACGACGTTCACCGCATGTTCGCCATCAGCGATGTGTATGTAATGCCGTCGGTGTCGGAGCCTTTTGGCATTTCGCCGCTCGAAGCCATGACCGCCAATGTTCCGGTGATAATCTCGAAGCAATCGGGGGTATCCGAAATATTGAACCATGCCATTAAAATTGATTTCTGGGATATCGACGAAATGGCCGATTCTATTTACGGACTCCTGCATTACGAAGGGCTTACCGATATGTTTAAAAAATATGGCCGCAGTGAGGTTGAGAATCTGAAATGGGATCATGCGGCACACCGGGTAAATGAAATTTATCGCGACGTTACAGGACTGGAATAATTAATACAACACGCACAATACAGCGAGCTATGAAGAATATTTGTTTTTATTTTCAGGTGCACCAGCCTTTCCGGCTGAAACGCTACCGCTTTTTCGACATGGGTCACGACCACTACTATTTCGACGATTACTCGAACCGCAGCATTATGCGCAAGGTGGCCCAAAAATGCTATCTACCCACCAATCAGTTGTTTCTCGAAATGATAAACCGCTATCAGGGACGGGTAAAGATATGCTATTCGCTCTCGGGAGTAGCCATTGAGCAATTCGAAAAATATGCTCCCGATGTACTCGACAGTTTTAAGCGGCTGGCCGAAACCGGTCATGTGGAATTTCTGGCAGAAACTTACGCGCACAGCCTTTCGGCCTTGCACAGCGAAGAAGAGTTTGCCGCTCAGGTTAAAATTCAGAACGACATGCTGAAAACCCATTTTGGCATAAGCCCGACGGCTTTCCGAAATACCGAGCTGATATATTCTGATCAGATTGGCGAAATGGTTGCCAATATGGGTTTTAAAGTAATGCTTACCGAAGGAGCCAAGCATGTGCTGGGATGGAAAAGTCCGAACTTCATGTATTGCAACGCCATCAACCCACGGCTGAAAGTCCTGCTGAAGAATTTCAGACTGAGCGACGACATTGCCTTCCGGTTTTCGAACCGCGCATGGGAAGAATGGCCGCTGACCACCGAGAAATTTATCGGCTGGCTTAATGCCGGTGATCCGAAAGACGAGGTCATCAACCTGTTTATGGATTACGAAACTTTCGGAGAACACCAATGGGCCGAAACAGGAATTTTCGATTTTTTGAAAGCACTACCCGAAAGTGTATTCAATTACACCGACTACGGATTTTCCACCCCTTCGGAACTGGCCGATACCTTGCTGCCGGTTTCGGCAATTCATGTGCCCTATCCCATTTCGTGGGCCGACGAAGAACGCGACCTTACCGCGTGGCTGGGCAATGAACTGCAGGACGAAGCTTTCGAAAAACTGTATCAGCTCGAAGAATCGGTTAAGAAAACCGGAGATGCTCAAATTCTGAAAGAATGGCGGATGCTGCAGACCAGCGACCACTTCTACTACCTTTGCACCAAGTGGTTTTCGGATGGTGATGTTCACAAATATTTCAATCCCTACGACTCACCCTATTCGGCCTTTATCAACTATATGAACGTGCTCAGCGATTTTATCATCAGAATTGAAAAACATAACGAAAAATAGGAATGAAGACTCCACAATACTTATTCGAAATAAGCTGGGAAGTTTGCCAGAAAGTCGGTGGTATTCACACAGTACTGGCCACCAAGGCAGCATTGATTCAACAGCAGGGTAAACTCGGCGATAAATACATATTTGTTGGTCCCGACCTGTGGCGCGAAGACAAGCAAAACCCCGAATTTACCGAAGATCCGATGTTGTTTCGCGAATGGAAGCAACAGGCTGCTTCCGAAGGACTCAGAATTAAAACCGGTACCTGGAATATTGACAAGCCCCAGCAGGTTATACTCGTTGATTTCACCGCCCTGTTTCCGAAAAAAGATGAAGTTTTTGCCGAATTGTGGGAGACTTACCAGCTCGACAGCCTTTCGGGTCAATGGGATTATATCGAACCGGCATTGTTTGGCTATGCTGCCGGAATGGTTATCGAAAGCTTTACGAATTTCTAT
>JAKQPY010000075.1:0-72669 GCA_029564465.1 Bacteroidota bacterium | reverse complement strand
AATAGTAATAAATAATATAACTGTATTGGAAGGCTTTTATTTTATTTCATCAACATCCTGCAAAAATTGCAGTAATTTTTTTACAGCCATGGCTCTGTGGCTTATTGCGTTTTTCTCGTTTTCGCTCATTTCGGCGAAACTCTGTGTATGATGTTCAGGAATAAAAACAGGATCGTAACCAAATCCTGATGAGCCGCGCTTTTCAGCAATAATGTGTCCGTTAATTACCCCTTCAAATAAATAATTACCCCGATTGCTGACCAAAGCGATAACCGTACGAAACCTGGCTTTTTTATTTTCGTAGGGCTGTAACTCCTGAAGCAGCTTTTCGATATTCTTTTCAGATTTTTTATCATCCCCGGCATAGCGGGCCGAAAATACACCCGGACGCATGTCAAGTGCTTCTACTTCGAGTCCTGTGTCATCAGCAAAACAATGTACTCCATATTTTGTTGCCACAAATTGCGCCTTTTGCAAAGCATTGGCTTCAAGAGTAAGTCCTGTCTCGGGAACATCTTCGTGACAACCGATTTCGGCTAAACTGACTACCTTAGCCACATCCGCCAGAATTTGTCGGACTTCCTGAAGTTTGTGTGAATTATTTGTTGCAAATACCAGCGACAACATCAGTATTCAAATTCAATGTTATGTATGATTTGCCTTATGGCAGGCGGAAAATATTCGTTCACAATCAATTCGCGGTCATAAAGTCCGAAAGGTATATCTACCGAAGAATAGCTTCCGTGCAATAATTCTCCGCTTGCATTATAAATACTGAAATGCACTTTGAAATTGCGGCTGAAATCGGATCTTCCGCTGGCATATGGATCCCCGTAGTTACCTTTTATCTCGAACTGATTAATAAACAGAAACATATCTACATTACGGCGTGTGGCCAAATTCTGCAGAAATAGGGTGTCGTTAAAAACAATGTGCAGGTATTTGTTTTTGTCCGACTGTGTATGGCTGACCAATTCTCCGTTTTCGGTACGTGCACCCCAAAATGGCTCTTCGGCTTTTTTCTTATTTTTCTTAGGGAAAACCTTGCGGAAAAGACTCGGTTCTTCGGTAACTTCGGGGCGGTTTTGCATTTTGGTTTCCATCACATAGCTAATGCTCGTATATAACCCGTTAATATCGTCGCGGGCTTCTTTAGTGTTATCGGTAAGCAAGTCGACGGTATAGCACGAATCAACAAATGCCATGTGCATCTGACGGTTCCACTGGGCTCTGAAATACAGCATCAGCTCATCGTGTGTACAATTATACTTTTTTGCCATTTCGGGTGTTGCATCGTTCAAATATATCCGCGGGTCAAATGGAACAATCAGCATCCTTATATTATGGGCTGGTCCTTTTTTAAATACGGGTTCCAGTTGGGCAAAAGCCAGCGATTGCACAAAAAGCAAAACAATAAAAACTATTTGCCGGTGTTTTATCATCTGAATAAGTTCACAATATCGTTGCCAATAACGAATACCATCAGCAGCAAAATAATTACCAGTCCGATATATTGCACAATTTCCATAAACCTGTCGGAGAACTTCTTGCGAGTAACCGCTTCAATCAATAGGAACAGGGCATGACCGCCATCGAGGGCAGGTATGGGAAGAATATTGATAAATGCCAGAATCATCGAGAGCAAACCGGTTATGTACCAGAATCTGGCCCAATTCCATTGTGGTCCATAAATCTTGGCAATACCAATGGGGCCGGCCAAATCTCGTGTTTTTTCGGCACCTTTAAAAATCATTTTGAATCCTTTAATATTGGAATAAATGGCTTCGAAACCATCGCTGTAAGCATAGTGCATCGCACTAAAAAAGGTGTAGTCTTTTGCCTTATAATTGTTTTTTATCTTTATTCCGATCATACCATTCGAATCAATCGGGATAGAAAGATTTAGTTCTTCACCTTTCCGATTAATTAAAAAGTCGACAGTATCATTTTTGTGTTTCAATATAAATTCTCTGAAATTTCCATAGGTACTAACAGGCGTAATATCCATCGTCAGAAATTGATCGCCATTGCGTAAACCGGCTTTATACGCAGACAAAGTGTCAATTACACTGTCAATTACTAAAGGGTAATTATCGAAACCAATAAACAGGTTTCCTTTGCCAACATATTTATATACGGTATCAGGTACATCAACGGTAACCATATCACCATTCCGTTTTACGACCACCTCTCCACCAAAATACATGCGTGTCGAAAGCACATCTTCGGCCCGGACAGCATCTTTTCCGTTAATCGAAATAATCCGGTCTCCCGATTTAAAGCCAATCAGTCGCGCATACTCATACGCATGAATGCCATCAGGAACATTCTCGAGGGGTAAATAGGCTTTGTTGAAGACAAGATGCGACATTGTGAAAATCAATATCCCAAGGATAACATTCATTACCACTCCGGCAATCATTACAATGAAACGCTGCCAGGCCGGTTTCGACCTGAATTCCCAGGGTTGCGGGGCTTGCTTCATTTGCTCTTTATCCATCGATTCGTCAATCATCCCGGAAATTTTGCAATACCCGCCAACCGGAAGCCATCCAATTCCAAATTCGGTGTCACCAAATTTACGGCTCCAGATTTTGAATTTCCCAATATCGAAAAAGATATAAAACTTATCTACTTTGATTTTGAAAGCGCGTGCAGCAATGTAATGGCCGAATTCGTGCACCAGTACCAGTATGGCCAGTGCGGTTATCAGCTGGGCTGCCATGATCAATCCATTCATATTATTTTGTTTTTATTATTTCAAGTGCAATTGTCCTCGACTGTTTGTCGGTAGCTATATATTCGTTTAAATCGGGATTTTCTATTATATCGGTACGTAACATTGTCTTTTCGATAATTTCGGATATTTGTGTAAAGTCAATCCTACCTTCGAGGAAACTGCTAACGGCTACTTCGTTGGCTGCATTCATAGCGCAGGGTATATTGCCGCCTTGCTTTAGTGCCTCGTAAGCCAATTTCAGATTGCTGAACGTGTCGGTATCGGGTTTTTCGAAATTGAGGGTCAATCCGGATGCAAAGTCAAGTCTGGGTACGTCGGAAGCAATGCGCTCAGGAAACGAAAAAGCATAATGAATGGGCATCTTCATATCAGGCAGACTGAGTTGCGCTTTTATTGACCCATCGTTAAATTGCACCATGGAATGCACTATCGACTGCGGGTGAATTACCACTTCGATATTATCAGGTGTTATTCCGAAAAGCCAGTGTGCTTCAATTACCTCGAGGCCTTTGTTCATGAGGCTGGCCGAATCGATGGTGACCTTGGGGCCCATGTTCCATTTAGGGTGTTGCAATGCCTCTGCTGCGCTTACTTTCTTCAATGCTTCAGTTTTCATACCCCTGAATGGTCCACCCGATGCGGTTAGAATCAGCTTTTCAACTGAACGATATTTTTCACCCACAATACATTGAAAAATGGCTGAGTGTTCCGAATCGACAGGTATGATCGGTGACTTATACATTTTAGAAAGGCGGGTAATCAAATCACCGGCAACCACCAGGGTTTCCTTATTGGCAAGAGCAATCACTTTCCCGGCTTCGATGGCTGCAATAGTCGGTTCTAGTCCTGCAAAGCCTACCATGGCAGTAAGTACAATATCGACAGAACCACACGATGCTGCATATTTCACCGATTCGGCACCGCTAAATACCTTTATGGGATATTCAGCCAACGCAGTTTTTACTTCCGGATATTTTGTTTCATCGGCAATAACCACCATATTGGGTTCCAGTAGTTTTGCCTGCTCAATCAGCAGCTTACTATTACTTAGCGCTACCAATACTTCTGCCGAAAATCTATCAGCGTTTTTCAGGATTACATCAATAGCCTGTGTACCAATTGAACCAGTTGATCCGAGTATTGCTATTCGTTTTTTCGCCATATCAGAAAGCCGTATAATCTTCGGGGTTTACCGGTTTACCTTCGATCCAAACCTCAAAATGCAGGTGTTCTCCGGTACTGTATTCCCCTGTATTACCCATTACAGCTACCGGTTGACCGGCCACAACCTTTTCACCGGTTTTTACCATAATACTTTGATTATGCCTGTAAATGGTAATAATTCCCATATCATGCTGTATAATAAGGGTATATCCGGTTTCAACTGTAAAATTGGCTGCAATAACAGTTCCCTGACGGGCTGCTTTTACCACAACATCGGTCTGTGCAACGATATCAGTGCCAAAATGGCCCATTCCCGGGTTAAATTTATTGGTTATCATGCCTTGTAATGGCGGAAATAAATGTATAACTGCCCTATTGGGAAATGGGTTTTTAAATGCCTGATTTACCCAGATACCTCCTTTGTTTTGTTCGTTTGTCACCTGCATTAAGCTATCGGCAGGAGTTCCCTGGGCTGTATATAAAAAGTTGTTGTCAATTGAGTCTATTCCCAGCAGCATATTCCTGATTGCATTCAGGTATTGGTCGCGCAGGCGCAATTCCTCTTCGAGGCTGTCGATTCTGACTTTGTTGGTGTACATGTGTTCGATAGCTTCGTTTGTTGGAAAACCCGGTATTTCTTCTTTCAACGAAGTCCGGCTTATCAACATCCAGAACCCCCAAAAAAGCAATATCAGCAAAGCCAGATTCAGCAGAATAATTCCCAAACGAGAAAATCTAAAGCTTGCTTTTGCCTCAAGACTTTCCGACAAATATAAAACCAGACGGAACTTTCGTCCAAACCATCGTTTTATTTTGTGCCGGTTTTTACTCATGCTATTTAATACGGTTTATGCAAAAAAATATTGCCCTGTTACACAGTTTTAAATGCATTATCGAGGTCGTCGATTAAATCTTCAACGTCTTCGATGCCAACCGAATATCGAACAAGCCCATCGGAGATACCGGCAGCCAGTCTGTTTTCGCGGCTCATCCCGGCATGTGTCATCGAGGCCGGGTGTTGAATCAGCGTTTCGACACCTCCAAGCGACACTGCGAGAATGGCAAGATGCACATTATTCATCAGTTGTTCTCCCGCTTTTATACCCCCTTTCAGCTCGAAACTGATCATCGAGCCAAAGCCATGCATTTGCTGTTTAGCCAGTTCATATTGCGGATGAGATGGTAATCCCGGGTATTTCACCCATTCAACTTTGGGGTGCTTTTCGAGGTATTCGGCAATTACCTGCGCTGATTGTTGTGAACGATCCATTCGAAGCGACAGTGTTTTCAGACCACGTGCAACAAGATATGCCTGATGGGGATCCATATTTCCACCCATATACACCATGGTTTGTCTTAGTTTTTTGTGAATATCATGGTTGGCAGCTACCAGTGCACCTCCTACGATATCGGCGTGACCATTGATAAATTTCGTCAGTGAATGCAACACAATGTCGGCTCCCAGTTCGATTGGGCGCTGCAGATACGGAGAACTAAAAGTATTGTCAACACACACCAGGATGTTATGTTTGTGTGCCAGCTCGCATGCTTTTCGGATATCGGTGAGTTGCATGGTTGGGTTGGCCGGCGTTTCGAGGTACAACAATTTTGTGTTAGGCCTGATAAACTTACCGATGTTTTCAATATCGGAGGTGTCGATAAAATCGAAACTTACACCGAAACGAGAGAAGTCACGCTCCATCACACCCCGGCTTGGACCATAAATAGCGCTGGTGCCAATCATGTGTGAATCTTTACCCAGCAGCGCCATATAAACTGTAGAAACAGCAGCCATACCCGATGCCAGAGCTATGCATCCCACTCCCCCTTCCAGGGCATTAATTTTGTCTTCGAGGGCATTGATGGTGGGGTTTCCAATGCGGGTGTAGATGTAACCCGGGTCCTTCCCTGCAAAACAATCAGCCCCATGCTGAGCATTTTTAAACTTAAAAGTTGAAGTTTGATAAATGGGCGTTACTGCACTTCCGTAATTGTCTTCCACGTCGCCGGCATGGATAAGTTTGGTGTTAAAGCCTTTTTTTGATGTATCCATAACATTTAAATTAAACTAAAAAGGAGTTCATCATGAACTCCTTTCGATTTATACTGTGGAGCATAGCGGGGTCGAACCGCTGACCTCGTGACTGCCAGTCACGCGCTCTAGCCAACTGAGCTAATGCCCCGGTATTTTGAAGAACTATCTGATTACCTCGAGTCGGCCTGTTTCAACAACACTGTCGGAGTTATTGCTGATTTGGTACAGGTACAATCCCTGAGGTATTTTCAGGGCGTCAAAGATATAAATATCTGAACAAAAATCATCATTTAAAACAATTTTTCCGTCGACACTGTAAATTTTTATATTTGATGGCTGCGACGAATTACTGCGAAATGTTACGACATCATTTGCCGGATTAGGAAATACCGACCACGACATATTCTGAACAGGGTTAATTGCAAGGCTTTCTCCATTATATAATCTGACCGTTTTTGCGGTTTGCCTGTCGGGGGTTACCTGAATCGAAACTACGGGTATTCCAAGGCTGTATGCCCAGAAATTAATACTGTAAGTACTGTCGAGCATGGGTAACTCAATGGGTATCTGATCTCCGATAAGTGGTGCTTCATCAAGCTGATAGTAGGCTCCAAAGGTGGAACGGATAAACACATTGGTCATTTGAATTTCTTCTCGCATTTCGCGGATCACTTCACGGGTTGCGTTGTATGAAATTGTGTCGTCAATGGTAATGGCAGTGTTGTAATCGAAACTTGAATTTTGATACAGATTTACTTGAAATTTTATGGTGTCATACATCGATGCCACAATCTGATAATAATCGGCGGGTATGATGTCGTGAAATGCACTGATAGGCATTTTTTGCTCAAAACTGCCGTTATCTTCAAATTCATGGGTTGCCGAACAAGGAAACTCCATAACTGTCAAAGAGTCGGTTGACTTCAGGCTTGCCTGACCTCCAACCATGGGTATTTCGCCCATCATACCAATTACTCGGGCATCGTCCCAACTGATTTTAAGGAAAACGGTAAAGCCATTTTCGTTAATAAACGCCAGTGTTGCTCCGGGAAAGGTGCCGGCTGGGTCATATTCTGAGGATGGCTTAAAACGCATCGTATCGTAAATGCATTGCTCAAATGTAAAATTCGAAAACAACATATTGTCTTCGGTACCAAATGCCGACATATCCATACCCGTTTCACCATCGGTATTTGAGTAAATGGCAACCGGTATTTCATCGCCAACATGAGCAAAGTCCGGACGATTATAAACTACCTGGGCCTGAAGGTACAAGCCACTAATGCACAAGGCGGTAAACAGAAAAAATCTTTTCATGATTCAGGTTATTTTTTAATAAATAATCACCTATGATAACGGACTATTCGAAAACAGTCTGCTCGTTGATGGTAATCGTTTCAGTGTAGGTTTTATCGTTTTCGAGCATAAGCACACCCATACCCCTGCGAACAAACGGATGATCGCGGTCGGTGCCTTTGGTAACCTCAACCTTGTAAATCGAAGTGTACCTGAAATCATAGCTTACCCGCCCGTCTTCGCCTGTCCACGAAGTGTCGGCAACCAGTTTTGGACCACTTGCCAGATACACAACGGTATGAGAACTGTCGGAAGAAGCAGCCTTGACAATTACCATAGCGCCTTCAACGGGAAGTCCGTCTTCGTCTTCCACAATAACAATTGCCTTGGGGGGCACAGGTTCCTTACACGAAAAGGCAACAAAAAACAAGCTTGCTACGAGGCTTGCTGCAATAAGGGTGTAGATAGTTTTATTCATTCTCGATAAAATTTTTAACTTTGTAACCCACAATTATACGAACTATTTTAAATATTTCAAAATTTAATTGCAATGCAGAAGTTGAATATCGGTTTTAGTATGATTTTTTTTGCTTTTCTCGCTGCCTGTAGCTCAGGTGGAAGGCATTTAACCATTAAAAATTACGTTGAAGTAAAAACCTCGATGGGCGATATTGTAATTGGTCTGTATGAATCAACACCACTGCATCGCGACAATTTCATCGAAAAATGCAACAATAATTTCTACGACAGCCTGCTTGTTCATAAAGCCACACCCTCAGGTATATTGGTAACGGGGGATCCGGCTTCAAAAAAAGCAGCGCCTGCCGACGTAATAGGGCTTAATCTAACCGACACCTCGATTCCGGCAGAAATACACCCCGCACGCATCAATGCCCGCGGTGCCGTAGGAGCCATGAAAGCACCTGATGCAATGAATCCGGAAAAGAAGTCACATACTTCAGTTTTTTACATTGTATATGGGGACAAATTCGACGAAGCGGAGTTCAACAAACTTATAAATATGAAAAATGCCCCGGTGTACAAGCAATATATCGACCTGATGCTTGCTGAGCCCGGACACGAAATACTTCGCGACAGTCTGGCCTATTACAAACAATACAGGAAAAACGATGATTACCGGCGATTGTATATCGAAGCTATGGCCATTGTAAAGCCACGGATGGAAAAAGATGGGGTGAACCTCTACGCATTATCGGAAAAACAGCAAAAAATTTATGCCACTAACGGAGGGCTACCCGATATGGACGGGAGTTATACTGTTTTTGGCCGTGTTGTTTTCGGACTCGATAAAGTAGAAGCCATGACGAAGGTAAACACAGGCCTCCACTCCCGCCCACGCAAGGATATATATATACTTTCGACCCGGGTGATGACGAAAAAAGAATGGAAAAACTTCCTTAAAGAGCACCACGAATAAGTATCCCTGTTATTTTTGCATCTAAAATTGTGTTGATGAAAGAGAAAATCGAAAAACTAATGGCCGAGATACATGCTTTCGTGGCTTCCGGTCAAAACGATGTTGAAAATTTCCGTCTTAAATATCTATCGAAAAAAGGCGAAATCAGTGCATTGTTTGATGCTTTCAGAGACTTGCCGGCTGAGCATAAACGCGAAGCAGGTCAGCTCATTAACAATCTGAAGAATCTGGCAACCGAAAAATTCGAGATGCTTACTGCAAGTTTTACCGGAAGTAAAAAAACCGAAAAGCAAATTGACCTTACACTGCCTGCCGACAACATCGATATAGGCAGCCGTCACCCGGTTTCGCTGTTGATTAACGAAATTTGCGGGGTGTTTACCCGTATAGGATATACCTTGAGCTATGGGCCTGAGATTGAAGACGACGAGCACAATTTTGCCCTCCTGAATTTTGCCCCGGATCATCCTGCCCGCGATATGCAGGACACATTCTTCGTTACGCCCGACCTGAACATTTTGCTGCGCACCCACACTTCGTCGGTGCAAACACGGGAAATGCAGACACTGAAACCACCCATCCGTACCATTTCACCCGGACGTGTATACCGTAACGAGGCAATTTCGGCACGTTCGCATTGTCAGTTTCATCAGGTGGAAGGCTTATATATCGACGAGAATGTTTCGTTCGCCGATTTGAAACAAACGCTGTTGTACTTTGCCAAAGAAATGTTTGGGGAACAAACACAGATCAGGCTTCGCCCGTCGTATTTCCCATTCACCGAGCCTTCGGCCGAAATGGATGTGAGCTGTACTTTATGCGGGGGAAAGGGATGTCGTGTTTGCAAAAACACCGGCTGGCTCGAAGTTCTTGGATGTGGCATGGTTGACCCTAACGTGCTGGCAGCCACAGGTATCGATCCTGATAAATACACGGGATTTGCCTTTGGTATTGGCGTTGAACGTATGGCAATGCTGAAATTTGGTGTAAACGACATCAGGCTGTATTTCGAAAACGACCTCCGATTTTTAAAACAATTCTCCACCATATATTAAATAGTGCATAATGGAAAAACTTAAAATAGGATTTGCCTGCGATCATGCAGGATTCCAGACAAAGGAGTTTTTGTTTGGGTATGTTGAAGGAGCCGGACATGAATGCACCGATTTTGGTTGCCACAGCGAAGAAAGCTGCGATTACCCCGATTTTGCCCATACCCTGGCCCTGGCCATCGAAAGAGGTGATTGTGATTTGGGAATTGCAATATGTGGAAGCGGTAATGGCATCAGTATGACGCTGAATAAACATGCCGGTATAAGGGCTGCCCTGTGCTGGAATCCCGAAATTGCTTCGCTGGCACGCCTGCATAACAACGCCAATGTTTGCTCGCTGCCGGCACGCTTTGTCAACGTGATGGAAGCTGCCGATATTATCGATGCTTTTCTGAATACCGGATTCGAAGGCGGGCGACATCAACGGCGTATCGACAAAATACCTTATAAAAACAATTGAGCATGACAACCGAAAATACCAAATTTCAGGAGTGTTGTCCTCCGTTTGAGCCATCAAACTGGCACAATCAGGTACATGTGTGGGACAATAAAATGTTTGTAAAAGACCATGTGCGCACCATATTACATGCTCCCATGAATTTCGGGGAAGTTATCACACGCCTGATGGCAAAAATGGAAGCCGCCGGAGCTACCTCTCCCGACTGGTTGGGCTTATCGGATCATACTTCCAAATGGAACATGGATATTTACGTGGCGACAGACCGTATGGTTCCCAATGCTGACAACGTTACTATCAGTGGTAAGATTTATAGCCGGGTGTACGAAGGTGATTTCCGTGATACAAAAAAATGGTGCATCGATTTTGAAAACGAAGCCCGGGCATCGGGTTACAACATTTCGAAGTGGTATATGTGGTACACCACCTGCCCCAAGTGCGCAAAAAAGTACGGAAAAAACTATGTGGTAGTGTTGGGCAAAATTGATTAAAACTACTGCTGCCTGTCGAAAAACGGGCTTTTCGAACTTACGCTCAGAGGTATAGCATACACTATTTTTGTTTCATCACCCATCAGATTCAATGCTTTTGCAGCCTTACCGGCCGAAAACATAACCCGGCAATCGACACGGTGGTTTGCTGCTACCGAAACAGCCGAACCAATGGCAATACCCAAATCACCCGTATTGAAAGCACAGGGTACATCGGGAAACCGGCGCTTTGTATCGCAGTTTTCGTGACCGCACAAACCGCAATGGTTCAGTCCGATCGGATTGATTCTTGTGCCAATCAGCAAAACAAGCGGGCATTGTCCGATGTTGGCTGCATCGCGGTTATAAAAGGGCATTTGCCATTCAACCGAGAGCTGTTTCATTTTTTCAGCAAGGTGCTGAATTTCTTCACCTACCACAATGCACACGGTAATATTGCCAATTCCCCTGGCTTTTGGCGCGGTTCTGGCTGCCACAGCCATCAGTCCGGCAACGCGATGCAGGCTATCGTGCACCAGTTGATTTTCGTTGATAATGCTCATACCTGTTAGGATTTATTCCTGAAATGTGAAACAATTTTATTTGCCAGCACTTCCGACAATTTGTATTTCGATTCTACTGTCCATCCGGCAATATGTGGTGTAAGAATTACCTTGTCTGATGCTGCCAGATAGCGAAATTCCGCATGTTGCAGCAGGTCGGATGTTTGCTCAAACGATGTTTCCTCATATTCAATCACATCAAGGGCTGCTGCAACAATCTTTCCCCTTTTCATTCCATCGACCAGATCGGCCGTTTTTACCACGGGCCCACGGGCAGTGTTTATTAAAACAATGTTTTTCCTGAAATTAGAAATATAGCCTGTGCAAAACAAATACTGTGTTTCTGCTGTCAATGGAACATGCAGGCTTAATACATCGGTTTCCTCAAATATCGTCTGCATGTCGCACTCCGTTGCAAACTGATCGGAATACCCTGATTTGTACTTATCGTAAGCCAGTACCCTGCACCCAAATCCGCTCAGCCGCCGGGCAAATGCACTGCCCATATTTCCATAACCAATAATACCAATGGTTTTGCCCTTCAGTTCGACCCCCCGATTCTCTTCGCGAATCCATTTGCCGCTTTTCACCTGCAAACTGGCATGAAATAGATTATTTTCGATAGCCAGCAGCATACCGAGAGCATGTTCGGCTACTGCATCGCGGTTGCCTTCGGGCGAATTGAAGCAAACAATCCCTTTTGAAGCAGCATATTCCACATCGATACTTTCCATTCCGGCTCCAACCCGGCCAATAAACTCCAGCTTTCTCGCACGATCAATAATTTCTTTATCCATGGTAATGCGGCTACGCAGAATGATACCTGAATAGTTGATTATTTCGAGTATCAACTCGTATCGCGACATCTTGGTGTTTACCACTGTTTCGTAACCGGCAGCCTGAAGTATTTCACACATCACCGGATGAACCGAATCGAGCACTAGGACTTTTTTCATAGTCAAGCAATTAAATAAGCAAGTAAAGTTACGTATTTTAGCAATGAATTACCACGCCGGTAGCGAAAAATTACGTGTGTAGTTTCGGGTAGTTACTTTGTTGTCGGGGTCAAGAGCCGAAACATCAAGCGAAAAAACCACCGTAGTGTCGGATGTTGGTCGCAAATCGTTGCGCAACGAATCAATTATGGTCTGCTGACTGGCATCAATCTGCTGAAACATAATTTCGATATCGTTCGAAATACTTCCTTTACGAGCGTTCACCGATTCGGGAATAAAATCTGCCAGAGCATTACGCACCGATTGACCTCCCGGTGTCATCGTAAAACTTAAATCGTAATTATAGATTGTTTCGCAAGCCTGCATGCAAACAATTGCCGCAACGAAAAAAAAGAAAATCCGTTTTATCATACTATCTCACTATTTTCAAAACATGAGCCATTCCGCCAGAAACCGATCGCAGTAAAAACACATCAGCATTTTCGGGTAAAGCAACCAAAATCTGGCTTTCTGCTTCTACTTCACCCGAAAAAACACAAACTCCCAACATATTAAACACCTGAATTTTAATTCTTTCTCTACCCGCATTTTCGATGAGAAGATGCTTGTCTGTTATTATGGCTGTTAGCGGGTTTATTGCGGGCAGATTGGTAATAATGTTTGGCCCGCATCCGGCAATGCTTTCGAGCATCTCGTAAAACGATATTTCCGAACGGCGTTTATCGGGACAGATAATGTGAATCTGTGGAGTATAGCTTACATTGAAATATTGATGCACCGGTTCCTGATTATAATTCGAGAAACAAGGAAACCCAATGCCGGTTTCGGTTTTAAATAATACAACATCTTCGTTGTAAACCTCCTGGAGTGTTGATGTCTCGAAGCCCCAAACCACGACATTCCCTGCTCCAAAACCTGTTGCCTGCCATACCGAGTCAACATCGGGGGCCTGTAAGTGGCAATGTCCGCAGTCGATATTGAAAAAAAACAGCAGCACAGTTTTTCCTTCATCAAGAATGCTATACAGGTTTACCGTGTTTCCATCCGTGTCGGTAATGGTAAAATCGGGAGCCTGCTGCACCTGTTGTCCCTTAGTAAAGTGAGACGATACAAAAGCAACGCACAAAATCAGTAATATTTTAAAGGCCTTCGCCATATCAGAGCCTGAGTTCAGATGATTTGTCCGGTGCAAGGTAACGATAAAATTGCAACTCACTGAATTGTAAAACAAAAAACGCAGAATTTCTCTGCGCTTTTTATATCAACTCTTTTTAATTTCTATCGAAGCGAAATGGTGAAAGTCCCAAATTTATACTTTACCCCTTTCTGGGTGTATGCCATATAGGTGTCGCCATAGCGGGTAATCATCGACGGAACAATGATATTTTTCTTCTGTTTCTTTTCGAACATCGGATACCCAATGATGTCGCCATCAGCAAATACACTCACCACAACGGGATTGCCCGTACGGTCGGGTAAAAAGCAGGAAGAGTATTTGGTCCCATCGAGAATCTTTTTACTCAGGTTCTTTATGTTCTTGGGGTTATCGTTATAAAATAGCATCACCCAATCGAGGTTAACCGTAGCGTAAAATGATGAATATTTGCCATAGTCGTTGTAGCTTTTCTGGCTTTTGGGAATGCGCTTCATCCAAATCATGTTGTTTTGTGCATCGGTGCAGGCAATCAGAATATCGTTAAACTTAAGGTACTCCTGATAGGTGGTTTGTTTTGTCTGCGGGTCGGGCATCGAATCCATCCAGTAGTTCTGATGCTCCATTACAACAACTGAACTACCGTTGGCCAGGTACAATACGTTTTTCAATGCATAGTTATACACCTGATCAATGCGTTCTGAAACCCTGGGGTTCCGGAATTCCGGTAATTCCTCACGTTTGAAAATATAATACCCTTTTTTGGCATCAGCCGAAATAAATTTACGGGTCGTAATATCGAATTTTTTATGGAAAATTCCTTCCGTTTCAACTTTTCCTTTACGGGTCATTAATCCATAAATGTCAACATTACCCGACAAATCGGTACCCATAATCAGGTTGGCAAGTTCGTATTTTTCTGCTTTGATATCGTAGGCTTCAGCTTTGTCGGCTTTCACATCGTAAACTATCAGTTTAAACTGACTGGCTGCCGATACATTACTGCGTTTGTTACGCTTTTCGGGGGTAATCTCGGCAATCATATACACCAGCCCCAGTTTGTTGGTTTCGTACTGAACAACGGAGAAAACCAGATTGTTCATCGGAAGTTTTACGTCAACATCATATTTTTCTTCAAGGTCTGAACCGAAAACTTTGAGATAAAATAACTCTTCGTTGTACTTCACAAAAGGTTGATTGTAATACACGAAAATATATTCACCATCGCTGCTGAGTTCCACATTAAAATCAACCGCTGTGTTTTGCTCCAGCAAACGGCCAATGGGTTCGGTTTCACCCATAATTTTACCCCTGTCATCAATAAACTGAGCATACAGGGTTTTTTCTTTTCGGGTATTGTTCAGCACTTCGGTGAAAAGAATCAATTTTCCATCGATAAAAAACAAATCCACAAATTTGCCCTGGATACCATCGACCGAAGGAATAGTCAGCGGACTGGTTGAAGACTGCATCATCGAGTTGGCATCGAACTGATCGAGATATAACTGGTCTTTATCGTCGATTCTGATGGCAAACATACTTCGTGAATCGCCACCAATAAGCCGAACCATGTCGTTATTCTTCGGCATTGTGTAGTCGAGACCTCCTCCGAAATTTACTGCCAAAGGTTGCGAAAGCACTGATGCTGCAATACAGAGAGCAAACACGACCGACAAAATGAGCTTTTTCATAATTATACTTTTTGTTTGGTTGCTAAAATAAATAAAATACTTAAAAATTACGAATGATTTTAAATTTTAATCAATACGTGTGGCAATCACTGACTCAATATGTGTGCCAGCCCCATTTACATTGATAAACGGAGCAAACCTTCCCTGTTGAAAACCTGAATGGTTCTCCCTTTTACCCCGATAAGCTTTTCATCTTCGAGCTGTTTCAGCGCACGGGCCAGGGCCGGGCGTGTCACACCGAAATATTCAGCCAGTTCTCCCTGGTTTTTGTCGAGTTCCAACGAAATGGTGTTTGGTCGCAACCTACTTATTATATATGCAGCAATTTTTTCCTTGATTGTTTTAAGGGTGAGAAAATGTATCCTTCCCGATAAAAATTGTGCTTTTTCGGAAACCATAATCAGCATGTTCTCGAGTACCTGAGGAAACTGCTGCATTACTTTTATCATATCGGTTTTCGAAATTCTGAATATGCTGCAGTCGCTGTTGGCAATAACATTCACCGGATACCGCGCATTTCGCCCGTACAAAAAAGCAATGGCAATTGTCTGTCCGGCTCCCACATTTTCGATTTTCAACACCTTACCTTCGGTATCGGTCATTTCGCCGCGCACTGTGCCCGAAATTACCACCTGCAGCCATTCGCAGGGCTCTCCCTTTGTAGCTACCATCCCGTCTTTTTCGTATGCCTTTACCTGATAGTGCACTCCTGCAAGAATTTTCATTACCGCTGCTTCATCGAGGCCTGCAAAAACAGCCCCTGATGTTAGTACTTTAAATAAATTTATTTCCGGCATATAAAGCTTTTTTTCAATTTTGTAACAAATGTTACATTTTCATTCGGATTTTCAAACGATTTTTGTGACATAATTTAAAACAAAAGCAACATGAAAAGAAGCATTATAAAAATTGACGAAGATTTGTGTAATGGTTGTGGTAATTGTGTACCGAATTGCCACGAAGGAGCCCTGCAAATTATTGACGGAAAAGCACGCCTTATCAGCGACCTGATGTGTGACGGACTCGGAGCCTGTCTGGGCCATTGTCCCGAAGGAGCCATCAGTATCGAGGAGCGCGAGGCTGAGGAATACAACGAGGTGGAAGTAATCAAGGGAATGATTCCCAAAGGTAAAAACACCATTATTGCGCATCTGAAGCATCTGCTCGACCATCAGCAGGAAGTATTTTTCAAACAGGGCATTACGTATTTGTTCGACCACAAGGAGGAATTGGCTTTCCGCATCGAGGAGGTAGTTGAAGGCTTACGCAGCAAACAGCAGGCTTCGTCGTGTGGTTGTGGTGGCCACGATCACGATGAAGAGTTTGAAGAGCCTGTGCATCATGCACATGGTCATAATCATGGCGGAGGATGTCCGGGTTCGGCTGCGCGCAGTTTTCAGAAACCGGCCGCACAGGTAAGCACAGGCTCGTTGCAATCGGAACTCACCCAATGGCCTATTCAGCTGCATCTGATTAACCCTTCTACACCACACTTCAACGGAGCTGACTTGCTGATTGCCGCCGATTGCACCGCTTTCAGCATGGGAAACTTCCATCAGGATTACCTGAAAGGCCGTAAACTGGTGATTGCCTGTCCGAAACTCGATCAGGGTCTCGATGTATATCTCAATAAAATTAAAGCACTCATAACAGGTGCGCATATCAACACCATTACCGTGATGCGAATGGAAGTGCCCTGCTGCTTCTCGCTGGTACAAATCGTAAAACGCGCCATCGAAGAAACCGGATCGAAAGTTCCCGTAAAGGAAATCGTGGTCGGCATCGACGGAAATATTATCAGTAATAACTGGATTTAAATAAACACCAAAACCAATAACTAAAAATTTTAAAATTATGAGTATGTTTTGTTATCAATGTCAGGAAACAGCAAAGGGCACAGGGTGCACCATTGCCGGAGTATGCGGTAAAACCGAAGATGTAGCCATTATGCAGGACCTGCTGGTTTATGTAACCAAGGGAGTATCTATTCTGGCTAACATCGCCCGCGAAAAGGGTATCGAGAACGACGAAGTCAACAAATTTGTTTTCGACGCCATGTTTGTTACCATTACCAATGCAAATTTCGATCACGATGCCATCGTGAAAAAAATCAGGCAGGGTTTCGAAGTACGCGATCTGATAAAAAAAGAAATTGAAAGGGCAGGAATCAGTCTTCCCGAAAAAATGCACTCCAGTACCCGCTGGTTCAGCAACGATTTGGCCGAAATGGAAGCCAAGAGCCGCCTCATTGGTGTGCTTTCGATCGAAAACGAAGACATCCGCTCGCTGAAAGAACTGCTTACCTACGGAATTAAAGGTATGGCTGCCTACGCTGAACACGCATTTAATCTGGGTTATCAGAACAACCAGATTTTCGCATTCATGCAAAAAGGTCTGGCTGCCACCACCGAAGAAAAGACCGTTCCCGAACTGATTGACCTTGTAATGGAATGCGGAAAATATGGTGTCGATGTAATGGCCTTGCTCGATAAAGCCAATACCGAAAGATTCGGAAACCCCGAAATTACTGAGGTAAACATTGGTGTGGGAACCCGTCCCGGTATCCTCATCAGCGGTCACGATTTGAATGATATGGAGCAGTTGCTGAATCAGACCGAAGGAACCGGCGTTGACGTTTACACCCACAGCGAAATGCTTCCGGCCAATTATTATCCCGCTTTCAAAAAATACAAACATTTCGTGGGTAACTACGGAAACGCATGGTGGAAACAACGCGAAGAATTCGAAACCTTCAACGGGCCCATCCTTTTCACCACCAACTGTATTGTACCGCCGAAGAAAGACGCAGGTTACCTCGGTAAAATTTATACCACCGGTGCTGCCGGATTAGAAGGAGCCAAACACATTCCAAATCCTCCGAAAGGCCAGACTAAAGATTTCACCGAAATTATTGAGCATGCCAAAAAATGTCAGCCACCGGTAGCCATCGAAAACGGAACCATCATTGGTGGATTTGCCCACAATCAGGTATTGCAACTCGCCGACAAGGTGGTTGATGCCGTAAAATCGGGCGCCATCCGTAAATTCTTTGTAATGGCAGGATGCGACGGACGTATGAAATCGCGCGATTATTACACCGAATTTGCTGCTAAATTGCCTGCCGATACCGTAATTCTTACCGCAGGCTGTGCAAAATACCGCTACAACAAACTGGAACTGGGTAACATCGGAGGTATTCCCCGTGTACTCGATGCAGGACAGTGCAACGACAGCTACTCTCTGGCCGTAATCGCACTCACCCTGAAGGAAGTGTTCGGACTGAAAGACATCAACGAACTTCCCATTGTGTACAACATTGCATGGTACGAACAGAAAGCCGTAATCGTGTTGCTGGCGCTGTTGTATCTTGGAGTGAAAAACATCCATCTCGGCCCCACATTGCCCGGATTCCTTTCGCCGGCTGTAGCCAACGTACTGGTGCAAAATTTTGGAATTGCCGGAATCACCGAAGTTGACGCTGACATTGCAGCAATGACAGCATAATTTTGTTATATTTGAAAAATTAACCTTACAGGAACGGCTTTTACGCCGTTCCTGTTTAAAACAAAATTATTATGGGAAGCAACAAAATTATCTGCACCTGCAATCAGGTAACCGAACAACAAATTGAAGATGCAATTCTGAACGACAACTGCGACACCGTCGAAAAAATTCAGGAGAAAACCGAAGCAGGAACCGTTTGCGGTGGTTGCATCGAAGATATTGAAGAAATACTTAAGAAATTCAGAAAATAAAAACACTATGGAAAATCAGGATTTCCCAAAAGCCAGTGTAATGAATCTGGCCGACATGGTTTCGTATCAGACCGGGGCTATTGTGAGCCGCACGATTATTAAGAAACCGCAGGGCAACCTCAGTCTTTTTGCATTCGACAAAGGTGAATCGCTGAGCGAACACACAGCCCCGTTTGATGCCATGATTCAGGTGTTAGACGGTACCGCCGAAGTAATTATCGATGGCGTAAGCTACAGCGTTAACGAAGGTAAAACCATTATCATGCCGGCCAATATTCCGCATGCCGTTGTTGCCAACGAGCAGTTTAAGATGTTGCTTACCATGATAAAAGCCTGAGCACATGGAGACCATTCATTACGGGAATGCACCGTTACGACCGAATCCGTTCAACGCCGACGTAAGGGTGCTTTTCAACCGCAACGACTTAGACATTCTGCACCTGCAACTGGAGCCGGGTAAAATGCTGAGTAAAGTCACCATTGCCACCGATGCATTTTTCTATGTGCTCGAAGGCAATCCCGAAATTAGCGTAGGCAACGAAACCCAAATAGCCGATACCGAAACACTGACTTTCTGTGCGGGAGGTAACGCGCACTGCATCAGTAACCCGGGTGATAAAACTGCTCGGATACTGATTGTTAAGAAGCTTTGACTTTACGCCCTTTGAACCTTATATTTAAAACTAAGTGCTGTAATTATTTCAGTACAAAATTTCAGGTGAATCTGGGCTCTCTGTGAATGGCTCGTATGGGTATGAGGCCACACAGAAAAAGGATAATCTAAGGAGAAATTTACTCCAGACTAAAATTTCTAAAATTATAGAGCGCATATTCAGGGTTGTGGTTTTCGTTTTCGCCATCGTAAATTACTGCTGTGCGGACAATTTTCTCGTTTAACAGTGATTTAAAATAATTGATATTATTGAAAAAATCAGGTTTATAGGTCATCGAAGATTTAATTTCGTATGCGTTAAGACTGAGACCATTCACTTGTATAACATCCACTTCGCGATGCGATTTGTCGCGATAAAAGCAGAAATTATTATCAAGGCCATGGTTGTAACGTTCTTTCAGCATTTCGTTAATAACAAAATTTTCGAACAATGAACCTCGTAATGGATGGGTTTGCAGTTGGTTTTCGTTTGCTATCCCTAGCAAATATGCTGCCAGTCCCGTATCGTAAAAATACAACTTAGGTGTTTTAGTAAGCCTTTTACCGATGTTTTCATGGTATGGGGGCAGAAGATAAACAATGTAAGACGCTCCCAAAATGTTGAGCCAGTTATTAATAGTTCTGGTTGTTGCTCCGGTCTCTGACGATAAGGCAGACGCATTAAACTCCGATCCAATTCTTCCGGCACACAATCTGATGAAATGATGAAAAGCATTAATTTCTTTCAGATTAACCACCTGACGGGCATCACGTTCAACATAGGTGGAATAATAATCGCTGAATAGCATCGTTCGTGGAATATCGTTTGCCCAAATAGCCGGATATCCTCCATTAAGAATCAGTGTGTCCGTCGAAACATTTTTTACTTGTTGCCCGAGTTCTTTTAGCGACAAAGGAAGCAACGAAAGGACTGCAGTTCGACCCGCCATGGATTGTGTTACTTTTTCGAGGAGCGAAAAATTACTGCTGCCGGTAACAATAAACAAGCGCTCTTTTTTTCTGTTAAAGATATCTTCGTCAATTTCGACCTGTATGGCGGAAAAAATGTCAGGGTAATTGTGAGCCTCATCTATGATCAGCCCTTTTGGGAAACGTCGGATAAAAGCCTTAATATCGTTCATTGCTTCCATTCGGGTTGGTATATCCTCAAAATTCACATAAGGGAGTTCCGGAAAGAAGTTCCTGACAAGGGTTGTTTTTCCTGATTGTCGCGGGCCGGTAAGGGTAATTGCATGATAGAATTTCGAAGCCACCGAAATTTGCCCCGCTATATGCCTGTTAATCAATGATTTTTCTTGCATGTGGACATATTGAGTAGTTGTGTGCCTAATTTGTCCACAAATATGATGCATTTTCAATTTAAAAACAAATTTTTTTGCCACCGGCTCATTTTTCTATGTGTCCGAAGGCAATCGCGAAATATCGTAGGAAACGAAACCAACATAGCCGATACCGATACACTGACTTTCTGTGCGGGAGGTAACGCACAATGCATTAGTAACCCCACGAAAACGACAGTTCGTGTGCTAACTATAAAAACACTGAGACATGACATAGCCCCCCATTTTTTAATGTGCGTCATTCTCAAGTCGGTCGTTTAGCACATTTAAAACTGCGCTAAAGTACTATGTTTGCAAAATAAGAACACTTTTACTACTGAACAGTAGAGCAACTTTTTCCATCCGGTTCATTCAACTACCAGCTTCTTATTAATGGCGGTGTTTTCTACTTGCAGAAAATATATTCCCGGTTTCAGGTATCCAATGTTTAAGATTTCACGTTGATTACCAATCATCTGCGATAAAAAACACTTCCCTGTTATGTCAAATATTTTGAGGTTACTATTTATCAATCCATTTGAGAATGAGATGTTCAGCAACTCAGAAGCAGGATTGTTGAACCTAATATTCTCGCATAAAGCAGCTGAAGTATTGTTGCCAACCTGTCCATCGCCGGTAATTAACCTGAACAGGGGCGCAAATCGCAATTCACGGGTAAAAAAGAGTATCCCACTCCCGTATCTTGATCCGAACTCCCTGCCTTCGGAATGCACTGTATAATCAATTGCTAATTTTGTTTCTGCGCTTACTTCAACAGCAATTCTCACAGGTTGATTTTCCACCTCAATATAAATAAATTCATCATTAGGTTGCTGTATCATACTCACAAAAAACCAATCGTTCATCCAGTCGGTTCCCTCTGGGTAGAAACAACTCGTGGAGCCTATTTTATCTTGATCCATTAAATAGGGCCAAAACGGGTCTTCGATTTTATAGAATTTTGCAATAACACTGGTAGAGATGATATCGTTCTGGGGGTAATAGAGTTCAAATCCTTCGATATAAGTTGATCGGGTAAATTCAAATATATATACAGGACTATAATTATAGCCCAACAATGGCAGATCGTTTTCCTCAAAAACAGCACTGATATTGTTTTTACATCTGCTCAACCGGTTGGTGGTCAATTCAATCGTATCATAATACCAGTTGTCCTGTGGAAAATCGTCGTCAATACTATTTTCAGTCACCTGATACGAAAAAACATATTTTCCCGGAACGGGTTTGCTAAAGTAAAAAACTTCGTCGCAAACGAACAGCGTATCCTGTGTATTGGGCATAATAGAATCGTCAGCTACAAAAACATTGTCATATTCGTAAAACCCTTCGGGTGATTCAATGATGACGTGTACCTGCGGTTTTACCGGTTCCGTGCCATTGTTCCTGATTATCGCATCAAAAACAAGTCCGGCCAGGGGAGACTCCATTTGGTCAATCGGTATTTGGCCATAGAAACCACTATAATGATAGTATTCCGACCACGGATAATAGATGTTGTAAAAATGTGGGAAATTAAAATAATTAATTCTACCGTCCACAAGTTTCAGATCGTGATTTGGTTGTCCATGCACTTCAACATCATCAACCATCCATGCAAAACCCGGCATGCCCTGATACCTGAACCTGATCTTTACTGTGTGCTTGTTCGCGGCTACCGTCGAAATATCAACGCCAACATACGAAGGATTATATGAACATTCGCTGTAGAACATATCCTCGTGCACCGGATAGCTGGTCCATGTATAACCGCTGTTGTTTGATACCTCCAAAAAACAAGACCCGTTTTTATGTTGATAGTAGCTTTGAAAATATAAGATCACTCTCTCCGAACCGAAACAGTCGAAGCTATAGTTATATTCAATCCAGGAATCCTGTGGATAATTGGGTGTTCCAACCGCTTCAGAATCAAAAATTGCAAATCCGTTGTTGCTGCTTTCCGAAATGATTTTACCCATAAAGTGCGAAAATTCGCCGGTAGGTCCGTTTGCCGAAATCGTCCATAACCCACATGGGAAAAGATCTTCGCTTTGATGCGCCGACCACCAGTAGGAATTTGAAAAATCGTCGGACCAGATAGTTACATCCGAGGGATTTTCTTGTGCAAATTGTTGTTTTGCAATCAGCAGCAACAATAATACAGGAACAACATATTTCATTGCACGAATAAATTTATATGTAAAAATTTTAGTACATGACAAAAAATCATAATGCGTTAATAATCAGACAAATATGTTAATAACTCAATAATAACTTTTACTCAAAAATATAACATAAAACCCTGGCATTCAGTATCTTAGATAATAAATTTCCACGTCTAAAACTAAGATACATGGACACCAGAGTAGAGAGTAAAAATAGCATTTTAATTGAAACATTGTTTCAAACTTTCGGGAAAGAGATGAATTTGGCCCGAATAAAGTTCTTTGGCTTATTTATTTGCGGACTTTGTAAAGTCCAAACAGTTTGTTTCGAGAAAATAGCAGCCAGTTTTGACACCGATGTGCTGGTTGATTCATCCTTGCGCAGGATACAAAACTTTATGGCAGGCTATGCGCTTGATACCAATTTAATAGCCCGTTTGATTTTTGCTTTACTACCTCACCAGCCACCATACCGATTGGCCATGGATAGGACAAACTGGAAGTTTGGAACCGTCAACATTAACATACTTGTTCTTGCTGTTGTTTACCATGGGGTTGCATTTCCAGTATTATTTCGGTTAATGCCAAAGTTTGGGAACTCATCAACCAATGAACGGATTGAACTCATGCAGCGATACATAAATCTCTTTGGGGTCGAAAGCATAGATTGTTTGTTGGCCGATAGGGAGTTTGTTGGGGAACACTGGTTAAAATATCTCAACTGCAACACTATCAGGTACCATATTCGAATTCGGGAAAATTTCTGGGTCGATATTCCTAAAAATGGGCATAGGGTTAAAGCGAGTTGGTTATTCAGCTACATTAAAATTAATCAATCAGACTTTTATCGCAGAATTGTGTCAATTAATGGGCAATATTGCTATCTCTCAGCCTCAAAAGTAAGAAACAAGCAGGGGATACCTGAACTCCAAATTATTGTTTCGTTCAATAAACCCAATCAGGCGCAAACTCTTTATAAAGAACGCTGGCAAATCGAGTCTGCTTTTAAGGCTCTCAAATCGAGTGGGTTTAATATTGAAGATACTCATTTAACCGATATTGAGCGTATTGACAAACTGTTTGCTTTGGTTTTGGTCGCTTTTGTCTGGGCTTATAAAGCAGGCATTTTTCTTGAATCAATTTGCCCTATTAAAATTAAAACACATGGGAGAAAAGCAAAAAGTACATTTAAATATGGCCTTGTTTACATCGCTAACATACTGTTCCGCAACGATCTTGAAGAATTTCAAACCTGTTGCAAATTTTTGTCATGTACTTAATGTAAAAATAATCAAATAAGTTGATTTTTTTTACATATAATGCAAAACTGTTTTTTTTAATAATTAGAATAGTGTATATTTGAATACGAGAATTTAACCAAAAACCAAATATTATGCTCAAATCAAATTTTTTCGTAGTATGTACTGCCATTGCGGTTTTTATCATGTTTTTACAAAAGAGGTAAAATCCCAAGCAGGGTTAGACCCGTGGGTATTTAACCATGGTAATATACATAATACAAATTTCGACGGGTTTGTCGGCATTGGAATTGTAACCCCAATTGCGACACTCCATCTGTATGATGACAGAGCTGAAGAAACTCTCAAAGGAGCCAAACGACCCAGGCCCGAGTGTGACCTTAGGTTTTCGAATGATATATCGGGAATTACCAGCGGCGATGGATTTCAAATTAGGTACATTGATATACATGCTACCATTGAGAATTATGAAACAGGAAGTATTAAATTATTGCAAAAAGGGGATGTTATTGCGAAAAACACCGGGTTTGAGCTTAATAGCGATGGCAATATAAATATCGTATGCGGCGGACTAATAAGTACTATTTTTGATGACTATACAAGGCATATTATTGGGTATAACTCTAGTCTAGGTTCATTTATTGGAAGCGGGAGCAGTTTATTAAACATTGCTGATGGGACCAATTATCAAAAGTTAGGCACAGGACCGGTTATCATACATCAGGAAGGTTTTACAGGGGAAAAAGGCATTACAATTCGCAACAGCTCAGCAGGAGAAATTGCCTTTGAAGTACAACTCAGCTCAATTCCATACAGTAGGATTTATACCGACGGAAGACTTTTTACAAAAAACAGAATCTGCATTGGTGGCAATACGGAATCGTTTGGAAATGCCGTTCTTGATATTAGCCCTACCAGTGGCAGCCAAAACCTGATATCCTTAAATAATGGCGGCACTCACCGAACTACATTATGGTACAGTGAAGGTGGAAGTATTTACTGGAATATGGACGGTATCGATCATATAAAATTTAATAATTACGGTGGTTTAGATATAAATACAAATGGATATGCACAATGGAACAGAGCTGTCTTGGTTAATACACCTTCGGCAGCTGATGCAGGATATATCTATGCGCTCGAAAGCATTGTGGATGGCGATTCTAAATTAAGGATATTATGTAACGGCACTTTAGTGAGTGAATCGTTTATTGAAGCCAAACAATTCTATATTTTCAATGACGATTCAGGCAATCGCGTAATTAACTTCCATGTTAACAACAATGGGGAAGTAAAGGCACGTAAAGTAACCGTAAACCTTGACACATGGTCTGACTTTGTTTTCGAAAGCGGTTACCCGTTGATGAGTATTAATGAAGTGGAAAACTACATTGCGGTGCATAAACATTTGCCCGGGGTGCCAAGTAAATCTGAGGTTACCGAAAATGGCGTTGATGTGGCTGAAATGGATAAAATATTGCTTCAAAAAATCGAAGAACTTACATTGTATATTATCGAACTGGAAAAGAAAATTATCGAAGTCGAACATAATAAATAAACCCGATAGCCATGAAAAAAACATTCATACTTACCGCAATAATCCTACTGGTTTTTCTTTTGGGATGTTCCCGCTACGAAGACGGGCCGTGCATCAGTTTCCGGTCTGCAAAAAACCGCGTACTTGGCACCTGGCAGGTAGAAAAACTACTAATAACCGATCTGGATTCTACTGAACTGTATCGCCAGCAAATTGCCTGCGAGTGGGAGTTTACCGATGAATTATTTCCTGGTTTACAATATAAATATATATTAAATTTAAAAAACTGCACGGATGATACAATCCGCAAAGGAGCATGGTGTTTTTATAATAATATTAAAAATGAACTTACTATAGATTTTTCAAGCGATGTTCACCCAAATCCCATCGGACCTATTGGTAGGTGGGGTTCATGGGATATTTTACGGCTAACAAACGATGAAATGCATTTGTGGATGAAACCTGAGAATTATATTATTTATTGGGGTTATCCTGAAAATACTACGTTTTATCTCAAATTAAAAAAGCTTTAATAAAATGAAATTATATACTACATCATTTACATTAATACTTGTAACACTCTTCTCTTATTTTACTCAAGCACAAACCAATATGACCCAAGAAGAGGAAAATCTAGTGAAATACTGGTATTACCGTAATCGTTTACAATATTTTATGGTTCATGGAGCTGGAATTGGGGCTTGTCAGGTAGCCGGCGTTCGTAATCATCAGAATGAAGAGAATTTGCACTTTGGGCAGCAATCTGCTTATTTGGGTGATTACATAGGAGTACTGGCAACAGAGTATTACCTGTTAAATAATAATGGGCAAGATGTAAATCAAACTTTGAGAGAATTGTATTATGCATTGCAAACCTATATCGAAAACATGGATATGTGTGAATCGGAATTTCCATGGGAGGATTTATATATGAGCGACCAATACGATGGTTTTTTTATGCGAAACAATGTGCCAAACGATTTTATTTATACACATCCGGAGTTAAACAAAAACATACAACCTGGGACAAACCACTCAGGTGGGGATCCCGGTTGGGCGAGTTCAGTAACAAGTAATATGTGTAGCAATCCATATATAGAAATAATGAGTCAGGATGAAGCAATATTTTTGTTGCGAAATTTAGCTTTGGTAAAAAAACTGGTTCCTAATTCAGGTTTTTACAATGAAACAGGTGTATATCACAATTTCGACTACAATGATGTCTCAATAGAAATTGCAAGTAAGATTATTAATTTTATACAATATTGCCCTTATGGGAATAATCCATTTAATTGGGTGTTTTATTCTCCAGATGGTGTCAATCCGAATATCGGGAACGATGCTACAGCTTTTCAACATGGTTTCAGAGGTACAGACAAATACTTTAGGGGTTCTTATAATGGAATTACACTTCCACCTATGCTACTGGTCTGGGATGCGATACCATACACGGTTGCCCCTTTAAGAACAGATGTGGCTCACATGACAAGCAGTTTGGCTGCAATAAGCAATAACTGGGCAATAAATATTGCTTTGTTTTGGGGGAGTATAAGGGTTCCAGCAAATACTCTCAACATAAAAGTATGCGCGGATCAGCACAACTGGGATACCTTTTATTTGTTATTGTGGGAAATCTTACAAGGTGAAACAACTAATCGTTTAGATATGCAGAAAGTTCGTGACCAGTTGAATGCAGCTCCGTGTAAAGGACCATATGCAGAGTCAGCTACTGTTTTTTCCGGAAACGGTTGGGCATGTAGTGCAAAGTTTTGGCATGAAAAAAAAATACAGCAAGAAGGAGATGTTAATTTCTTAGGTATGTACAACGGGTTGGATTATATGTTGCTTTACAATTTATATCGCATACAAAATCCCGGTATTTCACCTGCTTATAAAAACTACCACCACCCGTATCTTACCGGAAATGTTACTGCACCTGAGAGCTATATTGCTATGTGTTCTATTCGATCGGAACAGGTAATCACTACCCAGGCCCAGGCTGTTGAATACCGGGCGGGTGAGAACATAGAATTGTTACCCGGATTCGGCACCGGCACCGGAGTGGATTTTACGGCTTACATCGAGCCAGTTGATTGCGACGAAAATGTATTTGGTAATGAGGCGGGCAAACAATCAACATACACACGTACAATAACAGAAGACACTTTAGGCTATTTTACATTTGAATGTATCCCTGAAATTGGTGACACATTAATATTTAATGGAATGGATTCTGATACTGCTAATATTTTTTCCTATTCATGGTATTTCCCTTCTCCCGCTCAAATATTGTCAGGTCAGAGCACTCGTAATCCGGTAGTTATTTTCCCGGTATGTAACTACAATTATGAATTATGCAGTATGGCGTTTACCGATTCGATAGGAGAAACAAACAGGGTCTTCTTTAATATATATAAAGAGTGCTGCGACAGTCTTGAGCTGAAAAACGGAACAGCGCCGGTAAACGCCTATCCTAATCCGAACGACGGACTATTCAGGTTGAATTCAACCGAAACGGGAGTTAATTATATATTAGAAGTGTATAATATTTTCGGGGAATTGGTTTACACCGGGACATCGGCAAACGGTGAAGCAATTATCAATATCAAAGGGACAGCCCCCGGGTTATACATGATAAAACTATTTATTGACGACGGCAGGGAACAGGTTTTAAAAATTCTAATAAAATGATTTGAATATTTATTTAACGGGTATGCAACTCAATACCTAATGCCAGATGAGATTGCCACGCTTCGAAACCCATCATTACCATCACCTCAAATCGCATTTTACTGGATAATTTTCACCAACAAGCGCTTTTTAACACAACTTTAACGGGCTTTAACAAATATCTAAGCATAAGCTTGCGTTGAACACTTGCAAACAAAACATTATGTTTCTATTTTCGTTGTCGCATTGTAAAAACAAAAACAAACAAGTTTGATATTATGACACAGACATTGAATGTAACCGAGTTGAACGAACGAATCCGTCAGGAGAGTTCATTTGTTGACATCATCAACTTCGAATTGCAGAAAGTGATTGTTGGTCAGAAGCACCTTCTCGAAGGCCTGATGATTGGCTTATTGAGCGATGGCCATATTTTGCTCGAAGGTGTTCCCGGTCTGGCAAAAACCCTGGCTATCAACACACTGGCTACCAGCATTGATGCTCAATTCAAGAGGATTCAGTTCACACCCGACCTTTTGCCGGCCGACTTGCTGGGGACTATGATCTACAGTCAGAAGCAGGAAGAGTTTATTGTGAAAAAGGGACCTATTTTCAGCAACTTTATTCTGGCCGACGAAGTAAACCGTGCCCCTGCAAAAGTTCAGTCGGCTTTGCTCGAAGCCATGCAGGAGCGTCAGGTTACCCTGGGTGACAAAACCTATCCGTTGGCCGACCCGTTTTTGGTAATGGCTACCATGAACCCCATTGAGCAAGAGGGAACCTATCCTCTGCCCGAAGCGCAACTCGACCGGTTTATGCTCAAAGTGGTAATTGACTATCCGCGTTTCGAGGACGAAAGACTGATTATGCGCGAAAATCTGGCCCACGATTTCCCGAAAGCTGCAGCCGTGGTAAAACCCGCGGATATTGTGAAAGCACGCAAGATTGTTAGAGAAGTTTATCTCAGCGAAAAAATCGAAAACTATATCCTCGACATTGTATTTGCATCGCGTTATCCCGATCAGTATAAACTCGAAAAATTCAAACCACTGATTGAGTACGGTGGGTCACCGCGTGCCAGCATCAACCTGGCCATGGCTTCGAAGGCCTATGCCTTTATAAAACGACGCGGATTTGTTATTCCCGAAGACGTCAGGGCAGTTTGCCACGATGTACTGCGTCACCGCATTGGCCTTACCTACGAAGCTGAAGCCGAAAATATCACCACCGAAGAAATCATCAGCGAAATACTGAATACGGTTGAAGTTCCCTAACAGGAATCTTACCGCATTATGGTAACAGGTTTGATTGTGTAGTAAACTAAGTAGAAAACGATGGAAACTGCTGAACTGCTAAAAAAGGTACGAAGAATCGAGATCAAGACCAAGGGCTTGTCGAATCAGATATTTGCCGGCGAATACCACAGCGCCTTCAAAGGGAAGGGTATGGCTTTCAGCGAAGTGCGCGAATACTTTTACGGTGACCCGATAAAACATATCGACTGGCATGTAACGGCCCGCTTTAACCACCCATTTGTGAAAGTGTTCGAAGAAGAACGCGAACTCACGGTGGTCTTACTGATTGATGTGAGCGGGTCGGGGCAGTTTGGAACCCAATCCCAGATGAAGCAGTTTCTCGCTGCCGAAATTGCTGCCGTTTTGTCGTTCTCAGCCATTCAAAACAACGATAAAATCGGGGTGGTGCTTTTCAGCGACAAAATCGAGAAGTTCATTCCACCAAAAAAAGGCCGCAAACACATTTTGCATATCATCAGGGAACTCCTCAATTTTGAACCACAAAGCAAAAAAACCGACATCGCCGAATCGCTGCGGTTTTTAACCAATGCCATTAAAAAGCGTTCCACCGTTTTTGTGATGTCCGATTTTATGTCGCCCGACTATTCGGATGCCCTTAAAATAGCTGCCCGCAAACACGATGTGGTGGCTCTCAGGCTCTACGACAAAAGGGAGGCTGAGCTCAGCGACATGGGACTGGTGCAGGTGGTTGACAACGAAACCGGGGCAATTCACTGGGTAAACACCTCATCGCGAAAAGCACGGGAGCAGTACAATAAGTGGTGGCTGCAACACGACAAGGCATGCCGCGAAACATTTGCCAAATGCGGAGTCGATTATGTAAACATTGCCACCGGCGAAGATTATATAAAACCTTTAATCGGTTTGTTTAAAAAAAGATAGTTATGCAGCAATGGATGAAAATACCCCTTTGGTTGGTTTGCTGCCTTGCCGCAACCGGCGGTTTGTTTGCCCAGCAAAACAGCGTACGGGTTGTTGTCGAAAACGACAGCATTATCATGGGGCAGCCCCTGCATTACGCACTGCAGTATGATGGCAGCGAACCCAACGAAATAATCTTTCCGGAATATACCGATACTATTGCACGCAACGTGTACATTATAAAGGCGGAAGATCCGGTGAAAAGTAAAAAAGCAGGCGAGCCCCTGTATGTGCGAAACCTGAGGCTGACATCGTTCGACACGGGTCAGGTAGTAATTCCCGGTCAGCAAATAAAAGTAATTTTCGGGAAGGACACCCTTTTTTATTACACCGACAGCGTAAGTCTGAATGTATTGCCATATCTCGATATGGATACAGTTCCCCGCGATACGGTGAAAGCACAGAATGCCGGAATTGTGGTTTTCGGCAGGAACAACTTTCAGGAAGAAGTAGCACAGGCAATTCCCGATTCTGTAACTCAGGGTATGAGTCCCGAAAATCTGAAAAAGATGCAGGACTCGGTGAGAAATCTTATGATTCAGCAATTTGCCTCAGAATTATACCGTAGCATAGGTTTCCGGAACGACGATGCCCTGAGTCTGATAGCTGCCGGAGCAAAACAATCACTGTTTATTCTTGCCAACAACGAGATTATGGAGACCTACCGGATACCCGGAGCCAATGATACGGTTTTTGTTCAGGAATACGACACGGTTGCGAAAGGTCAGAACCTGTTTGTTACCATTCAGATAAAAGACATCGACGACGAATTGTTCAATACACCGCTTACCTGGGCCGAATTCTGGTGGCGGTTCTGGAAGTTTATTAAAGACAATTGGTGGTGGCTACTTTTGATTCTGGCTGCAGTGGTTGGTGTGCTGTATTATCTGTTCTTCCGTAAGAAAAATATCCGTCAGTTATTCCGTAAGGTTCCACCGCCCGAACCACCGCATATTGTTGCACTGCGCGAGCTTTCGAGAATCCGCGACGAGAAGAAATGGCAATCTGGCAAGCTGCTTGATTTCTATAGTGAACTCACCGAAACCCTTCGTAAATATTTCGAAGGCCGGTTTGGGGTAAGTGCCATGGAAATGACAACCGATGAAATAATGCAACACATGGCCGGCAACAGCAGCTTTTCGCAACGGCACCTCGACTTACTCAGGCAAATACTTAATATTGCCGATGCAGTAAAATTTGCGAAGGCAGAGCCGATGTTCCACGAGAACGACAGTTGTTTGAAAAATGCATTTACAATAGTTGAAGAAACCATCGAGTTACCCGACCCGGAAGCCGGAAAGCAGGTAGAAGCGCTTATTGAAGTTGAACCGGAAAACACTGAGGAGGACAAGAGCCATGTTTAGCGATATTACATTCTCACATAAGGAATACCTCTGGTTTCTGCTAATTATTGTACCACTGACGGTTTGGTATATTTATCGTCTGAAGAAAATGCACCCCGCACTGCATTTTTCGTCATCGCAGGCTTTTCGGGCAATTGGCAGTGATCTGCGCGTAAAGTTGCGGCATTCCGTTTTTGTGCTGCGCATGATTGTAGTGGCATGTATTGTGGTAATCATTGCCCGTCCTCAGAGTAAAAACACCTGGCAGACCAGCTCCACCGAAGGAATCGACATAATGCTGGCTATGGATATCAGTGGCAGTATGCTGGCAGAAGATTTTAAACCCAACCGGCTGGAGGCTGCCAAAGATGTGGCGATTGAGTTTATTTCGAACCGACGCAGCGACCGTATCGGACTGGTGATATTTGCCGGTGAAAGCTTTACGCAGTGTCCGCTGACCACCGATCATGCGGTATTGATAAACCTGTTTAAAGATATCAGAAGCGATCTGCTTTCGGATGGCACCGCCATTGGCTCCGGACTGGCCACTTCGGTAAACCGGCTGAAAGAAAGCAATGCGGTGAGTAAGGTGATTATACTCCTCACCGATGGTGTAAATAACCGTGGGTCGGTAGCACCGCTGACTGCCGCCGAAATTTCGCGCACTTTTGGAATCAGGGTTTACACCATAGGCGTTGGCCGACAGGGAATGGCACCCTATCCGGTGCAAACAGCATTCGGTACCCAATACCGCGATATGGAAGTGAAAATCGACGAAGAAGTGCTCAAACAGATTGCTGACATCACCGGTGGGAAATACTACCGCGCCGAAGATAAGGAAGCACTGAAGGCTGTGTATAGCGAAATAGATCAGCTCGAGAAGATAAAACTGCAGGTTACCGACTACAGCAAGCCCGAAGAGCGGTTTTTCTGGTTTGCGTTAATTGCCTTGTTAGCCTTACTGCTCGAGTTATTGTTGCGATTGACCATTTACAAACCCATGCCATAGGAGGTACAAGATATGTTCCAGTTTCATAACGAAGAATTTTTGTGGTTGCTGTTGCTGATACCGGGCTTTGTTCTGTTGTGGTGGGTATCGAGGCGTAACAGGAAGAAAAAAATCCGACAGTTTGGCGACCCGCAGGTTGTGGCCGGTTTGATGCCGGAAGTCTCGAAAAGCCTGAGGCGGTTGAAAGTTATTCTATTGCTGTCGGCTTTTGGTCTCATCGTAATTGCCATTGCAAGGCCACGCTTCGGGAGCAGCCTGATGGAAGTTAAGCGAAACGGCATTGAGATGATTGTTGCTATTGATGTGTCTAATAGTATGCTCACCCGCGATGTGAAACCCAATCGTCTTGAAAGGGCTAAAAAATCGGTGGAAAAATTGATTTCTGAACTTCAGAACGATAAAATTGGCTTGATTGTTTTTGCCGGAGATGCTTATGTGCAGTTACCGGTAACCAACGATTACGCATCCGCCAAGATGTTTTTAAGTACGATAAACCCGGCGATGGTTCCCAAACAGGGTACAGCCATAGGTTCGGCTATCGACATGGCTGTCCGCTCGTTCACTTCCGAAAATCAAACCAGTAAAGTACTTGTAATCTTTACTGATGGCGAAAATCATGAAGATGACCCTGTGTCGTCGGCAAAAACCGCAGCCGAAAAAGGAATTGTGATACACACCGTTGGAATGGGGCTTCCAAACGGTCAACCTGTCCCTGCACCGGATGGGAACGGATTTCTGAAAGATAACAGCGGCAATGTCGTTATGTCGAAACTCGACGAAGCGGGACTTAAAAACATTGCCCTTGCAGGAAATGGCATTTATGTTCGCACAGGAAGCAGTAATTCAGGGATTGAATTAATCAGCGAAGAAATTGGCAAAATGCAGCAAACCACAACTACATCGCAGCAATATTCCGATTACGACGAAAAATTTGCCTACCCGGCTGCATTGGCGCTGCTGTTGTTGTTGGCAGAACTGTTTATTTCGGATCGCATAACACGAAAAAAATCGAGAATTGATATTTTTAAAGTTGGAAACTGATATGCTTAAGTCTTTTCAAACCATTGCGATTGTTACATGCTTCAGTCTGTTGCAACTGAATGTATCGGCACAGGCCGAACGCAGGTATATCCGGGAAGGGAATCGTCACTACGAAAAAAAGGAATTTGCTGATGCCGAAATTGCCTTTAAAAAAGCCTCCGAAATGCAACCCGATCAGTATCAGGTGCGAAATAACATGGGTGCTGCTTCGTTCCGCCAGCAGAAATATGAAGATGCATCGAATTCATACTCGGGATATATGCTGGCAGCCCGCTCGGGCAAGGAACAATCGACCGCATGGTATAATCTGGGTACCTCGCTGCTGCAGGCCGGCGATTATGCCAGAAGCATCGATGCATTGCAGAAAGCCATAATCCTGAACCCCGATAATAACGATGCACGTTATAATCTGAGCGTAGCCCAATACATGCAGGCAAAGCAGCAATCGGGCGGTGGCAGCGGTGGTCAGGGTCAGAACAACAACCAGCAGCAACAACAACAGCAGCAGCAAAACGATAAAAATCAGGACAAACAAAATCAGCAGCAGCAACAACAGCAGGATCAGGTTTCGAAAGAAGATGCCGAACGTATCCTGAATGCCATGGAACAGGACGAAAAAGACCTTCAGGAAAAGCTGCAGAAAGAAAAAGCCAGGGTGCAGAGGGTGCGGGTGCAAAAAGAATGGTAGAGCATTGGTCTGATGGTAAATATTTGTGGCCATAAAAGCAATATTTGATTATGAAGATTCTGGAATACAGAATTCAGAATACAGAAGGGGACATTTTGTTGGACGATATTATCCTGTTGTTTCTAGAGATTTGGAAAATTCCAGTCAGATAAGAATGCTATAACATTGCCAGTCGCCCCTTCTGAATTCTATATTCTGACTCCTGTATTCTGATTTCCCCAAAAAATTCATACTTTTACCGGAGAATCGAGTAATTGATGAACCTAAAGAAACCCATCCAGACTCCGGCAGACGAAGTGGTGCTGATACATTACTCCGGAGATTCGGTTGAAGTAAATCATTCCACCTTGCTGGCGCAGCTCTCCGGTTCGAAGGAACTCAGCAGATGCAGTAAGTTGCTGTTGCGGAAAATAGTATGGGTTTCGAACGAGTTAATCAGTAATATGCTGCAACATGGAATCGCGGAACATAGCGACAAGAACCTGTTGGAAATCCGGTTTTCGCTGACCCATAAAACCTTTCGGTTGATTACCGAGAATTTACTGCCAACCGATGATGCTTTTGCACTTTCGGAAAGGATACAAAAAATTGCATTAATGAATAATAATGAGGTGACTTCAGCATATCATGGGGTTTTGCAGGTATCGGTTGAAACCAGTAAAAATGCTGGACTGGGTTTGCTGGGCATCGCCCGAAAATCCGTTTTATTGGCTTGTACCGTTTACGGATATTCCGGTTCGCTGGCGTTATGCAGAATTGAAGCAATCATTCAGGGATAAATATCATGCAGGCAGCATTCAGCAACGACATAAAATCTCAGGTTGAAGCCCTGCCTTCAAATCCGGGTATTTATAAATTTTTTAATTCAGAAGGTGTTATTATTTACATTGGGAAAGCAAAAAACTTAAAAAAACGCGTCAGTTCATATTTCACAAAAAACCACGAAAACAACAAAACCCGTGTTCTGGTAAAAAAAATATTCCGAATCGAACACATGGTGGTCGCATCAGAAAGCGATGCTTTATTGCTCGAGAATAACCTGATAAAGCAATGGCAGCCCCGTTACAATGTACTGCTGAAAGACGACAAGACCTACCCCTGGATTTGTGTTACGCGCGAGGAATTCCCCAGAATTTTATACACACGCAACAAAAGCGACTTCGAAGGCGATTTTTACGGTCCATATACTTCGTTATATACTATTAAAACCCTGATTTCGCTGCTCAGGGTACTCTACCGGCCCCGTACATGCCGGCTGGCTTTAAGCGAAAGCAAGATTGCAGCCGGTAAATTTGACGTCTGTCTCGAATATCACATTGGCAATTGCAAGGCTCCCTGTGTCGGACTACAAAGTCGCAGTGAGTATGCCACTGCCATCGAAGCTGCCCGGGTAATTATCCGCGGAAAACTAACCGAAGCCATTGCCTATCTGCATAACGAAATGCAGCATTATGCCAATCAGCTGCAATTCGAAAAGGCACAACAGGTAAAGGAGAAAATCGCCATAGTCGAAAATTATAGGGCTAAGTCAACCGTAGTAAGCAATACCATTAAAAATGTGGATGTTTACGGCCTTGTTGATGATATATCGACCGTGTATATATCCTATCTGAAAGTACTCGACGGAGCCATTATTCATTCCTTTAACACCGAATTAAAACGATTACTCAACGAATCGTGTGAAGACCTGTTGCTTCAGGTGGCTTACGAAATGTGGACAAGCACTGGAAGAGATGCTCCCGAAGCCATTGTACCCTTTTATCCGGAATTTATCATTGAAGGACTTAAATGGACGGTTCCGCAAAAAGGCGACAAACTTGAGCTTCTGAATCTGGCGCAACGAAATGCGCGGTTTTTTATGCTCGAAAAACAAAAGATAATCGAAAAGAAAGACCCGGATAAAGCCATAGACCGGAAACTGAATACATTGAAGAAAGATTTACGCCTCAGTGTACTGCCCGATGTTATTGAATGTTTCGATAATTCGAACTTGCAGGGTACACACCCGGTAGCGTCGTGTGTGGTTTTTAAAAATGCCAGACCTTCGAAAAAAGATTACCGGCATTTCAATATAAAAACTGTGGTTGGAGCCGATGATTTTGCCTCTATGGAAGAATTGATAAACCGGCGCTACAGCCGGCTCCTGGCAGAAAAAGCAGAACTTCCCAAGCTGATTGTAATCGACGGTGGTAAGGGTCAGTTAAATGCTGCTGTTGCCAGCCTTACAAAGCTAGGGCTCGAGGATAAAATCGCCATTATGGGTATAGCCAAACGTCTCGAAGAAATATATTTCCCCGGTGACTCAATTCCACTGTATCTCGATAAAAACTCAGAATCACTCAAAATAATCCGTCACCTGCGCGATGAAGCCCACCGGTTTGCCATCGGGTTTCACAGAGACAAGCGCTCTTCGGACTTTCTCAGAAGCGAACTGGAGCAAATACCGGGTATCGGAGAAAAAACAATTGCTATACTTCTGAAAAAATTCAGTTCTGTTGATAAAATTCAAAAACTCGACATACTTGAATTGGAAAAAGCAATTGGCAAACCGAAGGCAAAAATATTAACCGAATACTTCGCCAACAGGTAAAAAAAAGAGGCCTTACGGCCTCCTTTAACTATTGTTTTTCTTCAAGTCTTTTTTCTCTTTTCGACTTCCTTTTCATCAATTCATAAGTAATGGGCGTTGCAATGAAAATTGAGGAGTAGGTCCCCACAAAAATACCCAACAAAATTGCAAATATAAAGCCCCGGATAACTTCACCACCAAAGATAAAGATAGCAAGCAACACCAGCAGGGTGGTCAGTGAGGTCCCGATGGTACGGCTCAATGTGCTGTTGATGGCAGTGTTCATTACTTCTTTGCGGTCACGTTTTTTGAACTCAGCCAGATATTCCCTTAGGCGGTCGAATACAACCACCGTATCGTTGATTGAATATCCCACCACGGTAAGTATAGCCGCTATAAATGCCTGGTCAATCTCAAGCGAGAATGGCATTATGGAATAGAACAACGAATATGCCCCAAGAACAATTATCACGTCGTGAACCAATGAAGCAACGGCACCAACCGAATATTGATATTTTTTAAATCGGATTAGGATATAGATGAAAATAACTATCAGAGCCAGTACAATGGCAATAACAGATTTCGATTTGATGTCGTCGGCAACGGCGGGTCCCACTTTCTGCGAACTCATTTTATAGTCGGCAAGGAATGTCTGCAAATCGGTGCCTGCAGGAAGCATGGGTTTAAGACCTGTGTAAAGCAGCGAATCAACCAATTCATCAGATTTTCGATCTAAATATTTAGTTGAAATTTTAACCTGATTGCTGCCTCCAAAAGTTTTTACCACGGGTGTTTCTCCATTAAATACAGGCTTTAAGGCTGTGGCAATTTCTTCAGATGAAACAGCTTTATCGAATTTCACCACATAATTACGCCCACCGGCAAAGTCGATACCGGGGTTCAGACCATGGGTAGCCAGCGAAACCAGAGAGATAACAATCAGAATGCCTGAAATAACATAGAATATTTTCCGCTTCGCAATGAATTGGATGTTTACGTTTTTAAATGCATTTCTGCTGAGACCTGTTTCGAAAACAATATTTTTACCACGTTTCACCTTGCTGTCGAATATGAGACGCGTGATAAAAATTGCCGAGAACAAGGAGGCCAGAATACCTATGATAAGCGTAGTAGCAAAACCCTGTATGGGACCAACCCCGAAATTGAAGAGGATAATACCTATAAGTAATGTGGTTATGTTTGCATCGATAATTGCAGAATACGCGTTCTTGTAACCATCCTTTACTGCCAGCGACAAGGCCTTTCCGGCCCGGAGTTCCTCCCGGATACGTTCAAAAATCAGGATGTTCGCATCGACTGACATACCAATAGTTAGAACTACCCCCGCAATACCCGGAAGGGTAAGAACCGCACCAAACGAAGCCAGTACACCAAAAATAAAGAACAGGTTGGCAAGCAGGGCAAAGTCGGCGGTGATTCCGGGACGTCCGTAATAAACAATCATATACAACATCACAATAATAAATGCAATGATAAATGAGTTCAGCCCTGATGTTACAGCTTTTTGACCTAAGGACGGACCCACAATTTCTTCGGAAAGAATATGAGCCGGTGCCGGCATTTTACCAGATTTCAGCACGTTAGCAAGGTCTTTTGCCTCGTTGATGGTAAAGTTTCCGGTTATAGAACTTCTTCCACCTTTAATCTCGTTTTGAACAGTAGGATAAGAATATACATATCCATCGAGTACAATGGCAATACTTCTGCCTTTATTTACACGGGTAATACGTGCCCATTCGTTGCTACCACGGCTGTCCATCGACATGGTTACTTCGGCGTATGCACTTCCCTGCCCAAATTCTTCACGGGCATTGGTAATCACATCTCCGCCAAGGGCAGCCTCACCGGTTCTGCTATCACGCTTCAGCGCGATAAGTTCATAATAATCCGGAGAGTTTTCCATAGGTTTAAATGCCCATGACAATACAATTTCGTCACCCAGAATTTCGTGTACCTTTTCGTTATTAAATATAGCATTTACCTTAGCTGTATCCTTAATATGTGCACGTCCAACCACCGGACCCGGCAATAATTCTCCCTGTTGGGTCACATTGGGAATTAAACGTTCGAAGAGGGGATTTTCTTCAGCTACTGCCGGAGTTTTGGCTGCAGTATCAGCCTGAGCCGGTTTCGCGTTGGTGTCAGCAATAATGTTTTCATCAACAATCAGGTTTTGATTTGCCGGTTTTGCCGTATCGCTTCCCGTTGTTTTTGCAAGGGTATCGAGGTCGGCAACTATATTGGTTTTCTTCAGCAAATTGTTGATTTGCTCAAGTTTTGGAGCTACCTCTTTGTTCTCGAAGGTTTCCCAGAATTCGAGCAAAGCGGTTCCCTGCAGCAGTTTTCGAACACGTTCCGGATCTTTAATACCGGGCAATTCGATGTGGAACCTGCCTTTTATGGCAAAATCTTCCTGAATATTGGGCTGAACAACGCCAAAATGGTCGATACGCTTGCGGAGAACTTCGCTGGCATTGCCAATGGCTGCACTGTATTCTTCGCGAAGGTAGGCAATCACCTCCTCGTTGCTCGACTGAATCGTAATTTTGTCTTTATTGTCGGCTGTGATAAACAGATTGGCTAACGATTTCCCTTTCGAAACATCGGCGTAGGCTTTGGCAAACAGGTTAACAAAACCTTCGTTGCTGGCTACCTGTTGCTGAATGGCAATCTGAATGGCCTGATTCATCAGCGAATCGTTTTTGTTGTTCGACAGGGCTTTGATAATATCGGACGCCGATACCTCGATGGTAACGTTCATCCCGCCTTTAAGGTCAAGACCCAATGCCATTTCGCGCTCGCGAAGTTCGCTGTAGGTGTACGATTTAAACATCCAGAAAACCTTCTCGCCTGACAGCGAATCCAGATAACTCTTTTTGATAGAATCGAGGATATGCGATTTTTCCAGGTCATCCACCTTAAGATTCATGGCGTTGAACTTAGCCTCAGCATACTTGGTTGCCTTATTTGAAATCTGATTCGACCTGATACTGAAAGACAGATAATAGAGACAAACCAGCGACAGCAATACTGCAACAAGAATAATTGCACCTTTATTACGCATTTCTTTTAATTTTTAAAACGTTAAATACTTCTTTTTTTTATTAGCCTGCAAATATAGACTTTTTTTTAAAAAATACCCAAACATCAGTCTTTATTTAACTTAAGGTGTATTTCGCTGTTGCGATAGCTGATTTCAGCCTCATAAAACTCCAGAAAATCACCTCCGAGAATGCCTGCCAATGGTTCTAATTTCAATGCTTTATACATCGAATTAATATGATTGAACGGCATAAACAAAGCCTGCATATTCCTGATTCGAATTTCACCAATTCTAAAGCTGTCGATATTACCTGTAAATAGGTCGTGGATCTCGGAGTTTATCCCTGACGATTTTACCGGTTCCGAAATTCTCGTGAGATTGAGTTTTGCAAATGCTTTATGACCCATGTCGAAAACCGATTGACTTGCCCCTGTATCAATGAGCATCAAGGCATTGTAGCGAACCACTTTACATTTAACTGCAATGTGCAGACCATTTTCGAGCGGGATTATTTCCAGAGAAACAATGGAGGTGTTAGTTTTCATTCGATTTCATTTGTGGTTCATTTTCTTCTTCCGTCATATTTTCATCAACCAACAAAGGGTTTTCGCTGGTAGCGGGTTCATCCCCGGATGATCTGTGGTGGTGCATTCTATCGCCCAGGACACCGAAAATAACTTCGGGACGGCTGCCTGCAATCATTACCAGAATGCTGCAGATAATAATGCTCAACAAAACGATGGCATAACCCAGATCCTGAATTATTCCCCCGACCGACAAGCCGGCCTGCAATGGCAATGATGCAAGCACTGCCGCCACCAGACCTTTGGGAGTCATAACCGACATAATTCTTCTCTCTTTGCGCTCAACACCCTTACTGGCAAAAAGTTTAATTCCTAGAGGTCGCACCAGAATAATCAGGGCTACAAGCAATAAACCATACAGGTAAGTCGAAAAACTACTGAATTGAATGCTGATACCTACATAAACGAAAAAATAGGTTTGTAGCACAAAGACAATCTCCGAGAAAAAAGAAAGTTCGTTTTCGCGTAAAGTTGCCACCGGTATTTTGAGGTATTTTGTGATTACACGCGATTCGCTGAAAGTTCCGGAGTTACCCAGTATAATTCCAAGTGTAAGGGCGGCAATACCACCATTCCACCCGAGCAGTTCAACAATTGCATACACAATAAATAAATAGGCCAGGCTGGTAAACATAGAATTTTTTGCACTTCTGACAAATCCCAGCAGTAATGTCCAGATAAACCCGGCAGCGATTCCAATAAGTGCTGCAAAAACAAACGATTGCCACATCGAATTAAAAATGCTTCCAACATCGAGCGAGCCTGCCTTCATACCATCGAGTGCTGCAAGTCCAACCACCAGACATAATACATCGCTGAGCGCCGACTCCAACAACAGCACATTATTACTTTTTTCCTTCATTTTCATTTGCTTCAGCATGGGTATTACCACCGCCGATGAGGTTCCGCCCAGCACTGCCCCCATAAAAATTGCCGATGTCCAATCGAAATTCATGAAGAAATGTGTAATTGTTGAAACAATTATCAGGCTGGCAATAAAATTAAACAAGGTAACCATGCTTGCAGGCCCAATAGCTTTTCGCAGGTCGGAGAACTTCAGATTTACCCCGCTTTCGAAGATTATCACTACCAGAGTTATGGTGGTAAAAACCCGGCCAAGTTCACCAAAAAATTGTTTCTGGTTGACAAAAAATCCGGCTGCAATTCCAATAATCAGCAATAAGAGTACATTGGGAATCTTAGTTTTAGCAAACAAAGCATTAAACAAATGGGCACAAAAAATAAGCAAGCCCATAAGTAACACCGCATAAATAATTGTATTCATAGTCCCGTGTTTTTCAAATCAAACAAAATTAATTTTTTAGTCCGATTAAACTAACTAAATCCGAAACTGTCAGAAGCATGTAACCAAAATGTAAAGAAAAATGAAAATCAGATGGATTGTTTTAATGATGGCGATAGTGCTGAGCTCTTCGTTGATGGCTCAACAACATGAACAATGCGGCAAAGCCATGAAACCGGCCCATGAATGTCGCATCGAGGGATTAACACCTGATCAGCAGGGTGCTATAAAAAAAGTAAGAAACGAGGTTAAACAGCAAAACCTGCAATTGAAAGCTGACCTTGAAATCAAAAAGGCCGAGCTCGACAAATTGCTGCTGGCAGATAAACCCGTCGAAAAAGAAGTGGATAAAAAGATCGAAGAAATCGGGGCATTGAAAATGCAGATTATGAAAAACAAAACCCATGGCGATATGCGCATCAGGGAACTGCTGACTCCGGAACAGCGTTTGCAGTTTGATTCGAAGAAAGACATGAAAAAGCATTGCGATAAGAAAGATAAAGGCGATATGCCGAAGCAAGGACAGCCCTGCAAACACGGAGATTCCAAATAAAGTTCAATATTTAAAAAAAAATTACCCCGGGATTCAGCAGTTCCGGGGTTTTTTATGTGAAATTCTGATTTGTTTTTGGCCATCAAAATGCTACTTTTGCACATACGGTTCAGGTTGGACTGGTTTTTGAAGCTGATTGCGAATGAAACATCTGATTTTTATACTATTTCTTTGGGCTAGCGGTTTGCCGGTTTTTGCCCAGTGGAAGCTCGAAGATACCTGCATGATAAGAGAAGGCCGGGTAGTTACCGATATACTGGGAACCCGATACCTGATTGATGGTGTTACCCTGTACAAAATCAATAATAAGAACCAGGTACAAAGTTCTTACAGCAATATCAACCTGGGCGGCATTACTTCGGCAGATGTAAGTAATCCATTGAAAATAACTGTTTTTTACGATGACTTCGACTTTGTGGTCTTTATCGACAATAAACTTACACCCCTGCGCGACCCGGTTTCATTGGCCGATTTACGGCTCACCGATGTTCAGGCTGTTTGCAGTTCACAACAGGGTGGTTTTTGGGTATACGATAACGCTGACCGGCGGATAAAATATTTTGACAGCAATCTTCAAAAAGTCAGCGAAAGCAATAGTATCGAATTGAAAAAGCTAAGTGATAAAAGGGTGATTTTATCGGAGTTTACCGATTACCTGCTTCTGAATTTTGAGCAAAACGATGTTTTCGTTTTCGATAAATTTGCGGGTTTTTTGGTTTCGTTACCTGTTACGGAAGTTTATTCAATGTATGCCTCCGGCGAAAATATCTATATGGTAACTCCTGCACAATTTGTGATTTACAATCTAAAAAATCGCACTATGCGCCAAGTTGATTTACCAGAAAATGGCTTTTCACAGGCAGTATATAACGGGAGTCGACTTTTTTTAGTTATCAACAATATTTTAAAAATATATTCGGTGGTTGAAAACTAATGCATTGTTGTTCCGGCGAAAAATTCTATTTTAGTACACTCAGAAAATAACTATTGATATGCATATTGCTATAGCAGGAAATATCGGTTCGGGAAAAACTACCCTGACAACATTACTGGCAAAACACTATTCGTGGCAGCCTCATTTCGAAGAAGTTGACGACAATCCGTATCTCACCGATTTTTATGAAGATATGCAGCGATGGTCGTTCAACCTGCAGATATATTTTCTCAACAGTCGTTTCAGTCAGATACTCGATATTCGCAAATCGGGGAAAACGGTAATTCAGGACCGCACGATATACGAGGATGCATTTATTTTTGCTCCCAACCTCCACGCGATGGGTTTGATGACCACCCGTGATTTCGATAACTATTTTACGCTCTTCAACCTGATGAGTTCGCTGGTGCAACCCCCCGATCTGCTCATTTATCTCAGGGCATCGGTCCCCACACTGGTTCAGCAGATTCAGCAACGCGGGCGTAAATACGAAAACTCAATACGTCTCGATTACCTGCAACGCCTCAACGAACGTTACGAAGCCTGGGTAAACAATTACAAGGATGGAAAGTTGCTGATTGTTGATGTCGACAATACCGACTTCACCCGAGTCCAGGAAGATTTGCGAGGTGTAATCAATAAAATTGATGCAGAACTTCACGGCCTGTTCTAAAATCGGATTCAGGCATCTCAGTTTTTCAATCACAATCGGATGTCAATAATTTCATTCTGATTTTTGCATTCATAGTATTTCTGTTTGTATCTTTCGGCATTATTTAAACGGATTATTTTTGCGATTAATAAAACAATTATTGAACAATAAACCAATGAAAGTAGCTGTTGTGGGTGCCACCGGCCTTGTGGGGCAAAAAATGCTCAGGGTTCTCGAAGAACATAAATTTCCGGTAAGCGAACTTATTCCGGTGGCTTCGGAGCGCTCGGAAGGGAAAAACGTAAAATTCTGCGGCAAGGACTATACCGTGTGTGGTTTTACCGAGGCATTAAGCCGTAAACCTCAAATTGCCCTGTTCTCGGCAGGAAAAGATATTTCACTGGCATGGGCACAGGCTTTTGTTGATGTGGGATGTACCGTTATCGATAATTCATCGGCATGGCGGATGCACGAAAACATCCCGCTGGTTGTACCCGAAATCAATGGGCATACCTTAAGCCTTGACCCCCAGATTATTGCCAACCCCAATTGCTCAACCATACAACTGGTGGCTGTATTGTATCCCCTGCATCTGGCCTTCGGGCTGAAACGGGTAATTGTTTCAACCTACCAATCGGTGAGTGGCTCGGGCTACAAAGGCGTAAAACAAATAAACGACGAGCGGAATGGCATCGAAAACCGCTGCGCATACCCTCATCAGATATTTATGAACTGCATTCCGCATGGGGGAAATTTTCTGGCCAACGATTATACCGACGAAGAAATGAAGCTCCTTAACGAAAGCCGGAAAATAATGGGGATTCCCGATTTAGCACTGAGTGGAACCGTTGTGCGCGTTCCTGTGGCAGGAGGACATTCCGAAAGTGTAAACATCGAATTCATAAATAAGCCCGATGTGGCAAACATTCGCGAAATATTATCAAAAACAGCGGGTATTATTGTTCAGGATAAGCCTGCAGAAAATCTCTATCCCATGCCTCTGTATGCCGAAGACAAAGATGAGGTTTTTGTAGGACGTATAAGGGCTGACCTGTCAAATTGTAATGCCATAAACCTGTGGATAGTGTCGGACAACCTGCGTAAAGGCGCAGCCACCAATGCGGTACAAATTGCAGAATACCTGATTAACAGGTAATACTATGGCCCGCCGTCGTAGATCACGCAAAACAAAAGGAAAGGGCAAAAGCCTGTTTTATGTTTTTGTTGCACTCATTGTATTTATTGCGGCAGGACTTATTTATCTGAAATTTTTCGCAAAGGTAACGGCACCTGTCGCAGTCGAAAACCCATATAAGGGCGACAATAGTTTCCAATCGTACGTTACCCACTTTTCGAAATACACCGTTTTTGGCATCGACGTGTCAGAGTATCAGAAAAATATCGACTGGAAAAAGGTAGCTGCCGAAAAAGGAATGAAATTCGTATTTATCAGGGCAACCGCAGGGAAAGACCGTGTTGACCGGAATTTTGTGACCAATTGGTATGCCGCTGGTCGTAACGACTTGATTCGGGGAGCTTACCATTATTATCGCCCCGACGAAAACTCCGCAGTTCAGGCTGAGAATTTTATAAAAACCGTAAGTTTACTACCCGGCGATCTGCCTCCTGTGCTCGATATTGAAGCCTACAGCCGTGTGCAGAATACAAGCAGCCTGAAAACCGGCCTGCTCAACTGGCTCGAAACCGTCGAAAAACACTACGGAGTTACACCTATACTCTATACATTCCCCAGTATGTACAAAAGCCTTTTTCGCAACGATGTCCGATTCAATAAATATACGGTTTGGATTTCGTACCTGCGCATAACCGGCGATGCCGCAGACGTTGCCCCTGAATGGAAATTCTGGCAATTCAGCCATGGTGGAATTGTAAATGGAATTAATAGCAAGGTTGATGTGGATGTGTTCAACGGAAAAACCGAAGATTTAGAAAAGTTAGTCATTAAATAAAAACTGATGTTTGTCTACAACAGCCAGAACAGAAAACTGATGGTTGCAAAAGATAATATTGTGCTCAGAAAAATATTGCCGACAGATTGCTTGTAATCGAGGTCAAGATCCCTCACCAATACCGATATCAGTATCATACAAGGCATTCCGGCCAGCAGCACAACCACTCCAACGGCCGTGCTGTTCATGTGAAGTAGTTCGGCCAAGCCGGCATATTTCAGCAACAGCAGTAGTATCACAGGTACCAACAATAGTTTGTTGAAGCTGACGAGATACGATCGGATGTTAGAAAAAACACGCAGTGGGTTCACCATAGCCAGCACCGTTCCAACATAGACCATCGATATGTAGGTGGTGGTTTTTCCGATTTGCGATAGCGGACTCATTATGATATCCGGGATGGTAAAGGGAAGAAACATAAAAGTAATTCCCGCTGCAAAAGCAATGGTAACCGGATTCAACAGGTTCTTCCACGATTTACCCCCGCTGCGGTTGCGCGAACTGTACAGAATATATACGCCCCAGGTCCAGATCAGGGCATTTTGTCCAAGGTGGAACATGGTAGCATAAATCAAACCCTCACCACCCGGATACAAGGCATTGATGATGGGGAATCCCAGAAACACAACATTCCCGAACATGGCACTTACCCTATGCAGGGCAGTATTGTCAGCACTTAACCTGAGTATTCGCGCCGAAACTCCGGCAAACAAAAAGAAAAGTACAACACTACCCATGCTTAATGCAATCACAATGGCACTGTTTTTAAGAATTTCGGGACTGGTATCGTTGCCGGCAAAAGTGGTGAAAATCAATAAAGGCAGGGTGATTTTTGTAACCAGTTTTACCATGCCATTGGCAGTATCTTCTTTAATTAGCCGGGTCAGATAGGCTACCGCACCAATTGTAGCCATCAGCGCAAGCATTGCTATCTGTGTAAGAATAATCTGCATGAGGCAAAAGTAGTAATAATAGAATATTGCATTGCTATTCTGCAACAGTCCAAAATAATAATTCTTTTTTTTATGATTTTACAATTTGGCAAAGATTGTGTATTTTTAGACTTTCATATAATGAAAACAAATTCGTCGAAACTATGAAATTACTTCTATCAAGTCTGTTGATATTACTCAGCCTTCAGTTGATGTCGCAACCCAAATGGATTGATGCCCAATGGCGAAAAGCCCAATATCCCGATGCCCTTTATCTGACAGGTTATGCATCGGAACAAAACAAATTGGTAGGCGAGACCGAATTGCTTACAAAATTAGAAGGTTTTGCCAAATCACGCTTAAGCGAATCTATTTTGGTGATTATCAGTAGTTTGGTTGATATAAATATGACTGAGACCAATAAAGAAGTAGAAGAATACGTGCGAAAAAATTGTGTTTCGAATAGTAATATTGTCCTTTCTGGTTCGAAAACCGAGCAGTATTACGATAAAAAGACCAAAACAGCCTATGTGTTGGTTTATGCAAAAAAAGAGGAAGTATCGGCACTTTATAAAAAGACCATAGATGACAAAGCAATTGCCATTGCGCAAAAAATCGAAATGGCAAAACAACTTGAAAGCAATGGCGACAAAGCCGGCGCGCTAAAAATCTATTATCAGACCCAAAGTATGTTTCGTGAGGCCGAAGAAGCACAGACTGTTTTTCTTGCTTTGAAGCAAAACCTAAACGACGATGCCGCTGAAATCAACAAACTTTCTGATTTAAAGAGCATTGTAGAAAATGGAATATTCGGCATCAATAACTCAAAAAAACTGAACATCGAAGATGCCTGCTACTTAATGGCTCAGGCCTATCAGTTACAAACTGGGATCATTGATGGCAGTGTAAGTCTTACTGCCTTTACTTATCAGGAGACCAAAATGAGCAGTCCATTTTCGCAAGTATTTCTACGCAAATTCGAACAGACCTTGATCTCGGAAGCAAATTATGGTATTGTCAGATACGGAAAGAATGAGCAGGGAATGAATCAAAGGGTCGATTACAATATTAGTGGTACCTACTGGGAAGAGGGCGATTTTATTAAAATATTGTCGGTAATGCGCGACATGAATGGCAAAGCCCTGGCCTCTTCGGAAAGCAAAATTGCAAAGCAACTACTCGATTCGCTGAATATTCAGGTGAAACCCGAAAACTTCGAGGAAGCCTATTCGAGAATGAAAGTGTTCAAGCAGGATGAAGTGATACATGGCGACCTTCTTGTTGAGGTATGGACCAACCAAGGCGACGAAAATCTGATTTTTTCGGAAGGCGATAGTCTTCGTTTGTATGTAAGGGTGAATAAGGAATGTTACCTGCGCTTTATTTACCACCTTGCCGATGGTAATATTGTGATGCTTCTCGACAATTACTTTGTAAACTCCGACAAGGTAAATATGGTTTATGAACTACCCCATGATTTTGTTTGCGCTGAACCATTTGGAGTAGAGGTGTTACAACTGAATGCCAGCACCGAGAAGTTTGCCCCGCTGGCCATCGAAAAAGTTGATGGGTATCAGTTTATTACTGAACCCTTGGGCGAGGTAATACACAAAACAAGGGGAATCAAACGCGCTGATGCAGGCCTGATGCAGGCCGAACAACGCTTGATTATCACTACAATGCCCTGATGCTTTTTAAATATTAATATTTGTTTTTTTACTTTCATTTAATATTTTTGTATCAAATAATTGAGAACATCTAACCATAATATAAATCACCATAGAATGAAAAATTTTCTAGTATTCTTGATTTTTTTTGCTCTTACAAATACAATAGCTTATTCACAAATTGAATATGATGTCAATCTTATATCAGCGGAGCAAAAAGCCGATAAAATTTACATCAATTACGAAATCTTAAACTCGAATGTAAATCAGCTGTACTATGTTAAAATATTGGTAAATACAGGCTCTGGCAGTAATTTTGTTCTAAAAAGCGTAACCGGCGATGTGGGTGAAGGTGTTATAGGCGGCAAAAGCACCTATCAGGCCGTGTGGGATGTCAAAAAAGATGTTGACTGGCTTGTCAATGCCGAGTTCGCTGTGGTGGCCAGCCTTACTAAAGACAACAGCGTGGTCGAAAAGCCTAAAAAAGAAGAAAAACCCGAAAAGGTAAAAGAAGAAAAACCGGTTGTTGTTAAAGAAAGCAAAACCGTATCCGATCAGAAGTTCAGCATTTTCAGATACGATAAAGAGAACAAGGGACAATGGTTTGCTGCAGTCGAAACCTGGGGATTAAAAGGCGGATATCGTGGGAAGTGGGGCTTTGGTTTACTTGCAGGACAGGATTTAAGTTGGTGGGGCGAATTTACACTTTTGGCTGATGTGTCGAAAAGTCTGATAAGAAAACGCAATTTCCAGTGGAGTATATATCCGGTTTTTGGATATACGACCGCTACCAGGTCCGGTTATGGGCATTATGTAACATATTACGATTACAACTCGGGTTATTTTTACGACATGTGGGTTGATGAGTATTGGGAAGAGAAGCAGCCGTCTTACGCCATTGGGATAGGTACCGATGCAAGCGTGGGACATTTATATTTGAATTTTGACTTCTTTATTGATAAATTTTCTGAGTTGAGACCTTTTGCCGGAATCGGCTGGCGTTTCTAACATAACACTCACAATCATGAAAAAAACAATACTCATTTTTTTTCTAGTTTTGGTAACCGGGGTGTTGTTTGCACAAAACAACAAGACCCCAACCTCAAAGAGTAGCAGTGGTACCTTCGAATTTTCAATTGGCACACAACCTGCTACTGACACAGCCAGATCGGGAATGTTAAATTTTAAAATCGGCTTACCTCCCGAAGACAAAACACCGCCTGAAATAGTAATTACCTCAATCGATCCTGCCCGTGGTTTCAAACCCGTTGTTAAAGAAAAAGAGTTTTTTATCGAAGGTAAAGTTACTGATGCAGGCGGTATTCTCGAAGTATTGGTTAATGGACAGGATGCTTACTTGAATGCCGATGGTAATTTTTCAATAAATATTTTGTTAGCAATCGGGCTAAACACAATTACCGTTGAAGCAACCGATATTAAGAGAAATACTGCTGTAAAGGAGTTTACAATTGAGCGGGTTTCTGACCAGCAAATCACCGAGAAGAAAGAACCCGTTGTTACCGAAAAAGCAACACTGATTCCTGAATCAAATTATTATGCTTTAATTATCGGTAACGAAGTGTATCTGGACCCTGAAGTTCCAACCTTGAGTAACCCGATTAAAGATGCAACCAAACTGTATGAAGTGCTTACCGACAGCTATGTTTTTAAACCCGAAAACATCACTTTCCTCAAAAATGCAACCTATGTTCAAATGATAAATGCTTTTGACGAACTAAGTAATAAAATTACACCCAACGATAATCTGTTAATTTTTTACGCGGGTCATGGGCATTGGGACGAAGCAAAGAAACTGGGTTATTGGTTGCCTGTTGATGCTCAGAACAACAGCACGGCTTTTTGGATTCCAAACAGCCGCATCAGCGATTATTTGAAGGCTACAAATTCTCAACATACCTTGCTTATTGCTGACGCCTGTTTTAGCGGTAGTATCTTTAAAACAAGAGTAGCATTTAACGACGCTCAACCGGCAATAAACAGGCTATATGAACTGCCTAGTCGAAAAGCGATGACAAGTGGTAATATGAAAACCGTTCCCGACGAAAGCGTTTTTGTAACATTCCTAATAAAAAGACTTGTTGAGAATACCGAAAAATATATTTCATCCGATATGTTGTTTTCCAGTTTTCGTCAGGCAGTTCTGAATAACTCTCAAACCGAGCCTCAATATGGAATTATTCAAAACACCGGAGACGAGGGTGGCGAGTTTATTTTTATTCATCGTTAAGAGGCAATAAATTAGCTATAGATAGCTTGGTGTCTGCCCGAAAGCAAGTTTGCACGGCAGTATTCGAAAAGCATCATTAAACCATATTTTATTCTTTCGCCTTTAAGGACTGAAAACTGAGGGATTATTCCAAAAAAGCTAAAACAAAAAAAGCCACCGGTTATCCGATGGCTTTTTGTTTTAGAGAAAGACAGCTATTAATATCCACCTTCTTTTTCGAGTTTTTCCATTTCTTCGTTGAAGATTTTTTCGTACTTCATCTTGTCGTAATCAACGCGGAGTTTGTCATCTTTCGAAAGTTTATTGTTTACTCCGTTCAACAAAGCGTCTTTATTTACTTCGATAGCAATGTAGGTGGTGTATTTACCGTCGGCTTCCTGGAAAGTTTTTTCGCAGATAATAGCAACATCGGTAAGGGTCTGATTCACCACTTCACGGGTCAGGTTTTCGAATTTCTGTTCAAAATCTGAATTTTTGCCAACTTCGGTTTCGTTAACATAACGATCGGTAACCGATTTGATTTTGGTGTTGATCAGGCTGGCGAGACGTTGTTTTGCCAGGGTGAGGGCTTTTTCGCGCGAAAGGCTCATGTCCTGCGAGGTCGATGAATTGTCGGCACGGAAGAATTCTTTATCGGAACGGCCTTCGTTTTTGCAGGGAATTACTACTTCTTTTGCGCCTTTACCGGGGTTTTCGGCTTTTTCTTTGCCTTTGCAGCCCGAGAATACCAATGCTGTTCCAACGAAAGCTATCACAGCAAAAGTTTTAATCATTGTAGTTGTTTTCATAATCTAAGTTGTTAAGTTTGTAATTGGTTAATTTTATTATTACGGTTAATTATTCATTCTTTTAATTGAACACCTTTTTTGCAATTATAATGCCAAATCAAGATGAAGAACAAAAATACGAAAAACAATCAAAACAACAACCCCTCGATTAAAATTTTATCGGACAAGATTTTACAAATTTTCTCGAAAAACCCAACGAAACTGTATAACTATAAGCAGATTGCTTCGGCCCTGAAAATATCGGAGGCCGCGCAGCGGGAACTGGTGCGGCAGTCGCTGATTTATTTGTCGCAGGAAAACCTTATTAAAGAGCAATATCAGGGAAAATATAAAATACTCAGCACAAAGACTTACATCACGGGCAAGGTGGATGTTTCGCGTCGCGGCTATGCCTATGTGCTGAGCGACGAAAGTAGTGAACCTGTGTTTATTTCACCGCGAAATTTGCACAATGCCCTGCATGGCGATACCGTAAAAATACAACTTTACGCATCCCGGAAAAGCCGTCAAAACGAGGGAGAAGTCATTCAAATACTGAAACGCGCGCGCACCAGCTTTGCCGGAATTATTGAGCGGAACCGCAAGTTTGCATTTTTCATGCCCGACGACCTGCGAATACCCTATGATATTTTCATTCCTTTGAGTAACCTGAATGGTGCCCGATCGGGAGACAAAGTAATTGTAAGCATTACCGAGTGGAATCCCGACAGCAAAAACCCCACCGGTGAAGTAATCAGAATTCTTGGTAAACCCGGTGAAAACGAAACCGAAATGCATGCCATTATGGTTGAATTCGGGCTGCCTTACGAGTTTGGAAATGATGTACTGAAAGATGCCGAGTCGATTGCTGAGAAAATCGCTGAAAACGAAATTAAAAAACGCCGTGATTTCAGAAACATACTTACTTTCACTATCGACCCTGAAGATGCCAAAGATTTTGATGATGCCATTTCGTTTCGGATTCTCGAAAACGGGAATACCGAGATTGGCGTGCACATTGCCGATGTTACACACTATGTAAAACCCGGATCAGTACTTGAAGAAGAGGCACAGGAACGTGCCACTTCGGTATATCTGGTCGACCGTGTTGTGCCCATGCTCCCCGAACGTCTGTCGAACGAAATTTGCTCGCTGCAGCCGCTTAAAGATAAACTTTGTTTTTCGGCAGTGTTCGAAATGAACGAAAACGCTGAAATACTCAATGAATGGTTTGGCAAAACCATTATAAACAGCAACCGGCGCTTCAACTACGAAGAAGTACAAACAATTATCGAAACAGGCGATGGCGAACTGGCTACCGAAATCTTGCATGTACATAAACTGGCAACAGGACTGCGTTCGGCACGGTTTAAAAAGGGCGCCTTCAATTTCGAAAGCACCGAAGTAAAGTTCAGACTCGATGAGGCAGGAAAACCCATTGGTGTATATTTTAAAACGGCAAAAGAGAGCAATCACCTTATCGAGGAATTTATGTTGCTGGCTAACCGTAAGGTAGCGCAATTGCTGAGCAAAAGCGGACAAAAATCGGTTTATCGGGTTCACGATGAACCAAATCCAGAAAAAATCGGCAATTTCTCAGGCTTTGTTAAGAAATTTGGATATTCAATCGATGCAAACAGCAGCCGGAATCTGTCGAAATCGATAAACAGCCTGATAGCCAATGTACAGGGGAAACCCGAACAAAATGTAATCGAAAGTCTTGCAATCAGGGCAATGGCCAAGGCAGAATATACCACCGAAAACATTGGTCACTATGGCCTTGCATTTGAATTTTACACTCATTTTACTTCGCCAATACGCCGCTACCCCGATATGATGGTTCACCGGCTACTCGAAAAATATCTTACAAAAAACCGCGAAACCGACAGTGTTAATTACGAATGGCAGTGCAAACACAGCAGCGACATGGAACAGCGTGCAGCGCAGGCCGAAAGGGCTTCGGTAAAATATAAGCAGGCAGAATTTCTGAGCGACAAAATCGGACAGGTTTTCGAAGGGGTTATTTCGGGTGTAACCGATTGGGGATTTTTTGTGGAGCTGGTCGAAAATAAGTGCGAAGGACTGGTGCATATAAAAACCCTGCTCGACGACTTCTACTATTTTGATGAAGACAACTACTGCATTATCGGCAAAACAACACAGCGTAAGTTTGTGCTCGGCGATAAGGTAAAGGTGGAGGTGGTTAAAGTAAATATCTCGAAGAAACAAATCGACATGGAGCTTGTGTCCGAAAATCAGGAGGAGGTAAATGTGCCGTACCGTGGAAATAAAAAACGAAACAAATAAACCCCCGGTGGTCAATAAGTCGGTAATTTTGTTTTCGGGTTGAACAAAAAAAATCGTATTTTTATCAGATTAGAAAAACAATCAGGTATGTCAACTCACGACCGTCCCCATCATTTGCTGAGCAATTACTCGCTGATGCCACAGGAAGAAATGCTGGAAGTAAGCACCATCGACAAGAAGTTCACTATTGGCATTCCGGCTGACGAGTCGGGTATGGAAGGAAGAATTCCTCTTGCGCCGCTGGCTGTTGAGCAGTTGGTTAACAATGGGTTTGAGATAATAATTGGGACAGATGCAGGCCGTAATGCAAATTTTACGGATGTGTCGTATGCGAACCACGGAGCTATGATTACTCACGATAGCTCACTGATTTTCAATTGTGACATCGTGATGAAAGTAGCCCCGCTGACAGTGGAGGAATGTAAGATGCTTCGTGGCAACCAGATGCTGATTACATCGCTGCACGCTGCCTCGCAACCCGACGATTACTTCCATACGCTGATGCAGAAAAAAATGACTGCAATAGCTTTCGAGAATATTCAGGACCGGTATGCCCGATACCCGATTGTTCGTTCGATGAGCGAAATTGCAGGGCGTTCGTCGATACTGATTGCATCGGAATATCTGAGCAATGTGCATAAAGGCAAAGGCGAGATGCTGGGGGGCATCACAGGTGTTCTTCCATCGGAAGTAGTGATTCTGGGTGCCGGAACAGCCGGAACATTTGCCGCGATAACTGCCATGGGCCTGGGGGCTCACGTCACCGTGTTCGACCATTCGGTGTATCGCCTCGACCGTATGCAGCAACAACTCGGCATGCAGGTTTTCACCAGCACCATCCAACCATCGGTACTCGAAAATGCACTGAAAAATGCCGACGTGGTAATTGGTGCCATGCGCATTACCAACGACACCAACATGATGCTTGTTACCGAAGAAATGGTAATGAAAATGAAAAAAAACTCCATAATCATAGATATCAGTATCGATCAGGGTGGTTGTTTCGAATCGAGTAAGCTAACCAACCACAAAAACCCCGTGTTCAAAAAGCATGGCGTTATTCATTATTGCGTGCCCAATATCCCCTCGAGGGTAGCCCGCACAGCATCGTATGCCCTGAGCAACCTGATGGCCCCGAAGTTACTGGAATTCCACACTTCCGGATCAATCAACCGCTTTCTGAAGTCGTATCCGGGTATGCGCAACGGGGTGTATGTTTTCAGCGGAATCCTCACCAACGAGTCGATAGGCAAAAAACTGGGCATGTTCTCACGCGATATCGACCTGTTGCTGGCTGCCATGTAAAAACCGAATTTGTCTCATTAAATTTATATTACTATGAAACTCGTTCATTTATTAGCTGTTGCCACTCTGGTTAGTGGAAGTATTTTGTTGCAATCGTGCTGCGAAAAGCCCAAAACTGAAAGCGAAAAACCCGTGGTCGAAAATCATGCCGGCGATTATTTGCATCAGGCGGTGTTGTGGTATCAACTATCGGGCGAAATGCAGGCTTGTTCCTATCAGGCATTCAATCTGGCCAAAACAGCGCTTGTTGCCAATGTAAAAGCCGACAAGTCGCCGCTGAAAAAAGCTGTAATTCTCGATATCGACGAAACATTGCTTGATAACAGTCCGTTTATGGCCGAAATGAGCATAAATCACAACGAATTCAGCCCTGAATTGTGGGAGGAATGGAGTAAGATGGAGAAGGCAGTGGCGTTGCCCGGTGCCGTTGATTTTATCAGGTTTGCACTCGAAAACAACGTGGAAGTATTTTATGTTTCAAACCGCCTTGACAGTGAACTGCAATGGACGCTCAACAATATGAAAGCTCTGGGTTTTCCCGAAATTCCTGCCGAACGTTTTTATCTGAAAACCACCACCAGCGACAAAAAAATGCGCCGCGATTCAATTATGCAGAATTACTCGGTAGTTCTTTTTATTGGCGATAACCTGGCAGATTTCAGCAACGATTTCGACGATAGAAAAACCGACTATGCCAAAGGAGCTGTCGATGCCAATGCATCACTGTTTGGAACACGCTATGTAATTATCCCCAATCCCACCTATGGCGGATGGGAAAAACCACTGTACGACAAGAGCGAAACACCGAAATTTGAACAGCGCCGTAAGTTGATGATCAGCTACGAAGACTTAAAATAGCAACATGGAGCTATATGCCAGAAAAAAGGGCAATGCATCGCGGCACCTGATTGTACTGCATGGTTTATATGGTAGTGGCGATAACTGGTTGAGTATTGCCTCGGCATTGTCGTCGGAATTTACAGTGCATCTGCCCGACCAGCGCAATCACGGAAAGTCGGCGCATCACTACGATCATAGTTACAGGGCAATGACGGACGATTTGCTGGAATATGCCAATAAGGAGCATATCGAAAGCTTTTCGCTGGCAGGTCATTCGATGGGAGGTAAAACCGCTATGTTTTTTGCTTCGCGATTTCCCGAAAGGCTCGAAAAACTGATTGTACTCGACATTTCCCCGCGCAGCTATCACCAACTTACCGATGTGTCGGAACATTCGTTGTTTCATTTAAACCTGATGAGTTTTCTGATAAATTCGGGCATTGAGCAGGCCACAAACCTGCTGGAAGCCGAAGCGATTCTGAGCCGGGGAATCGAAAGCCGGCGTCTGGTGCAGTTTATGCTGAAAAATGTGGAAAAGCAACATGGCAAATTGCAGTGGCGTATAAACCTTGAAGCCCTGATGAATAACCTGCCCGAAATTGGCAGCGGGCTTAATCCGGATGATTTTATTGATCATAAGATTAATGTCCCTACATTATTTCTGAGGGGAACAAAATCCGATTATCTGCCCCACAGCGACGAAAAGCTCATTCGTTTTATCTTTGGAAATGTGAGCGTTCGCGATATTGCCGAAGCAGGCCACTGGATGCATGCCGAGCAACCCGAACTGGTAGTGAAGGAGATGCTGGAGTTCTTGAAATAAAAGAATTGGTAATACGCCAATAAAATCTATAACCCACTCAGTTTTTTAATCTCGTTGAGTTTGTTGAGGGCTTCGAGGGGTGTGAGGGCGTTGATGTCGAGATTTTTAATTTCGTCGCGGATTTGTTTGAGCACTGGGTCTTCGAGTTGGAAGAAGCTAAGCTGATAGCCTTCGCGTGTTTTTGCGATTTTTTCGGTGGGTTTGCTCAACTGGCTTTGATCGCGGCTGCCTTCGAGTTGCGATAATATCTGCCTTGCCCTGTCGATAACCGATGGTGGCATTCCCGCCATTTCAGCCACATGAATACCAAAGCTGTGGTTGCTGCCCCCGGGTTTTAGTTTACGCATAAAGATTACCTTGTCGCCGGTTTCTTTTACCGAAACGTTAAAGTTTTTGATGCGACGAAAGGTTTTTTCCATCTCATTGAGCTCATGGTAGTGGGTAGCAAACAGTGTTTTGGCGCGGGCTTTAGGGTTTTCGTGCAGGTATTCGGCAATAGCCCAGGCAATGCTCACCCCATCGTAAGTGCTGGTGCCGCGCCCTATTTCGTCGAGGAGTACGAGACTGCGGTCCGACAGGTTGTTGAGGATGCTTGCTGCTTCGTTCATTTCGACCATAAAGGTTGATTCTCCCATCGAAATATTGTCGGATGCACCTACGCGTGTAAATATTTTATCGACAATGCCTAGATTAGCCGAAGCTGCGGGCACGAAGCTGCCCATTTGTGCCATAAGGCAAATCAGAGCCGATTGCCTGAGTAATGCAGATTTTCCCGACATGTTGGGGCCGGTAATCATCATAATTTGCTGCTCATCGGGGTCGAGATAGACATCGTTGGTGATGTAGGCATCCCCCGGAGCAAGTTGTTTTTCGATGACGGGATGGCGGCCATCACGAATGTCGATGATGCGAGATTCGTCGATTCCGGGTTTGATGTAGTTGTTTTGTCCGGCAACCTGAGCAAACGACAACAGACAGTCGATTAACGCTATATGATTGGCATTGAGCTGAATGGTGCTGATATAATCGCCCATGCTCAGTACAAGGTCGTTGAAAAGGCGTTGCTCGATTACGGAAATTTTTTCTTCGGCACCTAAAATTTTACTTTCGTATTCTTTAAGTTCTTCGGTGATGTATCGTTCGGCACTGACGAGCGTCTGCTTGCGGATCCATGTTTCGGGAACTTTGTCTTTGTGCGTGTTGCGCACTTCGAAGTAATAACCGAACACATTGTTGAAACCGATGCGTAGCGAAGAGATACCCGTGTTTTCGATTTCACGCTGTTGCATTTCGATGAGGTATTCTTTTCCGGAACCGGTGATGTGACGAAGTTCGTCGAGCTCAGCGGAAACGCCGGGCGCAATAACGTTGCCTTTGGCTATAAGGTTGGGAGCGTCTTCGATGAGTTCGGCTTCGAGGCGACGGCAAATATCGGCACAGGGGTTTAACTGGTCGGCTACCCGGGTTAGAATGGCATTACCGGCCATTGCAGCGCTTTCTTTTACGCGTGCTACTGCATGAAGCGAGTGCTTGAGCTGCACCATCTCGCGGGGATTCACCCGTATGGCTGCCACTTTGGAGATGAGTCGTTCGAGATCGCCCACATTCGAAATGCCCGCTTTAAGCTCTTCGGCAACCGGCTTGTTGAGCAGCAGAAATTCCACCACATCGAGGCGGTCGTTGATTTTGGCGCGATTTACCAGCGGAAGGCTTATCCAGCGTCGCAGCAGACGGCCTCCCATGGGACTGGTAGTACGATCGAGAATGTCGAGGAGCGACTTGCCGCCTTCGCTCATGCTATTCAGCAATTCGAGATTGCGAACGGTGAACTTATCGAGCCATACGTACTGGTCACGGTCGATGCGCGACAAGCCATTAATGTGGCCAATATTACGGTGCTCGGTGATAAGGAGATAGTTGAGAATGGCTCCGGCAGCCACTACCCCGTGGATCATTTCGTGAACGCCAAAGCCTTTCAGGTTTTTTACCCTGAAATGGTTAAGCAGGCGTTCGTTGGCATTTTCCTCGGTGAAAACCCAGTCGTCGAGGGGGAAAATGGTGTGTCGTGTCCCGAAGTGCTGAAGGAATTGTTCTTTGTATTGCCTTTCGTAAAGGACTTCCTTGGGTCGGAAACTTTGAAGCAGCTTGTCAATATATTCGGGTTCGCCCTGCGATAGAAGGAATTCGCCGGTTGATATGTCGAGAAAAGCGACACCGATATTCTTTTTATCGATATAGACGCTGGCAAGGAAGTTATTTTCCTTGTTTTCGAGTATCTGATCGTTGAGGGCCACACCGGGTGTAACGAGTTCGGTGATACCACGACGGACAATGGTTTTTGTCTGTTTGGGGTCTTCGAGTTGCTCGCAGATGGCCACACGCATGCCGGCTCTTACGAGTTTGGGCAGGTAGGTGTCGAGGGCGTGGTAGGGAAAGCCTGCCAAATCGACATAAGAAGCGGCCCCATTGGCTCGTTTGGTGAGTGTGATCCCAAGGATTGACGAAGCGCGCCGGGCATCTTCTTCGAAAGTTTCGTAGAAATCGCCGACTCTAAAGAGCAGAATGGCATCGGGGTGTTTGGCCTTGATGCTGTAGTACTGCTTCATCAACGGGGTTTCGTCGGTTTGCGCCATTGGGAATCACCTGTTTTTAAATGCGGCTTAAAAATAGTTTTTTCTGCCGTGATTTTTGGCAGGTGTTAACATCTTTTGGCAAAAATGGGCTTACTCGGATTTTACGTATATCTGACGGGCGTGCGACTGATAGATGGAATGAATTTCGGCACCGGCAGAACTGGCTTGCGCTACCGGGTTCAGGTAATTGCGGCGTACATAGATGGTGTTTATGCCCGGGGTGATTTCCAGTGTGCGGTCGGCGGGCATGAGTACGCTAACGGTAAGCAGGTTCGATTGGGAGAAGGTCTGGAGATCGGTGCCAAGCGTGGAGTTGATGAAGGCTGTGACGGTTTCGTCGGCACGGATTGAATCGCCATCGAAAGGCAGTTCGTATACATGGCCTTTGTGGATGGTGTCGAGTGTTTCGGCCAGATCGACCGGGTGGAGCGTGGCGTGGTTGACGAATATGGTGCTGTCGAGGTCGATATAGCGGAAGTCGCCTTCGGTGACAAGGCCGGGAAAAGTGGCTTCGTAGTAAGCCAACACCGGCTTGTAGGTAAGGTAGGCATCGTTGAATTTCACGTAGCTGTGGCCTGAGAGCTGAAGTATGGTGCCGGTGATGCTGCCAAACCGGAAGGAGGCTTTGGCGTAGGTTATGTCCTGATCGGCATTGTAGTATAGCTCGTAGTACACATAAATGCGGTCTTGATTAACGTCCTGCTGGCTTTCGGTTTCGCAGGCGGTGAGGGCACTGAGGAAAGCGATGAGGAGAATAACTGGGATGAAATGGTGTCTTTTCATTTTGTCAGGGGTTTTGTTGCTTGTACAAATATAGTCTTTTTGATGGCTGGTTCAAAAAAAACGAACGCCATGACGGTGGTGGTAAATTCTAAAGCAAGAATGTTCAGCGCTAAAACGAGAATGTTCGACGCTAAAGCAAGAATGTTCAGTGCTAAAGCAAGAATATTCGACGCTAAAGCAAGAATGTTCAGCGCTAAAGCAAGAATGTTCAGTGCTAAAGCAAGAATGTTCAGCGCTAAGGCGAGAATGTTCAGCGCTATGACGAGAATGTTCTACGCTAAGACGAGAATGTTCGATGCTAAAGCAAGAATGTTCAGTGCTAAAGCAAGAATGTTCAGCGCTAAGACGAGAATGTTCAAAAAAGTGTGTCAATTGTTTGCGCTCAGATTGCAAATCCGCGCGAGCGGGGGGTGGCAGAAAAGTAAAAGTTTTAAGGGATTAGCTTTTACAAAGCCGGGAAGTTTGGGAAAGCGGGTGCAGGGCTATTTTGAGGCGGAGATGAAGCGGTGTTTGTTGTTGAAGTCGGGAGAAAGGAGAATGTTGGTGTAGCCCATTTGGTGTAGCATTTCGATTAAGTTTTGGCCTTGTGTTTCGTGTATTTCGAAATAGAGGCGGCCACCGGAGCGGAGGATTTGGAATGCCTGGCTGGCAATGGCGTGGTAGAAAAGCAATGGGTTGTTGTCGGGGACAAAGAGTGCCTCATGGGGTTCGTAGCTGAGTACGTTGGGCAGCATGGCAGGTTTATCGGACTCAAGAACATAAGGCGGGTTACTGACGATGATGCCGGCAGTGGACAGGTGCTTCGAGAGTGAATCGCGAAGAATATCCAAAGTATAAAAATTTACTTCGACACCCTGTGCGATGGCATTGGAACGGGCGGTGCTCAGGGCAGCCTCCGACAGGTCGAAGGCATGTACCCGGCTTTGGGTAAGTAGTTTTGCCATGCTGATGGCGATGCAGCCTGAACCGGTGCCAATATCGGCAATCACCAGATTGGGGGTATTTTTGTTTTCGCTGATAATACGGTCGGTGAGCATCTCGGTTTCGGGGCGTGGGATAAGCACCGAAGGGTTGACCGAAAAACGCAATCCACAAAACCATGTTTCACCGGTGATATACTGTAATGGCTCGTGTTGCAGCAGTCGTTGAAGGATTTGGTTGGCACGTATCTGTTCGGCCTCGCCGGGATCCTGATCGTAGCCGAGATGCCATTGCAAGGTATCGGTTTGGGCAGCGTGCCTGAGGGCAAGACCAGCCAGCGATTCGGCCTCGGGAGCAGGATAAAGCTGGCTGAGTGCCTGAGTGAATTGCCGGAAAAGCTGACGACGGGTCATGGTTGTTGTTTTTGCAAAGATAGTAAAAGCGGGCAGTTTGGGTTTTGGTGTCGGGGGCAGCTTATGATTAATACCAGTCTTGTGTTGCGGCTGCATCACGACTTCGATCGATGACCCGCTGGATGACTGGCTTACTGATATTAAATCAATTTTCGTCAGAAATCAAATTTCAGTTGTGGTTCGGTGAGTTTGAAGCTCAGGCGGTGCCAGTGAGTGGGTCCGATTTTTTCGATGGCACGGCGGTGATCGGCGGTGGGGTAGCCTTTGTTGCGGTTCCAACAGTAATGAGGAAATTCTTCGTGCAGCTTTTCCATGAAATCGTCGCGGTATGTTTTTGCGAGTACCGAAGCTGCTGCAATCGACATATACATGCCATCGCCTTTTACCACGCAGGTGTGAGGTATATCCTTGTATTTTTTAAAACGGTTTCCATCGACAAGGATGTGCCCGGGTAGCAGCTTAAGCTTATTTAGAGCTATGTGCATGGCTTCGATGGAAGCATTTAGAATGTTAATCTCGTCGATTCTCAGATTCGACACTTCGGCTACTGCAAAGCTCAGGGCTTCGTTTTCGATAATGCGGCGAAGCTCTGTGCGCTGGCGGAGATTAAGCTTTTTGGAGTCGTTGAGCATTTCGTTGCAGAAATTCTGTGGTAATATTACAGCAGCGGCAAACACCGGGCCGGCCAGACAGCCCCGTCCTGCTTCATCGCAACCGGCCTCTGTTACATCGTTGTTTTTGAAGGGCAACAACATACTTATAGTGACAATACTTTTTCGACCGACATCCACAAACGCTCTGCCGATTTATCCCAGGAGAAACGGGTACGTTGAATCCGGCCATTTGCAATCAGTTGCATACGCAAAGTTTCGTCTGATTCCAGCTTACCCATATTTGAAGCAATGCTTTCGTGGTCGTTTGGGTCACACATGAGCGCAGCATCGCCCACAACTTCGGGCAATGATGTGGTGTTGCTGCAAATTACCGGAACATCGCAATACATGGCTTCGACCAGGGGGATTCCAAACCCTTCGAAGAAAGGTACCATAACCAGTGCACTGGCCGAAGCCATTACCCGGCTCAGCTCTTCAACGCGTAGCCGTCCGCTGAACAGCACATCCCCTGCAAATTGCATCTGTTGCATACACAGATCTATTTCCCCTGTTTTATGCATGGCATCGCCAACGATCAGCAAGAGCCTGGTGCCTCCATTTACACGGTAAATATCATAGGCCTTGAGCAGACCGGGGATGTTTTTGCGGGGGCTCAGTGCCCCAACAAAAATAAAATAGTCTTTCCCCTGTGTGTAGTTCGTCCGTATTTCGGATTTAATTGTTTCACTTACCGGTTGATACAAATCATTGGCACCATTATAATATACATCGATAATATCGGGATTTATCTGATAAACCGCTGCAATATCCTGACGTGAATATTCCGACACCGTCCCTATTCTTTTCGACCTGGATGCGTAGCGAGGAATGAAGTAGTTGAAATAGCGGGCAGCCAGCTTGGGCAGGTATTCGGGGTGATACACATAATTTAAATCATGAATCACAGTGATGGTTGGCACCCGGGTGCGCAGCGATGCATATCCGTCGGGCGAAATGAACAAATCGGCCTTGTGCTTTCGGAGTATACGGGGAATTACCCATTCGAACCAGATATACCATAACACAGGGTGGCGCGTTGGTGGACCGGCAACTACAGTTTTTACATTATCGGAGAAAACAAAACCGGGGTCGACCGGTCTGTCGAAAATAAAAATGAAGTTGTGCTCAGGATGATTGCGGGCCATGCGGCCTACCGTTTCGTAAGTAAACCAGCCGATACCTTCGAGCCGGTTTTTTAAAACCAGGCGGGTATTTATGGCAATATTCATCAGATAAGTCCTATTTGACGGATTTTTTCGAGGTCTTTTGGAGTATCAACCGAAATGCTTTCGTGTTCGGTGAAGGCAACCCGGATTTTGTAACCATTTTCTATCCACCGCAATTGTTCCAGCGATTCAGCCATTTCGAGGCTTGAGGGTTTCAGTCGGGTAAGTTCCTGCAATACATCGGTCCGGTAGGCATATAAACCAATATGTTTAAAGTATTGATGCCCGGTAACCCAGCGGGCTTCACGCACTCCTTGCAGGTATGGAATGGGAGAGCGGCTGAAATATACGGCTTCGTTTTTACGGTTTATCACTACCTTGGGTTTATTGGGATTGAATACATCTTCCTGATTGTTGATGGGTTTAATCAAGGTAGCAATTTGAACACTTTTGCTGCGAAAACATTTTTTTATCTCCTGCAATTGTTCAACCTGAATAAACGGTTCGTCTCCCTGAATATTTACTACAATCTCGAACGACTCCCCGGTTTGGTTGCTGATGGTCTGAACTGCCTCGGCGCAACGGTCTGTTCCACTCCGGTGTTTTTTCGAAGTCATCACCACCTTGCCGCCAAAACCTAAAACTGCATCATAAATGCGCTGGTCTTCGGTGGCAACATATACCATATCGAACACATTCGAAGCCTGTTCGAACACGCGCTGAACCATAATCTTTCCGTTAATCACTGCTAAAGGCTTGCCCGGGAAGCGTTTGCTGCCATAGCGTGCAGGTACTATTGCAATAAACTTCATTTAATGTTATTATTTGCAATAAAAATACATATTTTTAACAATTGAAGATTATGTTTCCGTTATTTATTCCATATGACTGAGCAAAACGACAAAGCACTGAAGCAGATTAGGCCGGGAAGGATAATTTTGCCTATGCTTATTGGTCTGGCTGTGGTGGTTTATTTTATCATCCGCGACTACAAGCCGGGCATGTTTTCGGCGCTTCAATTTACTGCAGGAGTCGGAATTATGTTGTTTTTTGCATTTTGCATGATGGTGGTTAGGGATTTTGGATACATTGTCCGTATCAGGGTGCTTTCCGATGGTAAACTCACCTGGAGGCAAGGATTCAATGTAATTATGTTATGGGAGTTTGCTTCATCGGTAACCCCTTCGGCAGTAGGTGGAACCACCATTGCAACATACTTTTTGTGGAAAGAGGGATTTTCGGCCGGTAAGTCGGCAGCTATTGTGATGGCTACTTCCTTTCTTGATGAATTGTATTTTACACTTATGTTCCCGGTACTATTTCTGATATTCTCGAAAACCGGTTTGTTTACCCTGGCCGACGGGTTTAACAGTAGCTTCTTCTACTTTGCTGTGATTGGGTACGGAGTTAAATTGTTCTGGGTTTTACTTATGGCCTTTGCCCTTTTTATCCGACCTCAGATTGTTAAAAAACTTATTGAGTTCGTTTTTCGTTTTAGATTACTGAAGAAATGGCGACAGGCGGCCAATCAGGCTGGACAAGATATTGTACTGGCATCAGCTGAACTTAAAACAAAACAGTTTACATTCTGGATTAATGCTTTTTTGGCTACATTTTTTTCGTGGACAGCGCGATACTGGGTTCTGAATTTTTTAATTCTGGCCCTTGCTTTTGGCATTCCCGGACTTGATGCCGGTTCGTTGTTTTCGGCAGGTGATCATTTTCTGATTTTCGCAAAACAGTTGGTAATGTGGATCATGATGTTGGTAATGCCAACTCCCGGAGGAAGTGGTTTTGTTGAAGCTGTTTTTACCACCTACATGGCCGATTTTATGCCAGTGGTTGGCTTTGTTTCGATGATGGCCTTACTTTGGCGTTTTGTAACCTATTATCCTTATTTATTGTTGGGTGCGGTTATCGCTCCACGTTGGGTAGCCAGGAGCCGTAAGGCAAAAGTTTAGAATTATAGTGAAATTGAATTGTTACAAGGGAATTCTAGCTTGAAACGCGAATATCCAATCAAGAACAACGGGGTCAAATGAGAGGATGCGATTCCCCCAAATAAATTTCCTACATATAGATAAAAAAAAGAGGTCACGAGGACCTCTTTTAAAACTATTAAACTAATTATTGAATAACCAATTTATGAGTAGAAACTTTACCATTGCTTTCGACCTTAATAATATAAAGTCCTGCAGATTGTGAGAAGTTTACTTCTTCATTAGCTTTAACATTGAAAGATTTAACGGTTCTGCCAGCAATATCAATAACAGAAATTACAGAATTTTCAGTAACGTTGATATTAACTAAACCATTTGATGGATTTGGGTAAACAGAAACCGTATTAATAGTTTCGTTTTCAATATTAGTACCTAAATCAATTACTATATTATCAACTATTGTTTGAGCACCATCGTTACCATAGAATTGGAAAGCAATTTTAACATTGGCTTCACCAGCATAAGCAGTGAAAGGAAGAAGGACAGAATAATATGTATAGTTTTCAAAAGTTCCATAGTTTTCTTCGTTCCATAATTCAGTCCAGGTTGCACCACCGTCTGTAGAAGCTTTCAACATTAAATCAGCTCCATCATATGGATCAACCATCCAATAATAACTACACATGAAATCGAATGAAATATGCAAATCACCTGAAGCAGCTGAGAGATCCAATGTTGGGCTAATTAGCCATTCGTCCATCATTACAGCATCTGTATATTGAACCTCGGCACCAAAGCCTTCTTGAGCTGCTGCTTCATGCCAGTTAGAGTTAGCATCTGTGTGGGTATTTATTACATTCCAACAAGTAGGAGGGAAAACACCACTTTCAAAATCTTCGCTAAAAGGTAAAGTAGCCACTGCATCGCAATGAAGTAGAGTTGTAAATTCGGCTGGACCGGCCCAACCACTGGTTTCAGCACCGCAAACTGCCTGAACATAAACGTCATAGTCGGTATTATCATCTAATCCAGTTAAAGTTGTTGTTGTAACATCAACAGTTACCTGAGTACCTTCGGTAGTTGGGTTAAATCCAGCAGAGCCATATATAACAACCCATTGTGTACCTATACCATTCTCTGTCCAAGATACGATTGCTTGGTATTCTTGGATATCTGAAATAACAAGATTAGAAGGATTATTGCATGCTGTAGGGTCAAGCATAGTAGTAAAAGACCATTCAACATTATCAACTAAATTGTTGGTTCCATCAGTTACTGCACCAGCAGGAACTAAAACTGTATATTCTGTGTTGTAAAGGAAAGCATCATGTGCTAAAGTTAACACATTGTCAACAATTGAAACAACAACATTCCCCGGATCTGGAGTAATAGTGATTCCTGTAAAATCTACTTCAGTAACAGAAACATTAAAAGTAACAGAAACTGTAGCATCAAGAGCAACATTAGTAGCATTACTTTCTGGCAAATGTGAAATAGCTATAGGTCCAATATTGGGCTCAAGTTTTACATCATCAAGATACCAGTTGTCACCATCATTGTCAACCATTACGAAAGCAATGTAAACATTCTGACCAGCATAAGCTGAGAAGTCTATTTCGAACTGGGTGAAATTGGCATTGGTTACGTCGGTTTCAGCTAATTGAATAAGTTGGGTGTATGCACCGGTGTTATTTTGGTTGGCATCGGTCGAAATCAAAACTCTCAGAACCGAAAGATAATCGGTTGTGAAATAGTCTCTGGTGTAGAATGTCAGTTTGTGGTTTACAGGAACTGTGATTTGTCCGGTAACCAGCCATTGTTGATTTTCACCACCTGAGCCTTCATAATAAGCAGCGGCAGATTTTGCACCTGAATTGAAAATTGTGCCTTCAGATGCCCACATTTGTGTTCCTGCACCATTCTGGAAAGTAGCCCAGCAAATTGGAGGAACAGTAGCTTCGAAACCTTCGTTCATGGTAGTAACAATAGCGCATTCAGTCGCAAAAGCAAAAGGACCAGCCCATAAGCTCATTCCGTCGGCTCCACCGCAATTTGCCCTTACATAGAAAGCATAGGCAGTAGCAGGTGCTAAACCGGTAAGAGCATAAGGATTGGTTGATGCGGTTACAGTAGTACCTGTACCTTGTGTGAATCCAGCAGCACCATACTCAATAATCCATGCAGTAGCAGAACCAGCTTCGGTCCATCCAAGAGAAGCACCGGTTGTTGTAATTCCGCTTGCAGTTAAATCGGTAGGCATCGGGCAAGCGGGAGGTGTGCAGTCACTGGTGAAAGCAAAGATTTCGGTTCCAGTTGCAGTACTTGCAAAATAAGTAGCCGGATAGGTTGCCAATTGTTCTCCGTAAGGATTCAGCAATGTAAAACCAACTTCTCCAGGCCATGAATCACCGGCGGGTAAGTTCCATACTAAGGAAATTGGAAGTGCAGGACACAATGTTACACTCTGGGTTCCGGAAGCTCCAGCGCCGAGGGTAACAACAGCTATTTCAATACCGTCTTGAAGTACTGTTACAAAATTACCGTTCCATCCGTCACCATAAGAATCTGTAAGATTGAATACATAGTCGCATGCGGTTGCATCTTCACAAGCCTTTGTTGCAGCTGTAAGGGGACCAACCCAAATACTACCGCAATCGGCTTGAATATAGAAGTCGTAAGAAGTACTGGCGTCCAAACCTGTCACTGTGTAGGGGTTTTCGGTAACACCTGATACGGTGGGGGTTCCGGTTGGGGTAAATCCGGTTTCGCCATACTCAATGTTCCATGCAGTAGGATCGCCAAGTTGTTCCCATGATAAACCAATTGAGTTCAAATCAGGGTTGATTGCCTGAAAATTCATTGGAGCAGGACAAGCAGCCATAGTCCCTTCGAGGCAAACGGTAAATCCAGTTTCGGTAGCAGCCCAAACACCATCAGTAGATTGATAGGCAGTTCCGCCACCGTTGGGAGCGTTTACCCACATCAGCCAGCAATCAGTACCAGCCGAAGGAGTGGTTCCCTGAACGGAAACAAATCCATTGGCCAGGTCAACTGACGAAGGAAGGGTTATCGACATAAAAGAAACCGGGTAAGAACCAAACAAAGTCAGGTTGGCCGGTGTAATGGTTGGTGTAATATCGGTGAAAGTTGCATAAACATCACCAACTGCACCTGCATTGTTTTCATAAAATGTAACATTTACATGCATCGGGTCACCATCGCAGGTTGCCCAACTGCCTGTGTTAATCATCGAAAGCATCCAGATATGAACGGTTTCAATGGTTCCGCCAACCGTTTGGAACGAAGTGGCAATCTGATAATTGCTGCCATTGGCATTTACTTCGGATGTTCCAGCTGATGAAGGAGCATCGTAAGCACTGGAGAAGAGGCTGTTTGCAGGACAGGTCGTGATTTCTCCGCCTTTCATACTTTGACTACCAGTAATGTAAAGCTTACTTGCATCGGCTTGTTTTGCGTGCGATACCAAAGGTTTCGAAACTTGTGCAAAACCTACAACCGAGATGAGCATTAAACTTAACAAACTAAAATACAGTTTTTTCATAATTCAGTTTTATTGGTTAATTAATTTTCATTTAACGCTGCGAATTTACACCAATTATTTAAACGACAATAAAAAAAATGCGTAAAAAATGTTAACAATAAAATGCTTATAAGCTTGAAAAGCATGACATTAGTTGTTAATAAGTGTTAAATGACAGACTTTTTTACATCAGGTATTGAGAAAATAGGGCATATTAGAAAGCAGTCAATGTGTTCTAATCAACACTAATTCAATGCATTGCAACCATATTTTAAAAATAAATAGACAATGCAGGCGTTTTTTGAAATCGATGTTTGCTCCCAAGGACTCAATATGTTATTAAACAGAAAAGAGGCCAGTCGAGGCCTCTTCTCCAAACAAATATTTTATGATTGCTTACTTCACGATATTCAGTTTGCTTACTTTACCATTGATATTTATGAAATAGGTTCCCTGATTCAGGTTGCTGATGTCGATAGTTTCGAGCGATGAAGAAACATTAATACGAGCAACAACTTTACCCAACATATCGGTTATTACAAGCGTTTGGTTTTCGGCATTGGTGATGGTAACAAATTCACTGGCAGGATTCGGATATACGGCAACCGTTTTAATCGTGTTGTTATCAACGCCAACCGGGTTGTAGATTTCGATATCATCAACCATGAAAATGAAAGCGTCGTTCGAAACACAATTAATACCTACATAAATTTGTTGACCCTGATATGCTGATAAGTCATACTCTACATATGTCCATTCGGTAGCGGGAGCCTCAACGTAGGTGCCGGCTGAAATTTTTGTGAAATTGGCAACAGCAGTTCCTGTGGTTGATACGTTAACTGAATATCTTTCCAAACCATATTGAGAAGTATATGACTTAACATACATTCTTAATAATGCACCATTGTTGAGAACCGGTGATTGCGGAGTGATGAGCCAGTCGTTGTTGGGAGGTGTGGTTGCGGCAAAGCAGGCACCAAAGCGAACACCACCGTGAGGCTGAATTGAAGCATCTGTCATGGCAGGACTTGTACTGGCAGGGTTGAAGGCGATGAATGCTCCTGTATAACCCGAATTAGTAAATGTTGTTCCCTGGAAACCATAAGTTCCTGAAGCATCGTTGTCGTGTTGAACCCAACCGGTAAATTCCAGATCAAAATCAGCTACGTTGTTTTCGAAGCCACCATCCATAACAGCAGAAGCTGAAACACCGGTACCGGTGAGGTTAATGGTAAGGTTACCACCATTAGTGGTAAGAACAAAAGCCTGATTGGCAGCACCGGCTACGGTGGGGTTAAATCCAAATGTAAAGGTATAAGTTGCACCGGCGGCCAATGATACTGCACCGGCATTAAAGGTAGTAGACCAGGGAGCCGACAATGCAGTGGCATTAGAAACTGTCAGAGTTCCTGTTCCAGTATTGGTCAGTGTGAAAGTCGGAGAAGTTGCACCTGAACCCAGCTGAACCGAACCGGCAGCCCAGCTTGCAGGATTTACACTGGCAACGGGAGATGTAGGCACTTCAACATTATAGGTAAAGTTATCCACTTCAATCCAGCTACCGGCAGTCAGAGTGCCCATATCCATATCCTGGAAGAGTCCTACACCGGTTGAACTGATGAAAATGACAATACTGTCGGGAGCTGGTGCTCCGGGCTCAATTTCGATGGGTAGATTGAAAGCAGTCCAGGTTGTCGATACCTGATTGGGGCCAAAAAGTAATGCGCCCATACCAACTTCTGCACCTTGTCCTCCATTGTAGGTCTGAACAACAATTACGGCAGTGTCGTTCGATAACAACGAACCACGAATGTATCCGTTAATCGAAATCAGATTCGACGTATAGGCTTCACCCTGAACCAAAGCAGAGCCGGTGAACCTACCAATAAAAGCAGTTCCTCCAATCAATGTGTCGGTAAAACCAAGAACTGCATTGGTAACAACATTGCTTTCAACGTGTGCAGAGTAGGTACCTGCCTGGGCGTTTGAACTTTGTTGTCCACCTGGGTTTCCGGTAATCATTAACCAGCCGTTTGGCATCTGACCCAAACCAAAACCAGCCAGAGTTCCGTTCCAGCTTTCGAAGCTAGCATTGTCAACTCCGGTGCCTTTAGCTCCATTCTGTTGTGTTTGTGCCATTTTCACCACCTTGTTAGAGGCATTAAATTCGTAATTTCGTTTTACAAGGCTTTGCCCGAAAACAAATGCTGCACAGGCTGTCAGCATAATTCCAAGTACTAGTTTTTTCATTTTTGTTTAAAATTTAAATTAAAAAAATATAATTCCAGTTTCTGTTTTCCCAAACGCACCTACATATAAAAAGGTTGCAGGCAATATTAATAATTTTTTTTTAACTCAGATACTTCTTTTTTGAAAAAATGCTGCGGATTTTCATTTTAATAACACCAAACACTGCCTCGCTAGCAATTCCCTTTGTCATTTTAGAACTTCCCAGCTTTCGATCGGTAAAAATAATCGGAACTTCAATTATTTTAAAACCCAGTAGCCATGTTTTAAACTTCATTTCTATCTGAAAGGCATACCCAATCATCCGAATGTTGTCGAGGTTAATCGATTCGAGAACTTTTTTACGGTAACATACAAAACCGGCTGTTGTATCGCTTATCTTCATTCCGGTAATAAACTGAACATATTTCGAAGCAAAATACGAAAGTAAAACGCGGCTCATCGGCCAGTTAACCACATTAACCCCGGATTTGTATCTGGACCCTACCGACATATCAGCACCCTTTTCATGACACATATTATATAAGTGTACCAGATCATCAGGATTGTGTGAGAAATCAGCGTCCATTTCAAAAATAAACTCGTAATTATTCTTGATTGCCCATTTGAAACCTGCAATGTAAGCTGTCCCCAAACCCTGCTTTCCACTTCGTTCAATCAGAAAAACTTTTAAAGGATACATTTCACAGAATGACTTCACGACAGCAGCAGTTCCATCAGGCGAACCATCATCAATAATCAGTATGTGAAATTCCGGTTCAATCGACAACACTTTCTGAATAATCAATGCAGCGTTTTCGACTTCATTATAGGTAGGGATAATGACAATTCTTTCAGGCACTTTTTTTTTGCGAATATAGGAAAAGCTTTTGCATATTGTTCGAACCGGCAATATTTTTAACAATCTTTTAAACGATTTGAATTTGTAATGCGCTGATTATTAAGCCAAAATAAATATTTTCATTTTTTTTGTAAAAATATTTGGAAAGTTGAAAAAAGCATCATTATCTTTGCGCTCCCAAAAGAGGGGAAAAGTTCTTAGAAATGATGAAACAAGTGAGGAAAAGGAACCTAGCGAGATAAATTGGAGAAAAGAGGGGGAGATAAAAAACTTTTGAGAGTAGTCAGGACGAAGGTATTAATAAG
>JAKQPY010000241.1:0-25648 GCA_029564465.1 Bacteroidota bacterium | reverse complement strand
AGTTAAATTGCACCAACTTTCACTGTTTTAAGGGGGCTTACTTTTTAATCATGAGGCTTTTGTAAAATATTTGAGTTGATTTTCAATAACTTAGCAATAATTGAAATTTATTTCATATTTTTATCGGACAATAGTGATTTTTAATAATAATCCGTTACTTTTTTTCATTCTATTTAAGTATTAAGTTACTGCCTACTTCGATTTATGGTCTCATTCTGCAAATTCCGACCTGTTATGTTCAAATTTTTTCTCAGTCAGCATTGTTTCTTATTTATTCCGAAAAAGTCGGGGTCTTTACAATGCATTTTTCTTTCTTAACTTGCCCATAACTCGTTTATAGATACATCGGTAGCCTTAAGGGCGTTGATGATGCGTGTAACGAGCTTGCTCACGGGATTGTAGGCAATTTCGCGAGCTGCAACAGCGTTGCCGTAGGCTGCGATTGCGGTGTTTACGCCGGTTAGTGAAGTGCGGCAGCTGGTTGCATAGGACTGCAATGCGGTGACTTTGATTGCAGCCTTAGATGGGTTGTAGATTGCGCCAAAATTTGACACGTTTGTTATCAGGGCATCTAAATTGGCTAGATTTTTCGCGTGCCCGGTTTCGGATGTGCTTGCCATGCTGGTTTTTTTTATGGTTAATGATTCAGGTAATAAACGCAATGCAATATACGTAAATTGTATTTGCCAAACAAATTTATTTTTAATTTTTTTCGTTTTGTATAAATTGAGGTTAATTGGGTAGGGATAAGGGGTTGGTTGAAGGGATGTGGCAGGTTTGGAGTCTTTGGTAGGATTTGGAAGATGAAATTGGGGTGGGGATTTTTGATTTGAGATTTTTGATTTATGATTTGAGATTGAAGATTTATGATTGATGATTTATGATTTGAGATTGTAGTTTGTACAGCTATGACGAAGAAAGTGTGAGTGTGAGTGTTGAGATTTGGAATACACATCCCCCTACCCCCTTCGAAGGGGGAATTGTGTGATGAGACGCGATAGATTGAGACGCGATAAATCGCGTCTCTACGGGGTTTGATTTTGACAGACTTACTGCCCCGTCACGAGGAGGTAAATTTGAGGAATGGGAAATGAATCAATAGGAAATAACAAAATTCATTTTAATTTTGATAAGAATTTCGTTCAATATGTTCAGACTATATACATTTCTATTAATTCTGTTGTTGTTGCTCCCATTTTTTTGTAATGCTCAAAAATCGTTGTATGTAAAAAACCGATTGACAATTGATGTTGCTTACATGCGGATGAATTATGGCATGTTGCCGGAATATAAGGAAAAGAAAAACGGGGTTTTGTTATCGGCTAATTACGGGGTGACTAAATTTCTTGAATCCGGTCTTTATTATTATAAGTATAACTCTGCATTTAATTCATTAGATTTTACCGGTATTCAAAACAGGCTTCATATACTTCCCTTTTTTATTGAGACAAATAATAAGAGTTTTAGATTGGATGCGTATTTATTCAATCGGACAGGAATGGTTATCTTTAAATATTCGGGGAATCATTATGAAATGAATTACAATTCCGATTTTGGCATTGGGACAGCATTTTATTTGCTTAAACATGTTGGTATCAGGTTTGATTACAAATGGGGATTTATTTTGTCAAAACAAGTTGATAATCACAACTTTCAAAATGGTTTTAGCCTCGGGTTAAGTTTAAAGTTCTAATTGTAATGAGAAAATTATTATTGATTTGTATTCCGATATTTTTAATAAACTCATCTTGCCGAAAACTTGTGCAAGATGAGTTTGTTGATTTTGACAACAAAATAAGCATCAACTCGATTTTAATTCAAGATGAATACGCCCAGTTGCATATTTCGTTGACCGATGAACTAAACGCATCGGAATTATTAAACATTAGCGATGCCGGTATTGAGTTGTACAACCAAGATTCGGTATTGATTAGTTTTAATTATGCCGAAAACGGAATTTTTGTTTCGAACTATATTGTTAAAGAAAACGATAGGTTTAAGCTAAAAGTAACTACTGACAATGATTTGATTACAGCAGAATGTTCAATACCTGAAAAACCGGAAATATTGAGTTTTTTCGTAAATGAAAACGGGTGGGTAGATAATGAGGGAATTCTTCAGCCAAAAGCAAATTTCACAATTCCCAATAATAATTCAAAAGAACTGTATTTTGAGGCTTATATTTTAATTTACGATGAAACGGCTGATAATGTAATTGAAGAATACCCAATTTTGTATTTTGATAATGCGGGGATGAATGTTGATGAAATTTCGAAGAGTGTGAAAATTCAACATCACTCTTATTCATATCCACCTCAAAAGCACCAATATCAACTCATAATAAAATCGGTTGACATGAATTACTATAATTACGTTAAAAGTTTAGCAGATTATAATTTAAGTCGTTATCCCGATTTCTCGAACTCCAGCATGGTTCCGTCCAATTTATTTACCAATATTGAGAATGGATATGGGATTTTTTGTGGTTATTCAAGAACTTTCAGCGATATAATCGAAGCGATTTACTAGGTGATGAAAAAATGTGCCTTACTCATATTTATTGTTTTTTCTGTGCATGTTGTTAAGGCACAAATTGCGATTTCGGGTTTTGTTTACGATGCCGAAACAAATGAAGCTATTATTGGAGCCAATATTATCGACTCGATTAACTCAAATGGCACAAGCACCAATAGCCAAGCATACTTTGTTCTCAGGACAAAATCGCCAGAGATAAAGGTTTCGTTTATTGGATATCAATCACAAACAGTTTCGGTAAATCAATTGAATGATACAATTCTGAATGTTTATTTAAAGCCTTCGAACTACCAGCTTGAAGAGGTAATAATTCATGCAGAATCAAAAAAACCGATTACTATATCCAGCTTAGAAATAAAAGAGATTTTGCAGCTTCCAAGCTTAGGCGGGCAGACTGATATTGTAAAATCAGTTCAGGTTTTACCCGGAATTCAATCGCAAAGTGAGGCTTCCAGTTTGTTGATTGTAAGAGGCGGAGATCCCGGACAGAATATGTTTCTTTTGGATAATACTTCGTTGATTTATGTCAACCATCTGGGAGGATTTATGTCAGTCTTTAACCCGGATATAATAAACGATATTACGGTTTATAAAGCGGGATTTCCAGCAAGACACGGAGGGAGACTATCTTCAATTATTGATATAACACAGCGTTCGGGCAATTCAAACGAGTTTAAAGGAAGTTTTGGGATTGGAATTACGGATGCAAATGTTTGTCTTGAAGGAAAGTTTACTAATACATTTACCTATATCCTAACAGCTCGGAAAACTCTTTTTGATGTTTTATTGTTTTCAGCCAGCGGAATAACAGATGGCAGCGATTATTTTATGACTTACGGATTTCACGATGTAAACTTTAAATCTGTATGGCGAGCGAATGCACGAAATACTTTTGCCATAAATGTATTTCAGGGTGATGATTACATAAATGTATGGAATAAAAATGACGAACGTGATCAATTTAACACAAAAGTAAGGGCAACAAATATTTGGGGAAACGCTATGGGCGCAGCATCATGGAATTGTATTATAAGCCCGAAAATATTTAGCAAAACCAACCTCTCCTATTCGAGATACAGGGTAAGCGACATACAATCTTTTACAAATACATCAGTACAGGGGTTTAATAATCGGTTCACATCAAAAGTGCAGGATGTTTCTTTAAACTCGCTTTGGTCGATGAGTGTTTTAAAAGACTGGATGTTGATTGGGGGTTTGCATGTAAGCTATTTAAAAAATACCCCATACGATTACAAGGTTTCTGGCGAAAATAACTCGCACACAATTCTATTTGAAGAAATATTCAATGCATCATTTTCATTATCGAACAAGATTAGTTTATTCAAATTTGTTGATGCTGAAATAGGTGCCAGATTAGGAAATTATTTTCTTACGGATACTTCACTGTTCTTTGTTGAACCACGAATTGATTTGAACGTTAATCTGAATAGATTGGGGTCCATAAATCTAAATTACATGCATGTAAATCAAGCTTCTCAATTATTGGTTTCAAGCGGAAATATTTATACAAATGAAATCTGGATTCCATCGAGCAAAGAGGTTCCCATTTCAAACTCGGTGCAGGCCTCGTTGTCGTGGACAAAATCATTCAATAAAAACATGTTCAATGTTAGTGTAGGTGTTTATCACAAAGAATTGTCGAATCTAATAGCTTCGCAAAATAATGTCTATGATTTGTCGGAACTAGAGAATTGGAAACAATCGATTGAAACCGGTGGCACAGGAGAAGTAAATGGGCTAGAATTTATGCTTAAAAAGAGTTATGGAGACTGGACGGGATTAATATCGTATCATCTTAGCAAATGCACTCGTAAATTCGATAACATCAATAGTGGCAATGAATACTTATTTGAATATAATCGTCCGCACGATTTAACAATATTCATTAACAGAAAGATAAACGACAAACTTAGCTTCAGTATTGTTTGGAACTATCAAACCGGATTGCCATACACTCCGGTTTTGGGCAGGCAAATGATTTTAGATCCGCACACCAATGAATATTACGAAGCCTTTATTTATGGAGAGAGAAATTCGGCAACAATGAAAGATTATCATCGTTTGGATATTGGATTGAAGTACGAGACATTGTCGAAAAAACGAAAGCTTAAAACGGTTTGGACATTCTCAATTTATAACGTTTACAATCGTCAAAATCCAAGCTACTATTACTATAATAATAATTCAACCCCTGAGATACACCGCCCTGAAAATGGATTTGCAAAACTCGGTTTATATCAAATGAGTTTATTCCCAATTTTACCATCAATATCATACAAAGTATATTTTGGAAAAGGCGATCTTAAAACAAAAGATATGTCACTAAAAAGATGGTTGAATTTTGAAAACTAAAACTATGGAGATAGAACAATGTGCATGAATTTCACACTCTTCAGACTCACTTTTGATAGGGGAAATATGAGATGGTGGAATGCAAAGGAGGTCGTTTAGTACTGTGAGATTATCCTAGGCTAAAGTTCGGTTCTTTTTGGCTCCACCTCGACTCCACCTCGACTCCGCTCGGTGGCCGGATCGGTGGCCGGATCGGTGACTGAAAGTTTTTACCGCATATCGATTACTTCGGCACCGGGGAATGAGGTGGCGCTGAAGACGATGTCTTTATCGGCGATTGTGGGGTTTTCGAGGAATTTGTCGATTTCGACGAGGTAGCTTACGCCATCTTTACCCACATAGTGAACGGTGTAGAGTTGGGTTTTGGTTTTATCGATGCGCAGGGTGATTTTCGAGTATTTTTTGCCTTCGATTTTTATGGGATACAAGTCGATTTCGACGATGGCCCGGTTGTTTACAAACTTATCGCTGATCCAGCGGCATTTGTAGTCTTTGGTGAAATTTGCCAGCAGGCTTTGCGGATTAAAAATGGTGGCATCGGCATCGTTGGCATTGGTGATGTTGATTTCTTCGGCGTCTTTCAGGTAGGTCCAGTTGGTTTTTCCATCGGAGAACACCACCTGCCCCATGAGGTCGAGTTTGTAGCGGTCGCCACGATACCACACTTTGCCCGGGTACATGGTGCGGCTGGCATCTTTGAGGTTTTCGACATAGAATTTAAACTCGATATTCAGCGATTTATAGGCATTTACCTTAGTAGATAAGCTATTCAGGAGATCAACCGCTTTCTGGTCGCTTTGCGAAAATCCCTGTGCGGAGAATGCGACCAGAACCAACATAATAAATAAATTTTTCATAATCAGATGTTTTTACTTTCAGCGTTTTTCAAAAACTGTTCCAAAGAATATTCGTCGGCAAACATAACCTGGCGAGCCTTTGAACCTTCGTAGGGACCCACAATGCCGGCATGTTCGAGTTGGTCGATGATGCGGCCTGCGCGGTTGTAGCCTATTTTCATTTTGCGTTGTATAAGAGAAGTACTTCCCTGCTGATGCCGAACAATAAGGCGTGCAGCTTCGTCGAACAGCGGGTCTTTTTCGTCGTCGCTGAAACTGAGGTCGCCCCCTTCGCTGCCATCCATACCCGGATCGGGAAGCTCGAAAGCTCCGCCGTAACCCTGCTGTTTGCCAATGAACTCGACAATGCTTTCGACCTCGGGTGTATCGATAAAGGCGCATTGGATACGCACTGCTTTTCCGGTTTCGACCATGAGCATGTCGCCTTTCCCGATTAGCTGGTTGGCTCCGGTGGCATCGATAATGGTTTTTGAGTCGTGTCCCGACATTACTTTAAAGGCAATACGTGTAGGGAAATTGGCTTTGATTACCCCGGTGATTACATCGACCGAGGGTCGTTGTGTGGCTACAATAAGGTGTATGCCAATGGCACGTGCTTTGGCGGCGAGGCGCGAAATGGGCGCTTCTACCTGTTTGCCCTCCTGAATGATGATATCAGCAAATTCGTCGATTATCACCACAATGTAGGGAAGGTATTTATGCCCCTTATATGGGTTCAGTTTGCGCGAAACAAATTTCTCGTTGTATTCCACAATGTTTCGCACTCCGGCCTGAGTGAGCAGCTTATAGCGTTCTTCCATTTCGATGCACAACGAGTTCATTACCGGCACAACTTTAGAAACATCAGTGATAATCGACGATTCTTCGTTGGGAAGTTTGGCCAGAAAATGGCGTTCGATTTTGGAATACAGCGATAATTCGACCATTTTTGGGTCGATCATCACAAATTTAATCTGCGAGGGGTGCTTTTTGTAAAGTAAGGAGGTGATAATGGCATTGATGCCGACTGATTTTCCTTGTCCGGTAGCACCGGCAACCAACAAGTGCGGAGTTTTGGCCAGATTGAAAACGAAGGTTTCGTTGCTGATGGTTTTTCCGATAGCCACCGGAAGCTGATAGGTGCTTTCCTGAAATTTAGCCGATTTTATCACCGAGCGCATTGATACAATTTCGGGGTTGGAGTTGGGCACTTCGATACCGATGGTTCCTTTTCCGGGCATCGGGGCAATAATACGGATTCCGAGCGCAGCGAGACTTAATGCAATATCGTCTTCGAGGTTTTTAATTTTCGAGATACGAACACCGGGCGCAGGCACAATTTCGTAGAGGGTAACGGTTGGGCCAATGGTGGCTGATATTTTCGAAATCTCGATTTTGTAGTCCTGCAATGTTTTTACGATACGGTCTTTGTTGCTGTTGAGTTCGGCAGCCGAAACCTCGCTTTTGCCCTGTGGCAGCTCGACGAGTAAATCGATGCTGGGCTTCTTGTAGTATTTCAGGTCTTCGGTGGGATCGTAATCAGCCATGGGTTCGATGTCGATTTCTTCGTCCGACAGCAATTCATCGCCTTCGGATTCCTCCACTTCGAGTTCGATGGAGTCGTAGTCGATGTTGTCGGGAGTCTGTGATTCGACCGGCAATTCAATTTCGGTAGATTTTTCGGGATTATCCGTTGCAAAAACGATGGTACCGGCCAGCATATCGTCGTCGGTATCGTTGGGATTTTGTTCGGTTTCGGTGTTTTCATCTTCGGGGTCGTCGGCAAAACCACTGTCGGGCTCCACAAGGTCTTCTTTTTTGGTGCTTCCAATTTTCGAAACCAGCTTTTTGGTTCCCCCGAGGGCATTTTTAAAGGTGTAGATAACGATAATGAAACCACTGACTGCAATAAACACCAGTGTGCCAATCTTACCCCAGAATCCGTTCATCCACTTCGACAGAAAATAGCCATGGGCTCCACCAAGATAAAACAGTTTATCGGCGAAAAAATACGAAAGGGTGATGCTGAACCAGATCATCATCACCAGAAGAATAAAGATGGTTTTCCCGAGGGGCAGCAGTTTGATTTTCAGTAAGCGGAATCCCATCAGGGCAAAAATAATGATGAAGCCAAACGATGCCAGTCCAAACCAGTTTCGGATGAACAGGTTCGACAGCAAGGCGCCGATTTTACCGACCCAGTTTTCGACCATCAGGTTGCCATCGGAGATAAGCTTATTCAAAGGGACATCCACAATGCTCAGATCGCTTTTCCATGTAAACAGATAGGATGTAAACGACAATGTGAGCAACACGCTGAAAGCAATCAGCACAATGCCCAGTGCCACTACAAACCGCTCGTCGGACAGAAAAGCAAACATTCTGACAATCAAGCCACGCTTTTGCTTGCTGTTGCCAGTTTTCTTGGTTTCGGTTTTTGCACCGCTTTTTGTTTCTTTCGTCATTTATATAAAAATAGGAAAACTCTCAAAATTGAGAATTTTCCTGCAATAATTTATGTACTTCGAACAAATGTTATCCACCAAACATTGTGTTCAGTTCATCCATGGTTTTCTTCTGGAAATCGGAAGGCACTGTGAACAATGAACCGCTGAGTTTTCCTTTTTTCACTTCTTTCACTTTAAAGGTCATGGTCATGCCTTGTTGTTCCATCACGTATTCCATGAGAACACCTTCGATACCTTCGACCTGATATTGCGAATTCTTATCGAAGGGAACTTTAATTTCGTTGGTATAGAACACTTCCATGGTTTCGCCGTCTTTGGTAATCTCGGCTTTTTTGCAATTGTAGCCGGCAATAACTTTGGTTTCGTCAATCAGTTTTACTTCAGGTTTTCCGGAATCTTCAGCTTTCATTTTAGCGAGGTCTTCGGCGGTTTGAACCACGTAAAATTTTTGTCCCATCATTTCGAACATCTGGGTCATAGTTCCATCGGCAATGTTCGACAGCGAAATAATAGAATACATAGGGGTAATCATTTCGGTGCGCATTTTATTGGCTTTGTAGTACACCCCGATTTCGGTCGGCATCTGGGCACGGGTGGCAGCATCGATGTTTTCGCCCTGCACGTCGATAGAATATTTTACGGTTCCTTCGAAGGTTTTGGGGGCTTTTTTCTGTGCTGAAGCACCGAGCGCAATGCAGGTAACCAGAACTAATGCTGCAATTTTGAATACTGATTTCATAATAATTGGTTTTAAGATTTGATTGTTTTATTTTTCAAGTTTCGTACCAAATACATGCAAAAATAATTTTTTTTTGTCGAATTACAGCAAATTATGATTTTTATAACATTTTATTGATTAGCTGATAATTAAAAATATTTATAGTTTTGTGGCTTACGTTAAAAACAACTTTATATGAGTAAGAAATTAGCAGTTGTTGCATTCGGAGGTAATGCAATATTGAGAGCTGGACAGGAAGGAACTATTGAGGAGCAAAAAGAAAATGTATATAGAGCTGTTAAAACTCTTTTCGAGTTAATAAAAAGCAGCTCCAATCTTGTTATTATACACGGTAATGGTCCTCAAGTTGGTAATATTTTACTACAGAATAATGCAGGTGCCAAAATGTTTGGCATCCCCGAAATGCCTTTAGATGTTTGCGGTGCATACTCCCAAGGCTTTATTGGATATTTAATTGAGCAGCAACTCAGAAATATTTTACCAACTAAAGATTTAGAAAAAGGCGTTGTAAATCTAATAACTCAAGTTTTGGTTGATAAAAATGACCCTGCTTTTAAAAAACCAACAAAACCCATAGGTCCTTATTATACAAAAGAAGAAGCCGAAAAGCTTTCTGAGGGCACTAACTCGCTGTTTAAAGAAGACCCCGATGGAATTGGTTGGCGTAAAATTGTTCCATCTCCTTTGCCAAAACAAATTGGAAATAGCAAAGTAATCGAAAAATTGGCAAGAGAAGGACATATAGTTATAGCCGCTGGTGGTGGTGGAATACCCGTATATTACGATGAACAAAAAAACTTATTAGGCATAGATGCAGTAATTGACAAAGACCACACATCTGCACTGCTTGCATCTCAAGCAAAAGCCGATGAGTTTTATATTTTTACTGACCTTAAAAGAATTATTATAAAAACTGAAGATTCTGAAGAGAAAGTTTTAGATACTATACCAATTGCTGAGGCTAAAAAGCACTTAGAAAAAGGAATCTTTAGTGCAGGAGGGATGGCTCCAAAAATCAAAGGAGCTGTTAGCTTTATTGAAAATGGCGGTACTGAATGCACCTTTTTGCATTTCCCAGATAGTCCAAAATATCCAATATATCAAACTAAAATTGTGCGTTAATATATAAATTAAATAATAACTAAAAATAAATAAATCATGGCTTTTAACCTAAGAAACAGAAATTTTCTAAAACTTTTAGATTTTTCCCCTAAAGAAATTCAGTATTTATTAGACTTATCGCTTGACCTCAAAAAAGCAAAATATGCTGGTACAGAGCAGCAAAGATTAAAAGGTAAAAATATAGTTTTACTATTTGCAAAAGATTCTACTCGTACCCGTTGTGCTTTCGAAGTTGCTGCTCTCGACCAGGGTGCCCATGTTACATATATCGGCCCCTCGGGTTCGCAGATGGGCAAAAAAGAATCGATGAAAGATACTGCCCGTGTGCTGGGGCGCATGTACGACGGAATAGAATATCGCGGATATGGACAAGAAATTGTTGAAGAATTGGCAAAATATGCCGGTGTACCGGTGTGGAATGGTTTAACCAATGAATTCCATCCCACACAAATATTGGCCGACTTCCTCACCATGCGCGAACATAGCGATAAACCCTTGCATCAGGTTTCGTTTGCCTACTGTGGCGATGCACGCAATAACATGGGCAACAGCCTGATGGTTGGTGCTGCCAAAATGGGTATGGACTTCAGGGCTGTGGCACCCAAGCAATTCTGGCCAACCGAAGAACTGGTGGCTACCTGCCGCGAAATAGCCAAAGAAACCGGCGCCAAAATCACCCTCACCGAGGATGTGGCTCAGGGCGTGAAAGGCGTTGATTTTCTCTATACCGACGTATGGGTATCGATGGGAGAACCCGATGAAGCCTATCAGCAGCGCATCAATCTGATGATGCCGTATCAGGTGAACGCACGGATGGTTGAACTTACCGGAAACCCAAAGGTGAAATTCCTGCATTGTCTGCCCGCTTTCCACAACGACGAGACCGAAATAGGCGCCCAGATATGCAAGAAGTTCAACATAGAAGCCATGGAATGCACCGACGATGTGTTTGAATCGCCGCGCTCGATTGTTTTCGACGAAGCCGAAAACCGTCTGCATACCATTAAGGCTGTTATGGTAGCTACATTGGGAGCCTAAAACTGACACAATCTTTATTTAAATTCATTATAAATAGAGTGAGTATCATGTTTTCCTTTCTTTATTTTGAGAAATGTGCTTATGTTTGTGGTGTTAAAACGAACACTTATTTAATAACCTAAATTTATAAAAAAATGGCTTATAAAATTTCTGATGACTGTACAGCATGCGGAACCTGCATCGATGAATGTCCGGTAGAAGCAATCAGCGAAGGTGATATCTATAAAATTGATGCTGATGTTTGCACCGATTGCGGCGCATGTGCCGATGTTTGCCCGGTAGAAGCAATTCATCCCGAAGACTAATCGGAACTGTACACAAAAAATTGAGGCGTCGGAATTTCCGGCGCCTTTTTTTGTGCGGCATTGCGGGAGGCACAGTGCGGGGTGCAAGTGAGCCGGATGGGAAGAGAAATTGTGTCCCCTCCCGCTCCGGGTCACCGGCACGGGAGACGGGGCTATGTTTATTTAGGTAGCTTGTGAGTTTGAAATATTTGATTTTTGTAGTTATATTTGGTATTCTAAACTTCATAAAATGAAAAAGCTATTGCTCCTGACTGCGATTGTGGGTTTCCCTTTCCCATTCGGGTTAGCCACACAATGTCTGGAGTCAATTAAAGCCAAATAATAAGGAACATTATGAGAAAAATTATTATCATAGGCGTGTTTTTATTGTTTATTGCTTCGGCTTTTGGCCAGAACAGCAACACTTACTGCTACGAATACACATACTATTTTGGCGATAGTGAAAAAATACGCAGACAATATGTGAGCGACACCTGTGTGATTAACGAAAGTATGATTGACAGTTCGCAGTATATTATTGAAATCCTACATTTTGATACTCGGAAAGTTGATTACCTCATCAGTTTTAAATATCCCAAAAATTGGAAGAATACAACGGATAGCATTATATGTGCAACAAAAAACACTTATTCGTTTAAAGAAATAAGGGCTATATCACGTAAGCAGATTGATGAGATATCCTATATTAAGGTTTCTGATAAGCCAATCAGCCATAAAAAAAGGGTGAAAAAATTATTAAGGAAAAGCCCTAAATTAAGTTTCAAAACCACCTTTACGGATGAAACAAAGTCAGTTATGGGTTATCCTTGCCGAAAGGCGATTATTGTTGTCAACAAGAAAACCGAGCACATCGTCTGGTTTGCCGAAATCAACAAAAGTTTGCAGAACAATATGTACCTGTTCACCATTTATGTGAAAATTCCGGGTGTTGTTTTTGAGGAAAGCATCGATGGAAAACCCTTTCGTTGCATAGCAGGGATTCAGTCGGGCAAATGGCCGGAATATGCTGTGCCGGTTAGTAATTGAGAGGCATATGTGTTTCCTCCCACCCGCTCCGAGTCACCGGAACGGGACCCGGTGCTACATTGGGTGAGGTTTTCACAAGTGTTTTCTGGAATACGTTTACATCCGGGTTCTATGCGAGTGACATGTATGGGGAGCTAAGAATAAAGTGTTCCAGGGAAGAATAATTTGCAAATTGCCTTCGCAACTATTATATTTGCATTGAACGGGCTAATAATAAAAGAAATGGCAACTGTAATGTTAGAATTCGACGGGCGAAACAAACTGGCACTTAAGGCACTTGATTTTATTTTGTCGCTAGGCTTGTTTAAGGTCAAAAAAACAACAACTGGGATAGATGAAGCCATCGAAGACATAAAGAAAGGCAGGGTTTATACAGCCAAAAATGTTGACGATATGTTTCAGAAAATTTTAGGCTGATGTATTCCGTCCGCTATACCAAAAAATTCGAAAAATCGGTAAAGCTTTGCGTTAAACGTGGTCTTGATTTGGAATTACTGAGATCAGTTATTACAATTCTTGCCAGGGAAGGAAATTTGCCTGTTCAATATAAACCACATAAATTAAGCGGTAAATATTCGGGGCTATGGGAATGCCACATAAAAAACGACTGGTTGCTTGTGTGGAGCCAAAACGACATGGAATTGATTCTACTTTTCGTTGATACAGGAACGCATTCGGATTTATTTTGATGCTTCCCTCCCTCTCCGAGTCACCGGCACGGGACCAGGAACTACATTGGGTGGGGTTTTCACAAGTGTTTTCTGGAATACGTTAACATCCGGGTTCTAGGCGAGTGACTTGGATGGAGAGGAGTGTATTCCTATTTATAGTAAAGTAAAGTAAAAATTAATTTTCAATATTTGATTTTTGTAGTTATATTTGGTATTCTAAACTTCATAAAATGAAAAAGCTATTGCTCCTGCTTGCATTTTGGGGTGTTGTTTCAACAACGCAAGCACAAATTGTGAACATACCTGATGCCAATTTTAAAGCTGCTTTGATTAATGACTACCTAATCAATACAAATGGAGATTTAGAAATTCAAGTCAGTGAAGCAACTGCTTATACAGGAGAAATTAATTGCTCTTCATTAAATATTTTTAATCTTACAGGCATTGAAGCTTTTACCCAAGTAACAGGATTATACTGTAACAACAATCATTTGACTTCGTTAGATGTAACTGAGAATACGGCTTTACAATATTTATTCTGTGACCACAATCAATTGACTTCGTTAGTTTCTGCGAATACAGCTTTAACATATTTAGACTGTTCTTTCAATCTATTGTCTTCGTTAGATGTAGCTGCGAATACGGCTTTACTATATTTGTTCTGTCAGAACAATCAATTGACTTCGTTAAATGTAACTGCGAATGAAGCTTTATTATATTTGCACTGCCAGAACAACCAATTGTCTTTGGTAAATGTAACTGCTAATACGGCTTTAATAGTTTTAATTTGTTACCATAATCAATTGACTTCGTTAAATGTAGCTACGAATACGGCTTTACAAAATTTATCATGTTACTATAATCAATTGGCTTCGTTAAATGTAACTACTAATACGACATTAACCAGATTATATTGTGATCATAATCAATTGACTTCGTTAGATGTAATTGCGAATACGGCTTTAACCTCTTTAGGCTGTGACAACAATCTATTGTCTTCGTTAGATGTAGCTGCGAATACGGCTTTAACCTCTTTAGACTGTAACAACAATCTATTGTCTTCGTTAGATGTAAGTACGAATACGGCTTTACAATATTTGTTCTGTAACCACAATCAATTGACATCATTAAATGTAACTACGAATACAGCTTTAATAAATTTGTACTGTCACGACAATCAATTGGCTACGTTAAATGTGCAAAATGGCAATAATACCCATGTTACAATTTTTAATGCAACCAATAACCCAAACCTTACCTGCATTGAGGTTGATAATGCGGAATGGTCAACGGAGAACTGGACGAATATAGATGCCGGAGCTATTTTTAGCGAAAATTGCCAGAGTGGATTTAATCAACCTTCTGCAGAAACGGCTTTCAGAATTTTCCCGAATCCAAGCGATGGAAATTTCACGATTAGTTGCGGGTCCATGAAAAATTCACAATTAATCGTTACAAACATTTTAGGAGAAATTATTTATTCTGCAAATATGAACACAGATAATGCGGAAATTAATTTTACGTCCGTACCGAAAGGCATTTATTTATTTCAGTTATTAAGCAATAGTAATGTTTTGCGAACAGGCAAAATTATTATTGATTGACATGGGATTCAAACCATTCCTTAACAGACGTTTATAATAAAAAACGCCCCTAACTCGACCTCATTTGCAATGTAATTCAATTCCTCCCTCGCTCTCAGAGTCACAGGCACGGGACCCGGAGCTACATTGGGTGAGGTTTTCATATGTGTTTTATGGAATACGTTTACATCCAGGTTCTCTGCGAGTAACTTGGAGGAGAGGAAGAGTAAACAGGCATGGGGCACTTCGAGAGCATCAGTGCCCCTGATTGTTTATTTCAGCCATTTATCGAGCCATGAACGAAACTCACGCTGCCAGAGAATTGCATTTTGCGGTTTCAGCACAAAGTGGGTTTCGTCGGGGAAAATAAGCAGACGCGCCGGAACATTGTTCAAACGGGCAGCATTGTAGGCTTGCAGGCTCTCGGTATAGGGTATCCTGAAATCGTTACCACCCGAGATAATCAGAATTGGGGTGTCCCATTTGTCAACAAAGCGGTGGGGCGAGTTGGCATAGGATTTTTGGGCTGTGGCATTGCTTTTATCCCAATAGGGGCCACCGAGGTCGAAGTTCACAAAAAACATTTCTTCGGTAGCGGCATACTGGCTTTCGAGGTTAAACATCCCGCAATGCGCAATAAACGCCTTAAACCTGCCTTCGTGGTGTCCGGCAAGCCAATACACCGAAAAGCCGCCATAGCTTGCGCCCACAGCACCCAGCCGGGTTTCGTCAACATAGGGTTCTTTGGCGAGTGCATCAATGGCCGTCAGGTAATCTTTCATATTTTGTCCGCCATAATCGCCGCTAATTTGTCGGTTCCATTCCTGACCAAAGCCGGGAACACCCCTGCGGTTGGGCGCTACCACAATATACCCACCGGCAGCCATCATCTGAAAGTTCCAACGGTACGAGAAAAACTGACTCACAGCACTTTGCGGCCCACCCTGACAATATAGTATGGCCGGATACGCTTTGGTAGAGTCAAAGTCGGGAGGAAAAATCACCCAGGTAAGCATCTGCTTTTTATCGGTGGTTTCAATCCATCGCTCTTCCACCTTTCCGAAGCGGATGTTATCGTAAATTTCCTTGTTCACAAAGCTGAGCTGGGTTTCGGCACCATCGGGAGCAATACGAAACAACTCGGTGGCCATGCTCATGCTCATTTTGGCACCGACCATAACATCGCCGGATTTGGCAATAGCTGTATAATCGTGGATACCGGAAGTTATTTTTGTGATGGAACCATCCACAACATTCATCGAATACACCTGATGGGTTCCATGAATGACACTGATAAAATAGATGGTAGCTCCGCTATTGTCCCACACCAAATTGGCGGCCGGCTGGTCGAAGGCAGCACTCATATTTTTCACCTCTCCGGTTGACATGTCTTTGAGCATAATGCGGTCTTTGTCTGATTCGTAGCCCGGCGTTTCCATACTCAGCCATACCAGGTATTTCATATCGGGCGAAAACACGGGATATTTGTCGTAGCCATCCATACCCCGGCTCATGTTCAATGTTTCTTTCGAGCCACGGTCGTACACATAAATATCGGAGTTTGTACTCAGGGCATAATCTTTTCCCGAAAGCTTTTTACATGTATAGGCAATTTTCTTAGAATCGCTGCTCCAGGTGATTTCGGTATTATCGAAATAGGGACTCAGCGGAGCATCCCAGGCTTCGTTGGCCATGATATCGACAGCATCGGTAATGTTAGCCCCATCGAAGGATGCCACAAAAATGTGGCTCCACAGGTTGTCGTTCCAATGATTCCAGTGGCGGTACATCAGGTCGTCGGCAATTACCACATTGGCTTTGGGCAGATCGGGATACATATCGGCCACCGATTTACCAACCGCCACATCCATGCAATACAGAATGGCAGCTCCATCGGGTGAAATTTCGAAACACGACAGTCCGTTGAGCAGGGTGTCGCACAGCACTTCGCTGCTACCGTCGGCATTCATCGAAAACAATTGTGAGTTTTCGTTTTTATCGGAGATGTAGTAGATTTTTTTGCCATCGGGCGACCAGCGGACGTTGTAGCAATTGAACGGTCCTTTGGTGAGGGCAAGCGGCTCGGGTTTCTCAACAGCCATTTTGTAGATATGGGTGTAACCCCTGTTTTCTTCGATGTTGTAGTAGCTGATGGTGTAGAGTAAATCTTTTGCGTCGGGCGAAAGCTGCATTTCGCCAATGCGTCCGAATTTCCACAAAATTTCGGGGGTGAGTATCCCATTCTTCTTCTCGTCGTCGGTAAGGCTTACGTTTACCGGCGTTTCGTTTTTGTCGGCGGGTTTCGAGGGCACACACGACGAAAACAGCCCAAGCATCATGGCTATGGCAGCAAAAACATACAGGTTTTTCATTGTATTGAGTTTTTAGTTTTACTTCGTATCGAGACGGTTCAGCCCTTTAATGGCCAGTTCGTAATTGGGAACAATCTCCATGGCTTTTCGGAAATCATCGGCAGCCTTTTTGAGGTCGCCAGCGCTCTCCCAGGCCAGTCCCCTGTTGTAGTATGCTTCGGCTGATTTTGGGGAAGCGTCGATGGCTTTGCTAAACCTCCGGGCAGCCGCCTTAAAATCGTCGGTGTACATCAGCAAATAATATCCCATATTGAAATTGGGCTGGTAGCTGATGCTATCGACCTGCAGGGCACGTTCGTACATTGTCCGGGTCTGATCGGTCATTCCGAATTTTTCGTAACACAGGCCGGCATTAAGCAATATCATGGTATTTTGCGGGAACAGTTTAACGGCTGTGTTGAAATATTCGACAGCCAGTTTGTTGTTAGCCTCGTAATACATCATGCCAAGCATGTTGTATGCCTCGGAATGTTGTGGATTGAATTCGATGGTTTTACGCAAGCTTTCGACGGCGGCATTGAACATGTTGTTTTCGCTGAACACCAATGCTTTCAGATAATAGGTCTTGTCGCTCTGCTTACCGGCTTTTTCAATCAGGGCTACTTCGGCAATGGCTTTATCGTATTCCTTTACATAAAAGTAAAGTTGCGCAAGTTTGAACCGTGCCTCGGTATTCTGAGGATATGCAGCAAGGCATTTATCAAGAGCCTGCTTTGTTTGCTCCGACTTTCCCAGCATCAGGTAATAATCGCTGGCAGTAATCAGATAAATCGGGTTCAGCGAATCGAGCCGGAGGGCAATTTCGATATCGTTGACGGCTTCGTTGAGCAAGCCCTGATTGTAGTACATGCCTGCCCTTTTGAAAAACAGACCGTGTTGCCTCGGGTTCTGGCGAATCTCCAAGGAGATTTTATCGATTTCGCTCAGCGAATCGGTGATGGTATCGTTGTTGCCCGGTGTATTACGCCCGCCGCAACCCTGACATGCCGAAAGACAAAGCAGGGCGGTCACCGAGATGAAAACCGCCATGCCTGCCAATGATTTAAAATATTTCATTCCTATTAGTTGGCTTCCAGTTTAAGGGTGATTTTCTTCTCGATTTCATCGGATAATTCCGGATTGTCGAGCAGTAATTGTTTTACAGCATCGCGGCCCTGACCGAGTTTTGTTTCGCCATAGCTAAACCAGGATCCGCTTTTCTTGATGATTTCGTATTCAACGCCGAGGTCAACAATTTCGCCCGACTTGCTGATGCCTTCGCCATAGACTATATCGAATTCGGCTTTTTTGAAAGGCGGAGCCATTTTATTTTTCACTACTTTAACACGGGTGCGGCTGCCGGTAACATCTTCGCTGTCTTTAATCTGCGAGATACGGCGTATATCGAGGCGGATGCTGGAATAAAATTTCAGGGCATTACCACCGGTTGTGGTTTCGGGACTGCCAAACATAACACCGATTTTATCGCGCAACTGGTTGATAAAAATGCAGCAAGTCTGGGTTTTGTTGATATTGGCGGTAAGTTTACGCAAAGCCTGCGACATAAGCCGGGCTTGCAGACCCATTTTGCTGTCGCCCATTTCGCCTTCAATTTCGGCTTTGGGGGTAAGTGCAGCCACCGAGTCAATCACAATAATATCGATAGCACCCGAGCGAATCAGGTTGTCGGCTATTTCGAGGGCCTGCTCGCCGTTGTCGGGCTGCGAAATAAACAGGTTCTGCGTATCGACACCCAGTTTTTCGGCATACGAACGGTCGAAGGCATGCTCAGCATCGATAAATGCAGCAATGCCGCCCAATTTCTGTGCTTCGGCAATGGCAGTGATTGCGAGTGTGGTTTTTCCGGAAGATTCGGGACCGTAAATTTCGATGACACGTCCGCGTGGATATCCGCCAATGCCAAGTGCATAGTCGAGGCTCACCGACCCTGAAGGGATTACGGGGACGTCTTCCACCACTCTATCGCCCAATTTCATAATAGCGCCTTTACCATAATCTTTTTCGATTTTTCCGATGGTTAGCTGAAGCGCTTTCAGCTTTTCCTGACGAATGTCGTCGCCGGTTGTTTTTGCCATATATTCAGTTTTTAAATTGTTTTAAGAATTTGGTCGCTGTGTTTTTTTGTATCGACCTTTTCGAAGATGGCTTCGATGATGCCTTCTTCCGAAATAACAAAGGTTTTACGCAGGACTCCTTCGTAGGCTTTGCCATACATCTTTTTTTCGCCCCAGGCCTCGTAGGCTTTCAGGATTGATTTTCCGGTATCGGCAATCAAATCGAATGGCAGCGAATATTTTTCGATAAAGGCAATGTGGCTTTTGGTTGAATCGGGGCTCACACCCAACACCTGATAGCCTTTACCCAACCACATGTTGTAGTTGTCGCGCAAATCGCAGGCCTCGGCTGTGCAGCCGGGGGTGCTGTCTTTCGGATAAAAATAGAGAATCAGTTTTTTACCACTATAGTGGCTGAGGTTGACATTTTTCCCGTTTTGCAGCAATCCTTCGAAGTAGGGTGCCTTATCACCTGTTTTCAACATGACCTAATCATTTTACTTTTCACAAATATATTTTATTTCGGATAATGCATAAAATTATGGCGACAAAGTTTATCAACAATCGCCACATTCGGTTTATTCCTGATTTTTCTGTTGTTAATTGGCGCATCCATCAATTTTATATGTATCTTTATGGGCTTTATGGATTAGCAGTACAATTGTCATCAAAATAGCTGTTTTATTGAAATTATCTTGAAGCGAATCAAACATATTATTGCGATTACCCTTTGCAGCATAAGTGTGTTTTTTACATTTCAGGTAAATGCACAAAAGCTTGGTGTTGAGCTGCTTCCGGGCGAAGATATGGTTTTTGAGCAGGCACAGCTGCATTTTGAGGAAGGCAATTTCGAGCAGTCGAAAGAAGGTTTTTCACAATTGTTGAGTTTGTACCCCCGCGAAAGATATTTCAACTATGCCTACGGGGCCTGTCTGGTGAATCTGAACACCGAGTTCAATAAAAGTATCGATTATCTGGAATATGCCCTCGATGGTGGCGTATATCAGGCTAACTACTATCTGGGCATGGTGTATCATTTGAACTATATGTTCGAGAAAGCTATTTATTACTATGAGGCTTTCAGGCAAACTGCCACCCCAAAGGAACTAAAATCCATGCCCGTTGACCGGCAGATCAGGATGGCTAAAAACGGCATCAATCTGTTGCGTTATGCTTACGAATTACAGGTATTAAAAAACAAAAAAGTTAAAAATACGAACTTCTATTACTCCTACGAAATTGTACACAGCGGTGGCGAAATCGTAGTAATCCCCGAAGAATTCAAATCGAAAATCGACAAGAAACGCAAATACAATGGGCTGATGTATGTGTCGAAGGTTTTTGATCTGGCATTTTTCAGCAGTTACGGTACTTCGAAAGACAACAGCCTCGATTTGTATGTGGTGGCTAAAAGCGAAGGTAAGTGGGGAAATCCGGTATTACTGCCATTATCCATCAATACATCCGAAGACGAGGCGTTCCCATTTTTTCATCCGAGTGGCGAGTTCCTGTACTTCTGCTCGAAAGGACACAACAGTATGGGAGGATACGACATCTTTAAAATTTCGTATGACCGTAATACCAACACCTGGGGAGAGGCAAAAAACCTGGACTTCCCTACCAACACACCACTTGATGACATTATGTATATCACCGATTCGCGCGATATAACCGCTTATTTTGCATCGACCCGCGAAACCGAAAGCGGAAAAATCGGGGTATATCAGGTATTGCTGGAGCGCGACCCGCCACAGCGAATGATTGAGAGCATGGCAGATATACGCAATACCTCGAAACTCGACATCAGTCCCCTGGCAATGCAGTTGTACGAAAAGCGTGTCGAAGAAATGATGGCGGTGAATATTGATTCGGTACCTGCCGACAGCCTGATTGTTCCTGACGAGAACAATGGATTTCGTAAAGACTCTGCCATACTCAACCAAGAATACGACTTAATTGTACGCGCCACCGAAAACCTCGAAAAACTCGATAATAATATTCTGGTGTTCCGGAATCAATACTATTCGTCGCTTCGACTTATCGAAGACTATATCCGGGAGATTGAGAAACTCGAAACCGAGCGTAAATCGGTTGAAAGAATGAACCTTCAGCCTTACGAAAAACAAGCACGATTGCAACAGCTCGATGACAAAATTTATAGCTATACCGACAGCATTGCATCGGTGAAATCGCTGGCCGAAGAGTATGCCCGGTTAGCCGACGATGTTGCCAATCGTGTAGCCTACTACAAAACGGAAACCGACAAGCTCTTTGGAGATAATTCTCACAGCATCGAAAAAAACAATGCGCTGCTGACTGTAAACCAGAATATGGAAATCGATCTGCAGAAAAAACCCGAAAACCGCATTGTTGAAAGCAACAGGAGAACACTTGCCGATAATTCCAGAAAAATAGAAGAGAACCACAATCAAATTAACAAACTCAGCGAGGGTATCGGTAAGATTGATAAAGAGATACTGCAGTGGTACGACAGTTTAAGTATTGCTGAAGATGAAGGAAAGCAGAATACAATCAATGCTAACATCCGAAATCTTGAAACACAACGCAGGAAACTGGTATCGGACTATAAGGAGCTGTATCTGAAACAAGAATTTCTGATGTCGGAAAGCAGGAACCTCACAAAAGAAACCGAAATAGCCGAACAATGCAAACTACAAACGGTGGCCGACACAGCAGGATACAACGATTCAAGAATTAATCAGATAATGGCCAACGCCAATCGTTTTATCAGCCGGCGAAATCAGAAAAACCTGAAAGAGATGGCCGATCTGCAGACCCAGGTACTCGATTCGGTATTTTTCGATAACTCGAAGCTACTACCCGAGCGATTCACTACCGAAAATCAGGATATTGCCCAACAAACCAAAGAGGATAAAACCCGGCTGAACCAGATTGTGATAATCGGCTCATCACCATTTTTCGAAGAAACAGGTATTAACCGGTCGGTGAATAAAGCGGAAGCTATTGTGAGCGAACTGATTTCAATCGAAAATCAACTGGAAAACGAAACCGACCTGAACAAGCGAAAAAAACTGATAGATCAATACGATAAAAAACAACAGGAACTCGACACAGTATACTCTGTTATAAATAACGAAATCAATAAGGTAAACCAGGGTCTATTTGTTGAGGAGATTGTTGTGGCACCCGGAAACACAGTACGCGATATGGCCGATAAGGGTATCGACTCGCTGAAAAACTCAGACAACGAAAAAGATGCCCTGCTGGCTGAGGATTATCTGAATACGGCTGATTCACTGTATGCATTGGCAGCAACTCAGGATGGAAACAACGAAAGTATGCCCGCACTGCAGGACTACTACCTGAAACAAGCCATGGCCTACGAGAATAAAGCCTTGCAAATAGTTGCCCCGGAAAGTACCTATATTTTTCTGAACGGGCAAAACCAACCCGACAGCCTGACCAACCCGCAGGTCGATAGTCTGACTACAGCCGATAATATTGCACGTACCAACGAAGACATTGTGAAAATACAGGCTGAATCGGGCAATAAACCTGCAAACGACAGCATCAGAAACCTCGCTGCAGCAAACTATCACGAAGTTGACCTGCTGCTGGCAGATGCCGGAAAAGCACGGAACGAATCGAAAAAGAATGACCTGCTGAATGAGGCAACAAATAAGTGGAAACAGGCACGGAACGAGCATGCACAACTTGCACGCAACGAGATTAACACAAACCTCGAACAATTTTACGCAATAGAATCGGGCTATCTGAAAATTGTAAATACAGGATCCGACCCCGAAAAACAAGCACAGGCCGATGTGAGAAAGGCACGTGCCGACAGCCTGCATACTGCCTCCGGGAATTTACTGCTCCAGTCGGAAGAAACTGCAAACGACAGCCTGAAAAACGAACTGCTGATAGCAGCGGCTGAACTCGAAAAACAAGCCGTAGATCAATACAGAGAAGCCTATCATTTGGTGAGTGGTTACACCCTCCCTGAAGATAAAAATGCAGAAACAGCCTTGGTAACACCCAACAACAAAAGCCCAGAAACCATTGGCAGAAACCTGATAAGTATGACATCGGAACCCATTATTGTATCAGAAGATTCGATACAAATTGCAAATGCTGCAAAATTCGAAAAATCGATTGAAGCTAAACTGCATTTGTTAGATTCTACCCTGTTGGTTACCGAAAACATCAGCCGCGAAATTGTAAGGCTCGAAGCCGAATATGCATCAAACAGTAATGCTGAAACCAGAGACAATATAGTAAAAGAAATTGTTGTGCTGCAAAACGAACGCCTGGATGCCATCAGCGAAGCCAATAAAATAATTGCCGAAATACAGGGTGATAAAATTCTCAGAAATCAGGAGCTTATCATAGCTGAGAAAAAGATGTACAAAAGCAACAAAAAACTGTTGAGCGAAATTGAGCGCGACTTCGAAGCTTATGGCATCAAGAAAGAAAACATGCAGACACGCGAACAGGATAACTATTTTGTGATGCTTGACGAGGTAATTATTATGGGCGAAAGCCTGTTGACAAAGCAAAACCGTTTGATGGCCGAAGCCGGTACAGCAACCAAAACCGGTGATGAAACCCTTATCGTTTATAAGGACAAAATCGTAAGCGCCCAATCGAACAGCAACAAAACTAGTGAATGGATCAGTGAGCAGGAAAGTCTGCTTGCAGGCAACAATATAGCTATTACCGATACGCTTACCACCAACCCGGTCGATACAATGGCTGTGATTGCGGACGATACCCTCTCACTCTTGTCGGAACAAAACCAGCGGATTGCCGAAAACAAACTGCAAATATCAAATGCGCTTCCCGAAAACATCATGTTACCCGAAGGAATACAGTCGGAACAACAACGATTAACCGAAATAGAACAACAAGCCGCAGCGCTACGTACCGACATTAAACTGCATCGTAGTGAATATAGTCAGGCACGCTTACTGGAACTCGACAGACAGGCCGATTCGCTGGAGACTACGTTGGTAAAACGGCAGGAACAATTTGTGCGGCAGATAAACGATTATCTTGCCTATGCCGATAGTCAACAGCAGATTCGCAGGCAATCAGAAAACAACAAAACGCGCATAAAGGAAACCATACCCGCTGACGACACCTTGGCGGCTGCCGTTTACCGTGCCGAAACTGCCGGAGAATTACTCACTTCACGGGCTGATTCGATTGCCAGAGAAATAGGGAATAACTACGCTACGTACAGTCCCGAAAAAATTACTAGGATGCAGCGCGAAGAACTCGATTTACGGAATCGTGCCATCGACCTTCAGGAAAAAGGGCTCGAAATTGCTAAAAATAACAACCGCAGCATAGCTGCTGAAATCAACAGCACCTACGACTTTATCGATTATACGGCACCGGTAAAACCCGATACCTTAATAGTTGAAAACATAACACGCGATACCACGCCGGTTCTGATAACACCCGGTGACACACTGATTGTTCAAAACTTAACACGTGATACGATACCGGTTCAGATAATACCCGGCGACACACTTGTTGTTGAAAACATCACAAACGATACTACGCCTGTTTTTGTTGAGTCAACCGATACCCTTGTAGCCGAAAATATCACCCGCGACACAAGCCCGGCACTTGTGGAGCCAACCGATACGCTGCTGGCTATTGAGCCTGTGAATAAAACGCAAAGGGTTCGTTTACCCGATGACGACCTGAAACTCGACACCGAAGGCATGACCGCAGATGATGAGAAGATGTACCGCAAAATTGCCGATGAACGCGATGCATATCGGTCGAAAACCGAAAAAGCCGATACACAGATTGCCTCGCTCGAAAACAAGATGCAAGCCAGCACTTCGGAGCGCAAAAAAGCCCGACTCGAGAAGAAAATACAAAAGACCGAGGAAAAGAGAAATCGCTACATTCTTGATTATTACAACACGAACACCGAAATTGCCCGCCTCGAAACCGATCGGCTCAACAAACAATACGAAGGCATTGCGCCAATCCACCCTGAAAATGGAGATTATGCCGATAGCCTGAGAAATCTGGCCCGACAAAAAGAACAACTGGCCGATCAGGCTGCTGCCCAGGCCGAAAACGAAACAAGCAGCTCCGAACGTGCCCGCTTGTATGCCTACAGCGACAGCCTGCGGGCAGAGTCAATCAGGCTCCACAGCGAAGCCATCGGCATTGCAGCCGACTTTGTGTCGGTACGTCCCCGCGATATTCAGCCCCTGCGCGACACGGTACTGGTGGTAAGTGTTGATACAGTTATCGTAACACCACCCGACACACTGGCAAACAAAGTCCCGCGCGACACTGCCCCAACCGACCTGATTGAGGCCAGTCAGAAAGGGCTTGTTTTCAGAATACAGTTTGCTGCTTTCAACCGGATTGTAGGCGATGAATATACCCGTGGGCTGTCGCTGTTGTTTACCGAAAATGTACCCGGGAAAAACCTTATACGCTACATGACGGGAGTATTTGGCACATACGAACTGGCAGCCGGAGCACTTCCTGCAGTGAAAAAACTGGGTTT
>JAKQPY010000074.1:0-2559 GCA_029564465.1 Bacteroidota bacterium | reverse complement strand
TGTTCCGGCACAAATTTCGGGAATGTAATCAACATGGAACACGAGATTGTGGAATACAATATTGGTTGAAGCGGTTCCGGTGCAACCTGCCGAAGTAACAGTAACTGTATACGTGCCCTGAGTTGTAATGTTTATTGCTTGGGTGTTCTGTGCGGGTGTTGTGTTCCAAACATACGTGCAGGTGGCAGGGTCAACGCCATTTACATAAGCCGTTGCAGTTAATGGTCCCTGACATACATTACCTGTGAGACCAATTCCGACATCGACTACACCGCCCACAATTGTTGCTGATGCTGTTTCCTGACATGTGCCATAGGTAACGGTTACAGTGTAGGATCCGGGAGTCAGGCCTGTTGCGGTTTGTGTTGTTTGTGCTGGTGTGGTGCTCCAGGCAAATGTGCAGGATGCTGCACTCGCCCCGGTAACATTTGCTGTGGCTGTAAATGGTCCGGCACAAACGCCTGTAGTAGTAACATTTACGCTTATTGATCCGGTATTGGCTATTGTAAAATTGAGGATAGTATCAGTGCAGGGAGCATTATCGCTAACAGTAACCGTATAGTCGCCGGGAGCAAGATTGTTGGCATTAAGTCCTGTGGCTCCATTGCTCCATGAAACGGTCGGATTTCCTGAACAGGAATTAAGCACCGAAATGGATGCCGATCCTTGTTGCCCACACGATGCCGGGTTAGCACTCAGACTTACCCTGAGGTATTCCGGTTCAACATTACAATCTCCCAATCCCACATATACGTCTTCGATATAATAGTAGGCATACGGATTTTGCTGAGCGCAATTGCTATCGTAGAGGGTAGTGGCTGCATTGTCGGAAAAGTTTCCAATTATGATAAATTGTTCTCCGCCGGTTGCAACATAAGTCCATTGCATTTGAACCCAGTCGCTAGTGTTCAGTAACGGCGGTCCCGTGTAGACCAATTGAGGAGTAACGGGTAAAGGATGTGGATTGGTGCAAAAATTATAGGAAACCTGAGTAGGTGAAAAGTAAACTCCAAACTTATCTGTACCCCATTTTACTTTATCCGCTAAACTGATATAAAACTCGACACAGTATGATTGTCCTGCTACCAATGGTGATGAAAAGCGACCCTGAATATATTCACGATATGTTTCCATATCAATGCCATTACAATCCATGAGAGCCATTGATTCTTTGGTAATAATTCCCGCGTATTTGTCACCCGTGCGAGCTGCCTGATTTCCCAGAAGATTAGCAGGTACGCCTACTGGTGGATCCATTCCGGGGAAAGGGAATGGCAATGTATTACAACTGGCATATAAGTCGGGAGAGGAACAAGAGTCAGCCCCACTATTACAATCATCCCAATTTACGGCTTTAGGTAACTCTCCTGGTCCGGCCGGGCATGATGTAATATCTTCGAAACTGGGATTCATTACCAAATTTTGCGCAGTAAGCGTGAAAAATCCGGCACCGAGAAATATGCCAATAAGAAGAATGGTTCTCATCGAAATTAAAAATTTCTCCATATCGCTGATAATTAGAGAGTAATGAAATTTAAACAAAAGTAACTATTTCTTTTTAATTTTTATTACTAAACGAAAAAAACTGCCTTGAGTTGCTACACAAGGCAGTTTTTATTATTAAGAAAATCTGTAAGGGTATTGATTTACCTCACCAGATAAATAAGCCCGGATTCTTCGTGCGGGTTGTTGTTGATGTCGGTGAATTTGCAATACCATTTATACACACCGTTGGTAAGGATTTTATCACCCTTCATAACACTGCCCTGATCGGAGCCATCCCAGGCCATGCGGTAGGGTTGTTCGGGATAGAATTTTTCGGTTTCGAAAAGAATATTTCCCCAACGGTCGTACACATACAATACAAAATCGTTGGGATTGATACCGTGTCCGGTTACGTAGAACAGATCGTTAACGCCATCACCATTGGGAGAGAAGGCTGTGGGCGCATAGAAAGTAACTTCGTCATAAATACGAATGCGTTTCATGGCAGTGTCCATACATTCATAGCTGTTTCGGGCAATCATCACAATGTTGTATTCACCCGGAGCGGGGTAAATATGTGCAGGATCGATGTCGGTCCAAAGCGATGTTTCGCCATCACCGAAGTACCAGAAGAAAAGGTTGGCATCGTCGGAGATATTGGTGAAGACCACCTGTGGGTCGAGGATAGACATTACTTCGGGAGTAGCAATAAACTCAGCCCTGGGTTTCGGCCAGATTCTGATCATATTGGTGTTTGTAGCAGTAAGCTCACAACCCCATTCCGACCATACGGTAAGACTCACATCGTAGGTTCCGCTGAGCGTGTAGGTATGTGAAGGATTTTTTGCCACTGAGAAACCACCGTCTCCAAAGTCCCAGAGGTATGATTGTCCCACATCGGGAGAATCTTCGGTGAAGTTAACGGTAGCTGGCGGACATGCTCTGGGTACATCGGCAAAGAAAGCATTGAGCGGCAAAGGATGTACGGTAACAAAAACCGAATCGGTAACGGCAGGAGTGCCACACATATCGGTAACCAGATATGCCAGATATCCCGAATGCGCCGGAGAGAAC
>JAKQPY010000072.1:0-2012 GCA_029564465.1 Bacteroidota bacterium | reverse complement strand
TGTTCCGGCACAAATTTCGGGAATGTAATCAACATGGAACACGAGATTGTGGAATACAATATTGGTTGAAGCGGTTCCGGTGCAACCTGCCGAAGTAACAGTAACTGTATACGTGCCCTGAGTTGTAATGTTTATTGCTTGTGTGTTCTGTGCGGGTGTTGTGTTCCATGCGTAAGTGCAGGTGGCAGGGTCAACGCCGGCCGCATTGGCTGTGGCAGTAACAGGTCCCTGACATACGTTTCCGCTGAGGTCAATACTAACAGTAATACCGCCTACCGAAATAGTTGTGGATGCTGTTTCCTGACAGGTACCGTAAGTAACCGTAACTGTATAGTTACCGGCAGTCAGGTTTGTTGCAGTCTGGGTGTTTTGCACCGGAGTCGTGTTCCAGGCAAATGTACAATCGGCAGGGAGTGCTCCGGTTACAGTAGCGGTTGCATCAAATGGACCGGCACACGGATCCCCCGTTACGCTGATGCTTGCACTGATGTTTCCCCCATCGGTAATGGTGAAGTTAATTACGGTATCGCTGCATGCAGCACCATCAGAAACGGTTACACTGTAATTGCCGGCAGGAATATCTGTCACGGATGAAGTGTTACCAAGACCCCCGCTCCAGTTGAAAGTCGGATTTCCTGTGCATGATTCAATAACTGTGATTGCTGCAGAACCACCTTCGCCGCAAACCGCGTTTGTACTCGAAAACGAAACCGTCAGGTTCTGATCGATGTTTGGCGCCGAAAAACCGTAAATGCACAATGAGTTTCCCTGAAGCATGCTGAAACCATCCATAGCCAGAATGTAATCACCCGGAGGAAGGTTTTCGGAAAAAGTAACGGTTCCTGTACCATTGGCACAACCCCAGTAAGTGCCTGAGTTATTGGGAGGATCGCTGATGGGACTTCCTCCAATTCCATTGCAATTAGTGCCATTCCAGCTATATACAGCAAATTGAATTTCGGGATCTTCGCCAAGCCCTCCCGGATTAGCCCAGCATTCACCGTTTTCGGCTGTTATCGTATAGGGTTGCGGGTCGCCGGGATTCACCGTGAAACTGTAAAATATGCTGTTGTCTGTTGTATTCCAACCGCAGTCCTCGGGGGCAGCAATATCTCCCCCTGTTGATAATATATTACAACCACCTGATGATAACGGCACAGGAGTTTCACAATCATCTTCAGGGAAGTCGGTAAGCACCGAAGCGGCAATGAAAATATTCTGATTCAGATTACTTTCATCCCAAACCCTTACATACAAGGTTTCACCCGGTACCAAACCACTGATTTCTTCGAAGCGGATTTCTCCGTTCTGAAAAAAGCCTCCTGTTGATTCGAAGCAGTCAAGTAATATCAAGCTATTGCAATTTGTTCCTCTATAGATTGCCATTGCCGGTGCTGAGGCATTGGGAAATGGTACAGTATTGCTCGAGTTGAACGCATGAAATGCCAACGTGTTTACTCCGGTAGGAACAACCATGGTGTACCATAAATCGCGGGTAGTTGCGCCAAAACTTCCACAGGTAGGTGCAGGTGTGGTCGAGGAATGTGTTCCTGAACCCAGATTAATTGTTTGAAGGGTCATCTGACCGCAGGTTGAGTAATTGTCAAAAGGCATGTTTACTGCATTCGAACACTCATCCTGCGCAAGTGCTACACCCGCAATTATCATACTGAATGACAATGCCAGAATTTTAATTGAATTTACCATACGATTCAATTCTTGTTATCGATGTGTTGAGCAAAAATAGTAATATATTACGAGAAATAAAAAACATTGTATTGATGAATCATTCTTAAGACTTGATTTTTTTAAAAACGTTGCGTCATAAACAATAAAAAAAGCCGGAATACCGGCTTTTTTTATTGTAATATTGATTCTATTTTTCCCTCATCAGGTGGAACGGTCCCTGCAGGTCGTATTCCACTTCGTCGATGCCCTTGGCCTTGATGATGTAGAAATACACGCCCGGAGCGGCTTCGCTGCCACTGCTCAGTTTGCCGTCCCAGCCGGCT
>JAKQPY010000071.1:0-3605 GCA_029564465.1 Bacteroidota bacterium | reverse complement strand
GCCACGCCGCCTCCGGGAACAATCCCTTCTTCAACAGCAGCACGGGTTGCGTGCAATGCATCGTCGTAGCGGTCTTTCTTCTCTTTCATTTCCACTTCGCTGGCGGCACCCACACTGATTACTGCCACACCACCTGCCAGTTTGGCAAGGCGTTCCTGCAGCTTTTCGCGATCATAATCCGAAGTGGTCGATTCAATCTGAGCCTTAATCTGGTTCACACGGGCTTCAATTTGTTTCTTGTCGCCTTCGCCGTTAATAATCACGGTGTTTTCCTTGTCAATAACCACCTTACCGGCACGACCCAGTTGCATCAGGCTGGCATGGTCCAGTTTCAGACCGCGTTCTTCGGTGATAACTTCACCATTGGTAACCACAGCAATATCCTGAAGCATTTCCTTACGACGATCGCCAAATCCCGGAGCTTTCACAGCGGCAATTTTCAGCGTTCCACGCAGGCGGTTTACCACCAGGGTAGCCAGGGCTTCACCTTCAACATCTTCCGACACGATCAGCATCGAAGCACCTTCCTGGGCAACGGGTTCCAACACCGGCATCAGGTCCTTCATCGACGATATTTTCTTGTCGGTAATCAAAATATACGGATTGTCGAGAACGGCTTCCATTTTTTCGCTGTCGGTAATAAAATACGGCGAAACATAACCGCGATCGAACTGCATACCTTCTACCACTTTAACAACGGTTTCGGTGCCTTTGGCCTCTTCAATAGTAATAACACCTTCGTGTCCGGCTTTCGACATGGCATACGAAATGGTAACTCCGATTTCTTTTTCGTTGTTGGCCGATATCGAGCCTACCTGCGAAATTTCGTCAACCTCAACAATTTCGTTAATTATTTTTGCCCTCTCGTCATAACCGATTTCTACCTTCTTGTCTTTCAGTTCCTTGAAAAGGATTTCGGCTTTCTGTATAATATCGTTTTTGTTAATCGAACGCGATTGTTTCTGCAGGTTTTCGATAGCCACATGAACGGCTTTATCAATACCGCGTTTCAGATCCATCGGGTTGGCTCCGGCGGCCACGTTTTTCAGGCCGGTGTTAATAATCGACTGTGCCAATACAGTGGCGGTGGTGGTTCCGTCGCCGGCATCATCGTTGGTTTTCGAAGCAACTTCTTTCACCAGTTGGGCTCCCATGTTTTCGAAGGGGTCTTTCAGTTCCACTTCCTTGGCTACGGTAACACCGTCTTTGGTTACCTGTGGAGCGCCATATTTCTTCTCGATAACAACATTTCTTCCTTTGGGACCGAGAGTTACTTTAACCGCGTCAGCCAAAGTGTTCACGCCTTTTTTCAACAGGTCGCGCGACTCCAGGTTGAATTTCAAATCTTTTGCCATTGCTTAATGATTTTTTAAGTTATTGAATAATTAATAAAATATCGTGTTGATTCAAAATCAGATAGTCTTCGTTGTCGATTTTGATTTCGGTTCCGCTGTATTTTCCATACAACACCATGTCGCCAACATTCACTTCCATTTCTTCGTCTTTTTTCGATTTTCCTGTTGCCACAACTTTTCCCCGTTGGGGTTTTTCTTTTGCTGAGTCGGGAATAATAATGCCTGATGCTGTTTTTTGCTCAGCCAATTCGGGTTTCACTAATACTTTTCCTGCTAAAGGTCTTCCGATGTTTGCCATAGCTTTATTGTTTTTAAGGTTAATGTTTTAAATTTCACGGCAGATTATTGTCTAAAACTGTGCCATCCGGGCTTTCTTCTGTTTTTCTGACAGAATTACGTCACACAATAAAAAATGCCAAACGAACTGTGTCAATTTGGCATTAATATGTATGACAGATGACTTAACTATTTTTTCAGAAAGCGGAAATCGCGGCCCAGATAGCTGGCTGCATCTCCCAGTCCTTCTTCGATACGCAGCAGCTGATTGTATTTTGCAATCCTGTCGCTGCGACTTGCCGAGCCGGTTTTAATCAGGCCGGTATTCATGGCCACTGCCAGGTCGGCAATAAAGGTATCCTCGGTTTCGCCCGAACGGTGGCTGATAACTGTGGTATAGGCATGGGTTTGTGCCATCTGAATGGCATTAATGGTCTCAGTAAGGGTTCCAATCTGATTTACCTTGATCAGTATCGAATTGGCTATCTGGTTGTCAATTCCGGTTCTCAGGCGGTTTATATTGGTAACAAACAGGTCGTCGCCAACAAGCTGCATACGTTTGCCCAGCTTTTCGGTCATCAGTTTCCAGCCTTCCCAGTCGTCTTCGGCCAATCCGTCTTCAATCGAAATCAACGGATATTTGTTTGCCCAGTTCACCCAGTAGTCCACCATTTCGGCTGGGGTGCGCTTGCTGCCGTCCGATTCAAAAATGTACAGGTTTTTTTCTTTATCAAAAAACTCCGAGGCAGCGGGGTCGAGGGCTATAAAAATATCTTCACCGGGCTTGTAGCCTGCCATTTCAATCGCTTTCACCACATATTCAATGGCTTCTTCGTTCGATTTCAGATTCGGGGCAAAGCCGCCTTCGTCGCCTACATTGGTTACGAATTTATTCTTCTTCAGCACCGATTTCAGTTGGTGAAACACTTCGGTCCCCATGCGCAGTGCTTCGGCAAAGGTATCGGCGCCCACCGGCATAATCATGTACTCCTGAATATCAATCAGGTTGTCGGCATGTTGTCCGCCATTCAGGATATTCATCATGGGTATCGGCAACATGTGGGCATTTACACCACCCAGATAGGCATAGAGAGGCAGCCCGTGTTCCTGTGCGGCTGCATTGGCGCAGGCCATCGAAACACCCAGTATGGCATTGGCTCCCAGCGACGATTTGTTTTCGGTGCCGTCGGTGGCCAGCATTACCATGTCAATCAGTCGCTGATCGGTAACATCATATCCGTTCAGGGCTTCGTTAATGGTTTCGTTTACGTTGTGAACGGCTTGCAAAACGCCTTTGCCACCGAACATTTTTTTGTCGTTGTCACGCAATTCGATGGCTTCGTGGACACCCGTCGAGGCTCCACTGGGCACCGCCGCGCGGCCAACGATGCCGTTTGAGGTATATACTTCGACTTCTACAGTCGGATTACCGCGTGAGTCAAGAATCTGACGTGCGTGAATGTTGGCTATTTGTCCCATTGGTATTAGTTTTAGGCTATAAAGGTAAAAAAAAAGAGGGACAAGCCCTCTTCTATAAAATATTAATTTTTCTGCTTTTTGTTTTATTCGGCAGCTTTATCATCTTTTTTACCGGCCTTGGGCTCAGCTTTTTTAGCTTTGGCAGCTGGTTTAGCGGCTGGTTTAGCAGCGGCTTTAGCCTTGGGAGCTTCAGCTTTTTCGCCTGTTGATTTTTTCCTCGAACGACGGGCTGTTTTCTTTGCAGCTGTTTTGGTGCCGAGCATGCTTTCGTTGTAATCAACCAGTTCCATCATGCACATTTCTGCATTATCACCAAGACGGATTCCGGTACGGAGGATACGGGTGTATCCGCCTGGACGTTCACCGATTTTCACGATAATTTCGCGGAACAATTCCGAAACGGCTTTTTTATCCTGTAATTCTCCGAAAACCACCCTGCGGTTGTGTGTTGTGTCTTCTTTAGCCTGTGTAATCAGGGGTTCAACATAGGTACGC
>JAKQPY010000233.1:0-16310 GCA_029564465.1 Bacteroidota bacterium | reverse complement strand
GCAATGTCGGGGTCAACGCCATAGCCTTCGATAATCCATCCGTTACCCTCTGCCGAATAATGGGCAAATTCCGGTTTATTGAGGAAAGCACCGTCAACAAACGGCAGCGAACCCCTGATGCCAACCACTCCGCCCCAGGTGCGCACACCGATAATTTTCCCCAGTTTATGCTTGCGGAACTGATACGGGAACAGGTCGCCGTCGCTGGCCGAATACTGGTTAATAAGCAACACCTTAGGTCCGTTCATCATTTCGGCGGGTTTCGAATAGGGGCGTTCCGAATTGCGGCCCACCGCCATCATCGACACTTCGCGGCGCAAACGTTCAATCAGCATAGGCGATACGTTACCACCACCGTTGCCACGGTCATCAATAATCAGCGCCTTCTTCGAAAGCTGCGGATAGAAGTGTTTAACAAACTCGTTCAAACCTTCCACCGACATGTCGGGAATATGAATGTAACCCACCTGTCCGTTGGTCTTTTCGTTCACATAATCAATATTGTGCTGCACCCAATTGTAATAATACAATTGGGCTTCGCTTTCGATGGGTTCAATTACATATTTGCGTACATCCTTGTCGTTGGGCTTGCTGCTGATGCCAATCTCCGTTTCAACACCGGCCTTGCCCACCAGCAGACTGTACAAATCGGGGGTCTGGTTAACCGGTTTCCCGTCGATGCTCACAATAAAATCGCCTTCCGCAATCTTCATCCCGGGTCCGGTGAGCGGCGATTTCACGTCGTCGAGCCAGTTTTCGCCTTTCAGAATCTTATCAATGCGGAAGTAGCCACTTTCGTGACGGCTGATTTCGGCACCCAGCAAACCGGTTTTAATACGCGGTGCATTGTTGCGTTCGCCACCACCTACATATGCGTGGCCTGTATTCAACTCGCCGATCATCTCCCCGATAATATAGTTCAGGTCGTTGCGGTCGTTCACAAAGGCCACCAGTGGTTCATATTTCTGCCGAATAGCTGCCCAATCAACACCGTGCATATTGGGTGCATAAAAAAAGTCGCGCATCTGCCGCCAGGCTTCTGTAAAAATCTGCTGCCATTCTTCGCGCAGGTTTACCCACAATTTCATGTCGTCGGTCGAAACAGATTTCCCCAGACTAATCTGCGATTGCGGAACATCGATGCAGTAGAAACTGTCACCCTGACGCAGCACCATTTTCTTGCGGTTGGCACTTATTTCGAACAAAGCATAAGGCCCGAGTTCCTTGACTTCTTTTTTCTGAAGATCGAACATCCGGGCTACCGCAGGTTTATTCATCCCGCTTGATGCGAAATACACTTTGTTGTCGAAAACATTCAGATTCCAGTAATTGCCGGCCTCCAGGGGCAGGGCTTCGATGCGGTCTTCAATCCCTTCAAAATCAATCACGATGTCCTGCTTTTTTTCTGAAGCCTTATCCTTGCCCTTGTCGTCGGCAGGTTTCGATTCGTCGCTGATGGCTGCCTCCGTGTTTTTCGGTGCCAGCGGCGAGCGCTCTGTTGCTTGCAGTGTTACAAAGTAAATCCGCGACATATCCTGATAGGCATGATTCCATTCGGTGCTGCTGTAAATGGGGTTGAAGTCGCGATCCGAAATAAAAAACAAATATTTGCCGCAGTCGCTAAACACCGGACTGTAGGAGTCGTACCAGTCCGAACTTATTTTGTGGGTTTTCTTTGAGTCGAGATTATACAGATATATTTTCGAAATGCGCGTGGTGTCGTTCACCGAATAGCATACCCATTTATTATCGGGCGACCAGTTGAACGAGTATATTTCCGACATCGGCGATTTAAACACCAGTGTTGTCTTTTTGCTGTCGGTATCAACAAACTGCAGGCGTTGCATTTTATCGTTAAACAAAATCTTCTTGCTGTCGGGCGACCAGCGTATCGCATATTTATACGTGTCGGCATTCTTAGTCAGCTGCACCGGTTTCTCGTTGCCTTCAGGTTTGCGGATATAAATCTCTGTTTCGCCCGATTCGTCTGATATATAGGCAATGTAACGCCCGTCGGGCGACCATGCCGGATTGCGTTCGTGCACCCCGCTGCTTGCCGTGAGGTTGCGGGTAATGCCCTGCTCCGACGGCACACTCCAAATATCACCGCGTGCCCCGATTGCCAGCCGCACACCATCGGGTGACAGTGTGGCCGAGGCAATACGTTCAGCTGCATCCTTATAGGCTGTGCGCGAACCGGCGTTGTCTTCCATCACTTCGATATAGACCATCTCCACCGAAGCCTTCTCAATATTATACACGTAAATGTAGCCGCCGTTTTCGAACACAATCGCATCCTTGCCGGCGTTCGGAAACTTAATATCGAAGTCCGTAAAGTTTGTCAGCTTGCGGATATTATGCCCCGTGGTATCGTAAGCAAATAGGTTCATCACCCGGTCGCGGTCGCTCAAAAAATAAATGTTATTGCCGACCCACATCGGGAAAATATCCTGCGCCTCGTTGCGGGTAATATTCGTGGTGTTGTGCGTGTCGAAATCGTGAATGCGAATGTCGTCGGCCATACCACCCTTGTAATACTTCCAGGTGCGGAATTCGCGAAACACACGGTTAAAGGCAATCTGCCTGCCGTCGGCCGAAAACGAACACCAGCTGCCGGTGCTGAAAGGCAATGGTTCCGACAATCCTCCTTCGACGGGCACCTTATACAGGTGACCCACAAAATCGTTGAATGTTTTTTTGCGGCTGCGATACAATACATACTGTCCGTCGGGAGTCCAGCCCATCACAATATTATTCGGGCCCATGCGGTCGCTTAAATCATCGCGTGTTAGCGTGGCTGTGTAGGTGAGGCGCTTGGGTGTTCCTCCCTCGGCAGGCATTACATACACCTCGGTGTTGCCGTCATACTGTGCCGTAAACGCTATTTTGGTTCCGTCGGGCGAGAAGTTGGCAAACAGTTCGAGTCCGGGGCCTGCTGTAAGCCTGCGGGCCACACCGCCATCGCGCGCCACAAGATACAAATCGCCGGCATACGAAAACACAATATGCTTATCGCTGATATCGGGAAAACGAAGCAAACGCGTCAGGTTTCCTGCATGAATAATACTGCTGCCCAGTGCAATCAGGCCAATTAGGAGAATTAGTTTTTTCATATCGGTGCCGTGTTTCAATTATTTTCGATAAAGATATACATTTATATTTACTCCGCTTGTTAAAGAAGATTTAAGGTTTTTCTTCTCGCAGGCTAAAAGAGGGGGTTCTCGCCAAGACGCAAAGGCGCGAAGGGGTTTTGGTCTCGGACTCGTTGTAAATAAAGTTGAGAGATTTTTTTTACATCACCCTGCCCCCCTTCAAAGGGGGAATTGGTGTGTGAGTGAGTTGGATGGCTGTTGATTATTTCTAATTAATTATTATCTTTACAACCATTATTAATATGATATTGTAAATAATAATAACTAATAATGAAAAAGAGCATCTTAATTATTTTCTCCGGGTTAATATTATCAGCAAACGGCTTCTCTCAAATTTTATATACCGATATTGAACCAGATTTTTTTGCTGAAGAAGCAGCACATTCAAGTGTTGATGATTATAATCATCAGTATAATTATGACGTTGATAATGACTTTGTTGATGATTTTTATATTAGTTATCATAATCAACAAAATCCTGGAGGAGTTGAAAGATTTGAAGGTTTTGTATCTTTTGAAAGCTGTGAGTTTGCGATTATTCAATATCCATATTTAAGCTTTCCTGAGATTCCAATAAATGAAGAATTACAGTGGTATAGTAATATCATGATCTCACCAGGCTATTATGAATGGGGAGAACCATTAGATAAGTTTTTTGCCTTGAGAAAGAAAATCAATGACGATTATTATTATGGATGGATTCGGCTTAGAAATACTTATACTCTTTGTGATTACGCAATTAAACTTATACCTAACCAAGCTATTTGGCCGGGAGAGGGGATACCAGCCAGAGCAGAGTATGTAGCTGCCCAGGATATTAACAACAACAAAAATGCATCGGATATTCAGGTTAGTTTTGAAAAAGCCATAAATGAACATCATTTAGCATCTTATCGGGTTTTTGTTGTGAAAGCCGAAAGTGCAGAGGAATTTGATTTATCGAGCGCAAATGCCATTAGTTCGGCTTCGTATGTCGAAATACCAATCGGCTCGTTATCGTATTCTTTTGAGTTGCCAGCCGATTTATTGGACAGTGATGGAGATCCGGTGATGGAATTTGTTCCGTACAAAATATTTGTTTTAAACATTGCAAACCAAATTGATATTTCAGAAAATTTGCTTTCGACTTCTTCTGATGAAATAACACTTTATTCTTTTTGCCAAGAAGTTACTAATTTGCAAGTACAAGAAAACTACCAAGGCGGTAGCACATATAATATAGATTTGTTTTTCCTAAAACCTGAGGAAGATATTATTTTGGAATATAGAGCTATTTTCATAAAGCCTGAAGATTTTCTTAATGGTTTTAATGCAGATTCGGCAATGAGTCTAAATGAAATTTGTTACCATTCAATTGTTCCAACTGGTAATGAAATTAGTGAAACATTGGTTTCTAATACTCTTAAAGATTATACTGGAGGCTTTATCGAGAAAAAAGCTGATTACAAATTAGTTATTTTGAGCGTTCCCGATGGTGCAAACACAAATAGATCTGTGATTACCGTGTCAGATCAAACAATTAATTTGTCACGAAAAATCAATGCTGTTTATGGCGTTTTTGCAGTTGATTGTGGCTTTTCGGAAACGGCTTCGGATGTTCGCATTAGTTTTAATGGCTTAGGAGCTAATAGTGGCCTTGCAGAATATAGGGTTTATGCATGTATCCCGGATGATGTTCCAAATTTTACGAATGAAGTAGCCCAAACATTAGATGCTCAAAAATACTATTCATTTTTTTCGACCGACAGCCTTATTTCGATAATTTTACCGGAGGACTTTAATGACATTAACGGCAACCCCTTACAAAATGAAATGCCATACAGATTTTTTGTTCAAGCAATTGCAGATAGCATTACAAAAGACGTAAACTCATTATCTGCGAAATCAAATCTGCTGGCAATTTCTAATCCTAATTACTTTGTAACAAGTCAAACAGTCGGCACAAATATTACTTATCATGATGTAAATCCTGATATTGGAATAAATTCAATGGCATATTCTGACCCTATTATCTATTCAATCGATATTAATAATGATGGGTTAGCTGACTTTGAATTTTATAATTATCGTAGTCAATCTCCTGGCCACCATTACGATGTTAGCAGGATTTATCCTCTTCATGGGAATGAAATAGCTGTCGTTTATGAAAATTTTGTTGATACAATGCAGTCAAATTTAATGCTTAATGAATTTCTAAATTGGGCAGATACTGTATGTGTTTTAAATGAATACTTTTATTCAAGTTCGACTACTTATGAAAATGGTATGTGGTTAGGAAACTGTAATTACTATTTGGGAATTAGAATTTTTGCCGATCAGGATACTCTGTATGGTTGGATTGATGTTGAAGTAAACCAGGGAGCCTGGAACAGTCCGACAGTAACAATTAGGGAATTTGCATATTATAATATTCATAGTTTTATCGATTCTTTTCAATGTCCAATAAAATGTTTTGATGTTTATCCAAACCCTGCAAATAGTTTTATTAATCTGAGAATAAAAGACCATAGCACTAGTGACATTTATATTGTTTATTTAAGAGACCTGTCAGGGAAAATTGTAAAAGAAGAGCGCTTTTACACAGAACAGATTACTCTCGGATTAAAGGGGATAGAATCTGGTATATATCTATTAGAAATTATTAGCAATGACAATATGTCCGGAATGAAAAAGATTGTTATTAGTAAATAATTTCCGAATAAACTTTCGAGTCATCAGATGCGAAGTTTAGGTTGGAAAAACATTTTCTTTGACAGCTTAATATAACATTCCAAATAACCATAATGGTATTTTATTGCCATAACCGTATTCCAAATTATCCAGTGCCAGGTAGGCATCTTTTAAACCCGTAATTTGTTGGTATCCTTTGTTTTTACCACCAATTTCAAAGTAGTATTTGTCATTGACTTTAAAATCAGCATGTTCATCTGAAGTTAGCTTGCTAATCACATGTAACTGATTATAAAAGAAGGTCTCCCGCAAATTCCCAACATCGGGTTTAATCGAATCAAAGGCAAATATTTGGTTCGGATTGTTTAAATAAATTTTATCGGGTTTTGCCAATGAATTAAATTTTTTCGTGCTATTTTGCAATAAATTAATCAATTCGCCTCTTTCTAAAATTGTTAAATAGTTTAGCAAACTATTTCTACTTACTTCCAAATTATGTGAAAGATTGGTAATGTTTGGTGTAAAAGGCACTGATTGCGAAATCACATATAACAATTTCTTAATCTTTCGAATGGAGTACATTTCTATTTGTTCCACAGCGGGCAAATCTGTTTCTAAGGTCAAATTCATTGTATTGGCAAGTTTTGACCAATAAAACCGTTTGCTTTCTTTATAATAGGGATAGTAGCCTTGCTTCAAATAGTTGTTAAACAGCGGAATAGGTTTAATTTTTTCATTTATCATTGCTGCAATCTCAATATGATTATGCACAATGTCATCAAGCGTGAGTTTATGAAACTCGAGATTTTGATCGTATTTTAAAAATTCTCTGAACGATAACCCGTGCAAATAATAATGTACTGCTCGACGGCTCAAATCAGCATTCCCTTTGTAAATCTGCAACATCGAAGAGCCAGTAATCACGACTTTTAAATTACTGAAACTATCATAAATGTTTTTTATTTCTTGAGACCAATTGTCGTATTTATGAATTTCGTCAATAAAAAGAAACCTGCCTCCTTGTTTTTCGAAATCGTTTGCCAAATCGAAAAGGCGGTTTCCCGAAAACCATATATTATCAGCACTTACATATAATACTTCTTTTGGGGCGTTACCGAAAGTTTTTTTGATATACTGCAAAATCATGGTGGTTTTACCTGTGCCTCTTGCACCGGTAATAGCAGAAAGCCTCCCAGTCCAATCAATCTCGTCAATGAGATATCTTTGAAACGATAGGTCGGTTTTCCGTAGTTCTCTGTAAAAAGAATCAAATAATTCTTCCATCATGTATCAATTTTATTCGACTGTAAAGATATGTAAATTGTTTAATATAAACAACAAATATTGCAAATAATGTTTTATCTGGAGAACAAAAAATTAAATTATTGTTATGTATGTAAAACATTTAGAGTGATGAAACTTGTCCTGAAAGACCAAAGACAAAGCTTGTGTAATCCAACGAATTAGCAGGATAATATTCTGTGAATCTTGAGTTTGTATCCGTTTGGGTTTGAGGCAGCTTATCTTTTAAAATGCACGAAGAATTAGATGGGATAGAATGTTGAATAACTTGCTGTAAATGGAGTTACAGATTCGTTCTTTTATTACCAATCTCATTAATTTTCGAAAAAATGCAGCAAAACATCCGTCCCCATCCATCCATTCACCGTTCTCAGTCGGTTTTTTCAATAAAAATCTTTTCCCCGTTGGGAAACGAGATTTCCGAAAAATCCTTATTTACCAAATACCTGAACCTGCGGTTATTTTCCAGCCCGAAACGTTTAAACTGCAACAGGAGCGTATCACCATACATGCACCAATCTCCCCGGTATTTCCGGGTCCTGCTGTTTTCAATCGTGTGATAATAAAAAATGCATTTTCCATTGTTTTTTACAACCAAGCCAACGGCATAAGGCGGCTTCACAGAAACAAACGATTTTTGCGTTTGCACTTCATTCACCATACCGCACGAAGTCAACAGAAAGGCCACAACAACCAACAGTGCCATCCATTTCAAATCATACCCGATACCAAAGCACTTCAACGTCATCATCCCTGAGATTTTCTATTTCATCAAAAACGCGAATAACGCGAATAAAATTACAACAATTTTTTCATCTTTCCGAAATCACCCGATTCCCTCTTATATGCACTATCGCTCAAGCCGTAAAGATGCAAAATCTTGCGCCTCACATTAGCCCCAAACCATCGATTCTTAGCGCCTTGGCGTCCTGGCGAGAACCCTTCCACCTCCGAGCCTGCGGGTCCCCAACATAGTGCCCTGAAAAACCTCCTCAAATCAATCTGCTAAAAATTCCAATCCTCATACCTAATCCCCTTCCAAATTAAATTATATACATTTGCCAACCAAAGCATTTACCCGATGAGCAGCAACCAGGACGAATCGATGTTTCAATGGCTGGCGCGCTTTGCCGCCGACACAGGCCGTGAATTCATCAGCCACGAAACCGCCTACGATGGCAATTTTCTGCATGGAACCACCCTCCACAAACGAATTTTCCATATAGCTGCCTCACCCGAAAGCCCTTGCTATCTGGTTGGTTACAGCGACCCCAAATCGCTCGGCATAAACCCGTTATACTTTGGCGTGTTCTTCGCCAGCCGCTTGCCCCGCCACTGGCACCTGAAAATTCGCAAAAAAGACATTCTCGACAAGCTCAATCCCTTCCTCAGGTCATCAAGCGTATCATCGCGCAACCGCCAATTCGATGCCACCGCCGTGATAACCGCCAGCGAGCAGGGAGTGGCCACAAACCTGCTGGCGACTACCGATATACACCGGCTCTGTGCCGATGTATTCAGCCTGCAACCCGGGTTTGTGATTGCCTTAAACGATGTCGACACCGGCTTTGTACCCGCACTCAACCACAGTTCCGTTATCGGTATTTTCACCACCCAGGCCTGGCTCGATGATGCAAGCCTGATCGAATACCTTTTCAACAAGGCTGAATTACTTGCGAAATGCTTAAAAGAATCCGAATGAATTATACGGGCAATAGAAAAACGAATTAGTCCCTCTGTTGCCCACAAGTAGGTGTCCGGCAAGATGGAAACAACATGCACGGTGTCTCAAAAACATCAATTACCAAACTGAAGTAAATATTACCACCCGTCGAAATTCAGATTGCTTCATTTTCGTTCCTCAAATTCGCAATGACGGGTGGCTTCATTTTCGTTTCTCAGATTCACGATGACGGGTGGCAGCCTTCACCGGACCGGTCATTGAGGCGGAGTCGAGGTGTCCTGCAAGATGGCGTTAATATACAATGTTCATCACCCCAAAATACATAAAAAAAGACTGCCCAAAGCAGGGCAGCCTTTCCGATTCGAGCAAAGCCATGTCGCACTACGGCTCCGATCTCACCAAACCACTCTTATAACCTGTAACCTTGAATTCAGTGCGCCGGTTCATCTGAAAATCTTCCTCGCTGCACTTCACCCCGTCAACACAGCCATTCACCGGCACCGATTCGCCGTAACCCTTGGCGCTGATACGATCAGGTTCAATTCCTTTGCTTATTATGTAAGCCACTGCCGATTCAGCCCTGCGTTGCGATAAGGTTTCATTGTACTTAAATGAGCCCCTAGAGTCGGTGTGCGAACCCAGCTCAACAATAATTTCGGGGTTATCAATCAGAATGGTCACCAGTTTGTCAAGCTCAAGGGCTGCATCCGGCCTGATGTTCCACTTGTCGAAGTCATAGTAAATGTTTTTAAGTACAATGGCCCTGTTTATCACGATACGCTCAAGCACCACATCCACCCAAACAGTGTCTTGTTTTGTGCTGCATTCGGTTTGCACTTCGGTGCTTTGCGCGAAATGGTTTTCGAGTTGTCCTTTTACAATGTAATACTCGTTGCAGCTCACTTCGTGATATCCCAGCGAGTTATCACCCGTTTTCAGCGAATAGTTTTCGTTGCCATCTTTCGAAGCAATATCTATATTCACGTATGGCAACGGGAGCAGTGCCCCATCAAACTTTTCGAAAGTCCTCACCGCCATAATAAGTTTAACAGGTGGCGAATACACCAGGCTGTAAATATCGTCGCTGCCCATACCTCCCTTACGGTTCGAAGCAAAGTAGGCTTGTTTGCCGGCTTCGGTAAACAAAATCGAGAAATCGTCTTTCGGCGAGTTTATCGGATAGCGCAGGTTGCTCACTTCACTCCATGAGTCGCCCGATCCAATGGCCGAAAACAGGTCGAGTCCACCCATTCCGGGATGTCCGTCGCTGCTGAAATACAGTTTTCCTTCACTGTCGAATGTCGGGAAAAGCTCTTTGCCTTTCGTATTGATTGCAGCCCCGGCATTTCGTGGTTTACCCCACGATCCGTCAGCCTGTATTTCGCAGAAATAAATGTCGCTGCCACCCATTCCACCGGGCATATCGCTGGCGAAGTAGAGCCGTTTACCGTCGGGGCTCAGTGCCGGATGACCCACCGAATACTCATCGGGGTTATTGTAGGCAAAGGGAGCCGCGGCTGTCCATGCGCCATTCAGGAACTGCGCTGAGTAAATCTCCAGCCGGTTGGTGTACAACTCTTTGTGAGGCGGCTTGTACCAGCTGGTAGGGTCAGGGTTCTGGGGCTGCTGACGTATTTTTACTGATTTCGTACGGGTAAAATAGAAACTGCTGCCATTGGAATTATAAACGCCGGGTCCGTTGTGATAGTCTGCGTTCAGGCTTTCAACAGCCGCCGTTTTACCATCGTTGGCCGGATCAACCGTATAAAGTTTATAATAGGGATTGCCTGTCCATCCATGCAATTCTTTTTCACTGTATAATTCTTTGTTTTTGCGGTCGGAGGTAATAATAAACTTATCCCCGAAAGGGCTGATCCCGAAATCGGAATTCGAAGAATTAAATACCGAAGCATTTGCAACGTCAAAATACAAAGGGTTATTAATCCAGTCAACAGCATTGCGGCATGCAGCAGCCTGCGCCATGGCCTCGTCCTTTTCGGCAGGCCACTTTGTGGCAATCAGTTCATACTGGATAATGGCTTCATCGTATAGCCCTTCGGTTTTTAAAATGGAGGCATACATAAGCATATCCCGGGCTGTAGCGTCCTTTTTGGCAGCCAGTTTCTTCAGCCATTTCAGCGCATTTTCGCTGTCGTTCATTGCCAGATGGCAGTAGCTTATGTCGCGCAGGTTCTGCGAAGAAGGTGGATGCAACACGAAATACTTTTCGAAATAGTCGATGGCCTGACGGTATTCGAAGCGTTCCATCATTTCGTTGGCTTTTTCGAGATTCTTCTGCCCCGATACAGGTATGGCAATCGCGGTCATCGCGATAAGCAGCAGGGCCAATATGGTAGTTTTGTTTTTCATTGCTTCAGTTTTTAGATGTTAGAAAAATCGTGGTGTCGACATACGGCTGTCCACCTTTTTCGATAGGGTATAATCGAGGGTTATTTCGTGCCCCGAGAAGTTGCTGAGTGCGGTCAGAGAATACGTGTAGGCGTATCCTACCATTAAGTATTTGGTGATATTCCATTCGGTCATAAACACGAGGGCATCGCGTTTGCGCAGGCTGTTGTCGAGGGTAGGATTCGCCATAATGTCGGCACCGAAGCGGTAGGTGGCACCTATCCAGAAGGTTTCGCGGAACAGTGCAAAGGTACTCACATCGATATTGGTAAGGGCAGCGAAATCTTCACGTATCATAAAGCTGGGTTTAATCTTAACATCCTTTCCGATGTCGAAAACGTAACCTGCCGTGAGGTAGTAGTGGCGTTCCTGTTTGTTCACCAGTCCATCTGGGCTGTCAATCAGGTTTCCGAGCAGATCGGTTACCGAGAGCCCTGCGTAGAAACGGTCGCTGTACACAAAAATTCCGGTTTTCGGGTCGAAGCGAAGGGTGTTTACTTTGTTTACGGGCACGGCAGGGTCGCCATCGGTGTCGCTTTGGAGTTGGGTTCCGTCGAGAGTAAAGTAACTTATTCCCACTGCCAGACCCAGCGAAAGTCGCCATTTTTCGTTCAGTTTCAGGCGGTAGGCATAGTTACCGTAAAGCCCCTGCTGCGTTTGCGCGCCGATGCGATCGTTTACGTATTGCAAGCCAAGTCCCATACTTTCGAGTACCGGTCCTTCGATACTCACCGAAAGGGTTTGCGGTGCCCCGTCCATGCCTACCCATTGGGTTGCATACATTGTGTTTACGTTGGTCCATTGCTTCGAGCCTGCATAGGCCGGGTTCACTGTCATCGGATTGAAAATATATTGATTGAACACCGGATTTTGCTGGGCGAAGGAGGTAGCAGCCCAGGCAAGTGCGGCTACCAGAATATATAACTTTTTCATTTTCACGTTGTTTTGTTTTTGGTTTGGTTTAATCTTTCTTTCGATTTTTTCCGGATTCCTGGCCGATTGTCGAGTGGTCATCGAGCGGAGTCGAGTGGTCATCGAGCGGAGTCGAGATGGCGTCGAGGCATCGGCCAGTTGTCCGGTTTATATTATTTTAGTATGGTGATATATCCTGTGTATTTTTTCTCATCGTTACAAATATTTACGTTCAGAATATAGAAGTAGGTTCCTTCGCTGAGGTCGCTGCCATCCCACAGGTTGTCGTAAGCCTTTTGGGTAAATACTTCGTTACCCCAGCGGTTAATCACTACTACTTCGTTGTCGGGATAGAGTTCGAGGTTTCCGATCACCCATGTGTCGTTAATACCATCGAAATTCGGTGTGAAAACGGTATTGAACACGGGTGGTATTTCTACATCGTCGCGACCGATTTCCACTTCGAAAACGTTAGCGCAATTGTTTGCATCGGTAACAGTGAGCGTGTACACACCGGCAGTCAGGTTATCTATCTGCGGAGTATCCATGCCGTTCGACCATGCATAGTTGTAGTTGCCTGCACCACCGCTAATGCTGATTTCAGCAGCACCACCTACGGTTCCGCCGCAATCGGTGTTGGTAGTGGATAAGTTTTCAATAACCACTTCGGCTTGTGCGTCAATTTCGAATTGTACTTCCGACGGGCAACCGTGACTATCGTGAACCACAACGGTGTGCATACCGGCAGGTAAGTTGCCAAATACATTGGCATCCACAGGAGCAGCTCCGTTTAATGAATAGTCGAACGGAGCCACACCACCGTTGGTTATAATTTCCACTGAAGCATCAGCAATTCCGTAACAAAGGTTACTGTTAATTATGCTAACATTGGCTTCTAAGGTGTTGAGGCTGTTCACAGGAACATTCACAATGGCTGTTGAGCAAGCGTTGGCATCCTGCACCATGAGTTGCAGTGTCGATCCAAGGCTCAGCTGGCTGAACAATGTTTCTGATGTAAAACTGTTCCCACCATCGATACTGTATCCGTAAGGAGCTGTTCCTCCACTTGCCTGCAGGCTTATGGTGACTTCTCCGGTAATACAAACACTGCTGTAAGTCATCCCCAGTATTTCGGGCTGAGCAATACTGAATTGCGCGGTACTACTGCATCCATATTCATCGGTCATATACACACTGTAATCGCCGGCGCTCAGGTTGCTGAAGATACCACTGCTTTGCGGAACTCCTCCGTTCAGGCTGAACAGGATAGTTCCTGTACCACCGCTTACGCTGATGTTTACGCTGCCGTCGGCTGAGCCGTAACAGCTTGCATTACTGATGTTAAGTTCATAACTCAGCGCGGGAGGATTGTTGATGAGAATGGTTTCGCTGCTTATGCTGCATCCCATTTCGTCGCTTACAACTACTGTGTAATACCCTGCTGCAAGGCCGCTGAAGCTGTTTTCGGTCTGTTCCGGTCCACCGTTCAGACTATAGCTGTAAGAACCGGTTCCACCGTTTGCCGTAACCACTATCGAGGCATCACTTGCATTGTTGCAGCTTACCTGCATCCATGCATCGAGAGATACTTCCATTGGAGCCGGGTTGTTTATCATTATCGGCTGTGTGCTAAATACACAACCCATTTCGTCGCTGATTTCAACTGTGTAATATCCGGCCGAAAGTCCGCTGAAGATGTTCGAGGCCTGGGCTTCTCCGCCATTGAGGCTATAGCTCAGGTAGCCTGTTCCTCCGTATGCAATCACTTCGATAGTTCCATCGGTGCTATTGTAACAAGCTACTTGCGCCGAGGCATCAATGCTTGCCGAAATAGCGGCAGGATTGCTTATAGTACTTGCCGTGAGAGTTACACAACCCATTTCGTCGCTTATATATACTGTGTAATCTCCGGCGGTCAGACCGTTAAATACATGATTCGATTGCGGTATTCCACCGTTCAGGCTGTAGGAGTATGCGCCTGTTCCACCGGTAGCATTTACAGCTATGCTTCCATCGGCTCCATTGTGACAGCTCACCTGCGGTGAAGCATTGGCTGTAGCATCGAGAACCTGAGGGTTACTGATAATTATGTCGCCGGTGCTTATTGAGCAACCGTTTTCGTCGGTAACCACAATCTCGTATGTGCCGGCAGGTAGTCCGGTGAAATTACCATGGCTCTGACTCAGCGTTCCATCAAGAATATATTCCAGTGTGCCGGTAGATCCGTTAACATTTACGGTTATGCTACCGTCGTTTCCGTCGTTGCAGCTTACCTGCTGGGTTGCATCCACATCAAAATCGATATATGATACACTAACCGACTGATAGCAGTTCGAAATATTTCCGTGGATATCGGTTACTGTCCATGTTACCACAGTGGTTTCACCAATCGGGAATACTGCGGGGGCATCGTTGCTTACTGAAGCAATTCCGCAGTTGTCGTTAACAACAGGAACCCCGAGGTCTATTATGTTTGAACAACTTACAATGTCGGCAGGACAAACGATGGTAGGCAGTTCAACATCGGTTACCACAACCGTCTGGTCGCAGGTGGCCATGTTGCCCGAAGCATCGGTTACAGTCCAGGTTACAATGGTCGTTCCGATTGGGAAAATTGCGGGAGCGTTGTTGCTTACCGAAGCCACGGAACAGTTGTCGTCAACCGTCGGGGTGCCAAGGTCAACACCCGAAGCGCTGCATTCGCCGGCATCGGTGTTTACAGCTACCGGAGCAGGACATACGATGGTGGGCAGTTCAACATCGCTTACCACAACCGTCTGGTCGCAGGTGGCCATGTTGCCCGAAGCATCGGTTACAGTCCAGGTTACAATGGTCGTTCCTATGGGGAATATTGCGGGAGCATTGTTGCTTACCGAAGCCACGGAACAGTTGTCATCAACTGTCGGAGTGCCGAGGTCAACACCCGAAGCACTGCATTCGCCGGCGTCGGTGTTTACAGCTACGAGGGCAGGACATACGATGGTGGGCAATTCAACATCGCTTACCACAACCGTCTGGTCGCAGGTGGCCATGTTGCCGCCAAAATCTGAAACTGTCCATGTAATTGTTGTGGTGCCGATAGGATAGGGGTCGGTCAGAGCCAGCATATCACTGCGCACGCCGGTTACCGACATAACACCGCAATTGTCGCTGACTGCAGGTGTTCCAATGGAAACTGTAGCAGCTTCGCACGATGAAGGATCGGTGTTTACCAGTACATTGGCCGGACAAGTAATTGCCGGATTTTCGGTATCGGAGATGCTGATACTGATGACGGCATTATCACAGTTTGTCGGGTTGATTACTTCGCAGATTTCGTAGGCCAGCAAATAATTACCAACTGCAATACCGGCAGGAATGTTCAGACTTCCGTCGGCAGCGATAAAGGCACCGCTTATTCCTCCATTGTCGGTGAGCGTAATAGTCACATCTGCTGAATTCACTGCCATTCCACTGAGCAGGTCGTTAGTAAGCACATTGCCTGCAACACCGCCCGTTTCACAATCTATAGCTGACGAGGTGAAATTATCATCATTGGCTGCAATTGCTGCTTCTGTTACAGTAATAAATACCTGTGCATCGTCGCAGTTAAGTGGATTTAAAATTTCACATATTTGATATGTCAGATAATAAGTTCCAGCCGGTGTTCCGGGTATTACGTCAACACTACCATCACCGTTGAGTATAAGATAACCGTTTTCTTCAGGGATGGTTTCCAGTAAGCTGACTTCTGCAGGGTTAACAGGATTCCCATTGAGGAGGTCGTTGGTAAACACATTTACAACATTATTTGCGCCTGTAAAACCATTTATTCCACCGGCATAATCATCATTTGCAATAATTTGAGTGGCAGTAACAGTTATTGTAACAATAGCATCGTCGCAGTTTGTCGGGTTAAGCACTTCGCAAATCTGATAAGTGAGCGAATAGCTGCCTGCGGGAGTTCCAGCGGCAATATCTACACTTCCGTCAGCATTCAGGGTAAGAGCTCCTGTGGGGTCAGCCACTGTTTCGGTGAGGATAACTTCGGCAGGAATAACCGGACTAGCGTTGAGTAAATCGTTGGTGAAAACATTCAAAACATTGGTAGCACCGGTATAACCGTTTGCTGACCCTGTATCGTCGTTAGCCATTATTGCAGCAGCTCCTACTGTTATTGTAACGATGGCATCATCACAATT
>JAKQPY010000232.1:0-1439 GCA_029564465.1 Bacteroidota bacterium | reverse complement strand
ACCGCAACCTGATTATTGCACTGCGCGTTGCGGGCTCTGGCTCACTGGGACGCAGTAAGCTGATTTATTACCTTGGTGGAATTGATAACTGGATTAACTTCTCAACCAAAACCCCGACTTTCGATAATAGTGTTCGTATCGATCCTGACGCCAACTATGTGTATCAGGCCGTAGCTACCAATATGCGGGGTTTTTCACAAAATATCCGTAATGGGAGCAATTTTGCCGTTATCAATGCTGAGGTGCGCTGGCCCATCGTTTCCTATATTATGAACCGTCCGCTTAACTCGGCTTTCCTTCAGAACCTGCAACTTATCGGGTTTTTCGATATGGGTTCGGCCTGGAGTGGTCTCAATCCGTTCAGCGGCAACAATGCATTTGATAAAGATGTGTATGATGCATATCCGGTAACGGTAATTATCGACAACAACAATTATCCGATTGTGGCAGGTTATGGTTTTGGTATCAGGAGCAAATTATTCGGATATTTTGTACGTGCCGACTGGGCCTGGGGAATCGAAAACAATACCTTGCTGCCCGGTATTTTCTACCTTTCGTTAAACCTTGATTTTTAAAATTATGGATGTTTCGACACTGGCAATTCTGGTTGTAGCAGGACTCATTGCAGGTTTTGCCGGAGGGGTAATGGGTGTGGGAGGTGGTATTATCGTAATTCCGGTACTCATTTACATTTTTGGTTTCTCGCAGCATTCGGCGCAGGGAACCAGCCTGGCTTTCATGTTGCTGCCGATTGGTATTTTTGCTGCTATCAATTACCACAAGGCAGGTTATGTGAATTGGAAATTTGCCTTGGTACTGGCGCTCACTTTTATGATTGGCAGTTATTTTGGTTCGAAATGGGCTGTAAACTTGCCGGCCATAACCATGCGACGGATTTTTGCTGTATTTATCATTCTGGTGGGATTAAAAATGCTTATCGGGAAATAAACAACCTATCGATGATTGAAATTCTGAAAAACACCGCACTCGAAATATTCCCTAAGATACGTTCTTATCAGGAATACCTTCACCGTCATCCTGAATTATCGTTTTCGGAAAGTGCAACAGCGGCTTTTATTACCGAAAAACTTTCTGAACTGGGTTTGACAGCCGATGCACAGTATGCTCGCCATTCGGTCGTCGCTCTTATCAGGGGAAATCATCCGGATGCCAATCACGCATGGGCCATCGGATTGCGCGCTGATATTGATGCCTTGCCCATCACCGAGGATGGTTCTCACGATATTTGTTCTGCTAATCCGGGTGTGATGCACGCATGCGGCCACGACCTGCACACGGCCTCATTGTTGGGTACTGCCGAAATTCTTGTAAAACACCGTGAATTGCTGCAAGGTGATGCGCTATTGATTTTCCAGCCTGCCGAAGAAAAATTGCCTGGTGGTGCTAAGACGATGATAGATAATGGATTGCTCCGCGAT
>JAKQPY010000162.1:0-6781 GCA_029564465.1 Bacteroidota bacterium | reverse complement strand
TTTTGCATCGCCACTGAAGCCATACACCTGCGCTACTTCCCAATTGCCCGTGCTGAGTTGTTTCAACAATTGCCCATCGGTGTTGTACAGGTAGAGGTGGTTGTAGCCACTGCGCCTGCTTTGCCAGATGAAACGGTCTTTATGGCCGGGAACAAACAAGGCGGGGTTGAGGGGTTCCACATAGCGTGTGTTGCGTTCTTCGAACAGGGTTTTAATGAATTTTCCGGTGACAGCATCGTAGGCATTCATTTTCATGTGGTTTTGTTCGCGGTTGAGAACAGCTACATAAATTATTTTACCGTCGGGATGCCATGCTACATTGGTAAGATACTGATCGGCGGGCATACCGGTTTCGAGATAAATCGTTTTTTGGGTTTTCAGGTTATACACACCCAGGGTGACTTCTTCGCTGTCGGTTCCGGCCATCGGGTATTTAATATTATCGACCGTGGCAATGGGTTGGGTAATATCGACCAGCGGATAGTTTCCCACCTTACTTTCGTCTTTGCGGTAGAACGCCAGCAACTCGCAGGTCGGGCTCCAGAAGATTCCTTTTTCGATGCCGAATTCGTGACGGTGTACCGATGTGCCATACACCACTTCGAGGTTGCGGTCGCTGGTAACCGACACTTCGTTACCGTCGGCACCCATGATATTAAGGTTGTTGCCGGTAGTATAGGCCATCAGGTTACCGTCGGGCGACAGTTCGATGTTTTCAGCGGCCTCGGGATAGCTTATCACGGACATAAGCGTATGGTTAACCACGTCGAACATCACCAGATTTGCCGAGGCATAGAAACGGATGGCATTGCCTGAGACCCACCACGATGAAGGAAATGACCTAAGGGTATCGATGCTACGGGCAGCAAGGGCTTTATTGATGACTGTAAGAGCACAGAGTTCGGTTTCGGTGGCAGCTACAACGTCGCTAACCCACAAGCTGTTGCCACGCACGAAACTGTACTGGTCGTAACCCGGCCGCCACTGCAGGCTGCTGATGCGTTCAGGGGCAAGGCGTGTATAAACGCCCACCACGGCTTCGTCGATAGTGAGTTGTTTCTCTTGAGCCGAAAGAAAACTATTGCCTGCCAGCAGAAAAAAAATGAATAGTGCCTGAATGTGTTTCATTATCATTACTTTTGAAGTGAGTTTTGCAAATATAGTTGATAATATTAAATCGGAAAATATTGCTGTACCGAATTCTTATATGCCTGATAATACTGCTGTCGCTGCATGGTTTTACGTATTCGCAGAACGTAAAGTCATCAGTTCGTAATATGCCCGTAAAGCGTATCGGTACCACCGAAAGAGGTGTCCGCACCGCCATTGAGGCTGAAATGCGATGCGCCGGACTTGTCGAAGTGAGTACGGTATGTCCAGGTATTGCAGTATTGCTGCGTTATTCGGGTACCAACAATTTCTTAAACACCGATTTGTATGGCAATTTCAAACGTGCCTATCTGCACCCGATTGCAGCTTCGCGCCTTGCCAAGGCACAGCAGATGCTCGCCAAAGAGCATCCGGGCTACCGGCTGCTTATCTGGGATGCGGCACGTCCCCTGCACATTCAGCAGGAAATGTGGAACAGGCTTGATAAGCCGGAGGGCATAAAGCACTGGTATGTGGCCAATCCGCAGCGTGGCAGCCTGCACAACTATGGGATGGCCGTTGATCTGACGATTCAGGACGAAAAGGGAAGGCTACTGGATATGGGAACCGATTTCGATTACTTCGGACATCCTGCCTACAGCAATATGGAAGCGTATTATGAGCAAACGAGGCAACTGACTAAAACCCAGGCTGAAAACCGCCGGTATCTGGCCAACCTGATGCGCAGGGCAGGCTTTTCGCCATCAAGTACGGAATGGTGGCATTACAACGCCTGCTCGGTTACCGAAGCTAAAGCACGCTGTACGATTGTGAAGTGAAATTTAATCCAAGCAATCATAAACAATTACACCAAAACCCAAAATTGTTGATGCATTCAATGCCTAAAACAGAATATTTTCGCTGAATTATTTAGCTCGTTTCAGTTCAATCAGCGTTATTTCGGGACGTATACCTACCCTACCCTCGAGTCCGATAAACCCGAAGCCCCGGTTAATGTAGCGATACAGTCCGTTTTCTTCGCTCAGGCCCGACCATTCGCGATACATCAGGGCCACCGGACTCCATTTGAACCAGGGTGTTTCGAATCCGAACTGAAAACCGTGGGTATGTCCCGAAAGGGTGAGTGCCACAGGTGTGTGATAGCTCTTCACTTCCTTGTCCCAGTGCGATGGGTCGTGCGACAGCAGAATTATGGTTTCACCAACCGGAATGCCCTCCAGTGCTTTTCTCAGATCGCCTTTACGCACAAAATTATTACCCCAGTTTTCGACACCGGCCAGATAGATTGTATCGCCATTACGCACCAGCGGAACATGGGCATTTATAAGTACCCCGAAGCCGGCCTGCTGCTCCAGTTCGATAAGGCGCGAACGGTTTACTGCCTCTTCTCCTGCATATTTCCACGGTATGTAATCACCATAGTCGTGATTACCCAGAATCGAAAATTTACCCATGGGGGGTTGAATGCTTCGAAAATCGTCAACAAACTTTTCCATTTCGGCGGCACGGTTATTCACCATATCACCGGTAAACACAAGCAAATCGGCATCGAGCGACTTGATGATTCCGAAGCCTTTGCGTGCTTCGCGCAAGCCATGAAAACTTCCTGCGTGAAAGTCGGAAATCTGAACCATTCTGAACCCGTCGAAAGCCGGAGGCAGGTTCTCGATAGACAGGCTTACGCGATGAACCTTGTAGTTATGGCGGTTATAAAAAATACCGTGCACAAACAAACCGATGATCATCACAAAAACCACAAAGCCACTCATGCTGAAAGCGATATGCCGTGCCGGCAGGGCAAAACTATGGTATCCGCCGAATAATCCGGTGGCACGAAACGACGCCAGCACCAAACGGTATAAATCTTCGGCCAACAGGAAAACCCCGAAAAACATTTTAGCAGCGAGATATGCAAAAAATGCATTCACAAAAACGCGGAACAAGAGGGTGTAGGTTTCTTTTCCGGCAATACTGAGGTAGCCTGCGAACAAACCAAGAAGCATTATCACAGTAAACGACCAGTAGCTAATTTTCAACCATCGGTGGGCAGCATCCGGCAGGAAAAACCCGGAAACAGTCCGTATTCCTTGCCAGGTATACAGATCAGAAATCAGCGTTATTGCAATAAAAAACAAAGGGAACACCACTACAAAAGGACCTTTCATTATCAATAAAATTAGAACAGCAAATTACAATTTATTCTCAGCCAGCAAGTGCACTTTTTCGAGTTCAACAAAAACATAGTCGCGCTTGTTCACGGCAGCATGAATCATTGCAACAGCCAGTTTTTGCGTAGTAATGGGTTTAAACCGCCGCAGAATGCCAATTGCATTAAAAAAATACATCACTTTCAGCCCTATGGTTTCGGTGGTTCTCTTCATGGCGCGTTTTCCATGAATTTGTCCGGGCCTTATGATGCACAAGTTCCCGAAACCCAATGCCATCATGCTATCGTCGATGGTACCCTTCATCTTCAAATAGAAATTTGATGCACTGCTATTGGCGCCATACGAGCTGATCAACACACAGGTTTTTACACCGTTTTCGGCGGCTGCTCTGGCAACATTCAACTGATAGGTATGGTCAACGCGGAACTGAGCATCCTTACTTCCGGCCAGTTTCAACGTTGTTCCCATGCACAGAAACAGCACATCGCCCTGCACCAGACCATGCCACATTTGGGGCAAGTCAAAATCCACAACATGATAAACGACATTCTGACGGGCATGACCGGGACTTCGACGCACAAGCGCAATAACCTCATCAAAACGCTGATCTGTTGCAAGTTGTGCAATAAGTTCACTGCCTGTGGCGCCCGTGGCGCCTGCTACGATTGCTTTCATAATGTTACGGTATAGTTACAACAGCAAAAATAATATAAACAGGTGTTAATAAAAAATCATATTCTTATGGGACAAAATGTGCTTCATATACTGTAAAATCAGTACTTTTAGCATTGAATAAAAAATTAAGGACTATGCTTTTAAGTTTCGAAACATGGTGGCAGGCAATGGAAATTGCCGAAAAAATCTATTGGTGTATTGCCATACCCTTCAGTATTGTATTTATCATACAGTTAATCATGACGCTGGTAGGCGGTGATTTTGATGCAAGTTCATCGACGGGCGATGCCGATGTGGCTGTTGACAGTGATCATGGAATCGGATTCCAGTTTATCAGTATTAAAAATCTGATAGGCTTTTTCACAATTTTCAGCTGGACAGGAATTGCATGCACAGCAGCAGGTCTCAACCCGATACTCACGGTGGTGATAGCGGTTGTTGCCGGATTGATTATGATGTTGTTGATGGGGCTGCTCATTTATTATATGGGGAAACTGGCTGAAGATGGCAGCATGAAAATGGAAGATGCTATTGGCAAAACAGCTACTGTTTACCTGACCATTCCCGCAAAGCGCAGTGCACAGGGTAAAGTGCAGTTAACGCTGCACGGTTTTCAGACGCTTGATGCAGTAACTGATGATGCTGAAGAGCTGAAAAACGGCAACATGGTGAAAGTAGTCGATATAATTAATCATGAGATTTTATTGGTAACCAAATTATAAACTCAAATAATGTAACGTTATGGATCAATATGTTTTAATCATTGTAAGTGCAGCGGTCTTATTCCTGTTTATCCTACTGGTGACTTTCCTGCGGCGGTATAAACGCTGCCCGTCGGATCGCATTCTGGTGGTTTATGGTAAAGTAGGCCGGAAAGGTCAGGAAGAAAGCCGTTCCTCGAAGTGTATCCACGGAGGTGCATCGTTTATATGGCCAGTAATTCAGGATTACGAATTTATGGACCTCACCCCTATTTCGATTGAAATCAATTTAAAATCGGCACTGAGTAAACAAAATATCCGTGTTGACGTACCTTCGATTTTTACGGTGGGGATTTCAACCGAATCGGGTATTATGAGCAATGCAGCTGAGCGTTTGCTGGGTCTTGCCCGCGAGGACATCAGCAATCTGGCAAAAGACATTATCTTTGGTCAGTTGCGTCTGGTAGTGGCCACCATGGACATTGAAGAAATCAATTCGAACCGCGACAAGTTTCTGGCCAATGTGGCTTCGAATGTAGAGCAGGAACTTAAGAAAATCGGTTTGAAGTTGATTAACGTGAACGTTACCGACATCAAAGACGAAAGCGGTTACATTGAAGCATTGGGTAAAGAAGCTGCAGCGCAGGCTATAAACGAAGCCAAGAAAAGTGTAGCCGAAAAGAACCGCGATGGGTCAATCGGTGAGGCCAACGCCATGAAAGATCAGCGTATCGAAGTATCACAAGCCAACGCCCATGCTGTTGACGGCGAAAATACAGCTGCCATCAATGTGGCTAATTCAAACTCGAACCGTCGTGAGAAAGAAGCTGATGCCGAGCGCCGTGCCGTGGCTGCCGAAAAAGTAAACATTGCCCGTGCCCTCGAAGAATCGTATTCAGCCGAAAAAGCCGCTGAAGTAGTACGTGCACAGCGCGAAGAAGCGACACGGCAGGCCGACATCATTGTACCGACCAAAATTGACAAGGAAAAAATCGAAATTGCCGCTGAAGCTATTGCCGAACAGACACGCCGCCATGCCAAAGGAGATGCCGATGCTATTTTCATGAAGATGGAAGCAGAAGCAAAGGGTATCTACGAAATTCTCACCAAGCAGGCCGATGGTTTCGAAAAACTCGTAAAAGCCGCCGGAAGTGATCCCCAAAAGGCTGTAATGCTTATGATTGCCGACAAACTGCCCGACATCGTGAAATCTCAGGTTCAGGCTATCAGTAATCTTAAGATTGATAAAATTACTGTTTGGGATGGCATGTCGAGTGGCAAAGACGGTAAATCGCCGGCTACAGCCAATTTCCTATCAGGAATGTTTGGTTCTATACCACCCTTGCAGGACTTATTTAAAATGGCCGGCATGGAATTGCCCGAATATCTGAAAGGGAAAACACAGTCGGAACAATACAGCGAATACAAACCTGCTGAAGAAGTGAGTGAAGATAAAGGGAAGAAGAAATAATTCCTTTGGTTAAAAACGGTCAGGCTTCCTCATAGGGCAATCCTGACCGTTTTTTATGCCATGTTGCCATTAACTGAATTCAAATCAAGCACCAAATCTAATTTTATTATTTACCATTGAGTACACAAGATTTTAAGATTATTGACCTTAGCCCCGAAAACATTGCAGAATATGGAGTGTGCGGCTATAAAGATGTAAACAAGCACCTGGAGTTACGCCGCAAAATTGAATGGTTCAAGCGATATTATCCGTTGGGCCTGCGGATTAAGGCTATTATTACCGATAAGGGCGGATACCAGGGGATGATTGAATATATTCCGGGTGAGTTTGTCCACCGACCGGTAAGCGCCGCAGGGTATCTGTTTATTCATTGCTTGTTTGTAGGGTTTCGCAACGAATATAAAGATAAAGGCTATGCTTCGAAACTGATGGATATTTGCATTGAAGAAGCGCAGCAATCGGCCATGCATGGGGTAGCGGTGGTAACCCGCAAAGGGTCGTTTATGGCCGACAACCGTATTTTTCTTAAGAAAGGCTTTATATGTTGCGATAAGGCCAAACCCGATTTCGAACTGATGGTACTCAAAACAAATCCTTCGGCGCCATACCCGAAGTTTTGCATTACACCTTTGGGGGATAATCATCAGGGTCTGACT
>JAKQPY010000128.1:0-3283 GCA_029564465.1 Bacteroidota bacterium | reverse complement strand
CGAAATATAATAGGTAGTATTATAAGCAAACCCCGGAATTTGATTCGGGCAGAAATTAGTGGTTGCAGAGTATGCAATGGGAACATTGTTTCCGGTGTGAATCATAAATTCGAATATCGCTCCGGGGAATGGTGCAACCACCTGATTGCCATTGTGGCCTACCACCGTTCCGGTACACTCACCCTGACAAAGAACCTCAAGTTGCAGGCTTGTCATGGTACCGGCACTCGGGCAATCACAATCGCGGAAGCCAGAAATTTCGATACTGGTACAACCGTTTACATCGGTAATGGTATAGGCATAGCTGGTGGCCGAAGGGTGCGTTTGTTCGAAATGACCTGTAACATGCTCCCCATTTACATAATACATTCCTGTAAAAATCCCTGCACTTCCCTGCATATCCCATTCAGTAACATACACTGGATCAGTACCATAGATACATTCCTGATCATTGAAATTAACGATTTCGAGTTCATCGAACACTTCGAAGGTCGTTGAACTGCTTCCTGTTCCAACGCAAGGCCCGGTAATCGTATTGGTTATTGTGAAAGTTCCCGGGGCTGTGGGAGTAAATATCGCACTGGCTGGGTCGAATGAGCCGGCAGGGCAAGTAGGGCATGTGAGTGTTCCCACATCCACAGCAGTTACCTGAACCGGGGCATGCGACAGACACATATCCTCGATTTCGGTGATGGTCGGGTCAAAGGTTTCGTTGAAGGTGATAGTGACAGTGGCTGATTGCGAACACGCAGCATTACCCTGATAAAATTCTGTCCACTCAAACACATATGCACCATAAATATCATTAATACATACCTGCGTATTGTATTGCGTATTATTTGTAAAAGTAGCTGTTCCGGGACCACTAACCTGCTCCCACAATCCATTATTACCGGCAACCGGCTGATTTCCTGCTAAGGTGAAACAGTTATTGCAAATAGCTGTATTACTACCAGCGCTTGGATTTGGCATCTGACAACACTGTGGGTCAGTAATGGGGCGAACAGTAACGGTGATTGTTGTGTCGTAAGTACATCCAAAATCATCGGTAGCATAGAATGTATAGGGTACATTGGTTCCTGCCAGTAAAGGTGCAGCAGTACCAATAGATCCGATATTGTCAGTCATATTGTTACCATCCCAATGTGCGTCAGGGGAGTTCTGTCCAAGTACATAGGAGTTCTCGAATCCCCACACATCCTGCGGGAGAATACTCGGGCTGAATGTAAGGTCTGCACTCCAGATATAACCATCGTCAGCACCCCAGTTGTCGAAGAAACGAACACACCATTCGCCGTTAATAGGACAACCAATTAAATCGGCATAAGTACCAAGCGGCAAATAGGTTCCGGCAGGAACAGAGGCTCCAGAAGAGCACACATTAACCACCGTTTGGGTTGCCGACATTGAATAGCAATATTCCAATCCTGTGCCGGGGGCACAGTTGTCTGAATGATTCGGCAGGCCGAAATATGCGTTATTGCAATTATAATATTCATGCAACATAGCCTCCTGTCCGTTGGGACAACGCAGATACATATAAAAGTCGCCAATATATGAGTGCTCCATGGTAATACAGAAAGATTCCACATCATTGGCAGATGTAATCTGCTGACCAGGCTGAAATGCACTTACCTGAAAACATACTGTTCCCTCATAATTATCGTAAAAACACTCTTCAACGATTTGGGGCTCTGTGATTATAATTTCATACGGGTTGGTTTGTACCTGACCGGTAAGGGTTACAGTCTGACCCGGACAAATCGGATTTGGCGTCAAACTGGTTCCTGCAAAATTTGGAGGTATGGAAACCCTGATTCGGTAGGTTGCATCGCCCATGTTCCAGCATCCAATCTGGTCGGTAGAGCGAAGTTCAATTGTGTATCCGCCCGGTTCATTAAAAGTATAACTCATGGTATTCAGGCCCAAACCGGAATTATTCACCAACTCGCCCAAGGTTCCGCTGGTCAGATGCCAGTGGTAAGTGGTTGAAGCCGTTGATTGGGTATAACCCTGAGAACCATTGTTAAGAAAATTGCTAACCGCAGTAAAATTCACCGTGGTGCCCGGGCAAATGTCGATGTAATGGCCAACCGGATCGGTAATGGGAGGATTAGAAACCAAATCGGTTGTATAACCCTGGCAAAGGGTAGCACAATTTATTGTTGCTGCAAAACCGGCTGCTACCCCACTGGCAGTTGTTGTCCAAACCAGAGTAAGGCAGTCAACATTTGCAGATATGGTTTGACCGTTCAAGGATGTTCCCGTGCCAGTTGCCAAGAGGTTGGTTACTCCGTCACCGTTATAAATTTCAAGCATATCTCCCGATGCCAGATTGAACTGGGTAAAATGAAGCGAAATGGTAGAGCCGTTATCGCTGCATAAAAACATCTGAAAACTTTCGTTGTTACTGTAATTTCCTGATGCACCACCCGAATCGTAGAGTGTGCCGCTACACGTGTTAATATTATTGTTACTGATAGTATAAGTCTGGGCTCCGACCCAATTTACAATTCCCATCAGGAATCCGGCGAGTATAATAATCTGTATCTTTTTCATGGATTATTGATTTTTTTCGTTATTATACATTTCAGCAAGCTCTTTAACACTGTAAAATCCAATGACATAGCCAGTGTCTCCGATTCGGTAAAAAACCCGTTTATCATAAGCGGGTTCAGAATAATAAAGCAATACATTGAAATTTTCGAAGTTCACTGAGGTAACCATGATATCAGATTTTAACCCGGTTTCCTGATCGACATAATACAAATAGGGGCTGTTTTGCACTTTTTCCATGACCGATTCGTCGGCGAGAAACCAGCTCCTTTGTAAACAAAAATTTAAATATTCGATTGTGGTATTCGAATTAGCATTCATCCGGGCTAATTCCTCATCAGAATAGATTTGCTTTAAACGTTGATCGGGCACAACGGATTTCTGGGCAGTAAGTACCGTAGAAACCAGCATTGCCAAACACAACAGAACCAGGTTAATTGTTTTCATGTGTTACAATTTATTTAATTATAGACCCTTAAGACACTTCAAATAACATAATAGTTGCCTGAAAAGACAAAAATATAATTATTTTTTTAAACTATAATATTTTTTCGCTAGTATCTTGAAAACTAAGCAAATAAGTTCATGATTCTATTTTTCCCTCATCAGGTGGAACGGTCCCTGCAGGTCGTATTCCACTTCGTCGATGCCCTTGGCCTTGATGATGTAGAAATACACGCCCGGAGCGGCTTCGCTGCCACTGCTCAGTTTGCCGTCCCAGCCGGCT
>JAKQPY010000113.1:0-1003 GCA_029564465.1 Bacteroidota bacterium | reverse complement strand
AAATGCATGTTTTGTTCGCGAACGTGTTGCTAAATACCTGTCGTTTATCGGCGCCGGATTCGATGCAGAAGTGAATGCAGGGTTACGTGGCACCGATGGTTTAATTTCGACTGCCGATTCTAAAACCAAAATCATGGTAGTTACTACCAACGAAGAACTGGTAATTGCCAACGACACCAAACGTATTGTTTCCTCGATAAAGGTAACTCATTGATAAACTACAACTTACAAGAAAGCGCAGCGGTGAAAACTACTGCGCTTTTTGTTTTTTGTAATTAGTAAAATATTTCTATTTTTAGACTTCTTTTTCGAAACAAATTAAAACGAATATACAATGGCTTTAACAAAATTAAACGAACTCATCGGAATTGCGAAGCAAAAGGGTACGCGCCGTATGGCAGTCGCTGCATCGGCTGACAAACACGTTCTCGAAGCAGTGCATAAAGCAAGCAAGGAAGGAATTGTTGATCCGATTTTTATCGGGAACAAGGCCCTTACGCTGCAATACGCTTTAGAATTGGGTTTTCAGATTAAACCCGAAAGTATAATTGACGAACCCAACGATGCTGCTGCCAGCAAACTGGCTGTCAGTCTGATACGCGAAGGCAAGGCCGACTTGCTTATGAAGGGTATGGTAACAACCGCGGTACTGCTCAAAGCAGTGCTCGACAAAGAAAACGGATTACGCGTAGGCGACACACTTTCGCATTTGGCGGTGTTTGAATCTCCCTATTATCATAAACTTATCGGAGTAACGGACGCAGCCATGAATGTTGCCCCTGAATTTCACGAAAAAGTGGCCATCATCAACAACGCAGTAGAGGCTATGCGCGGTATTGGTATCGATAAACCCAAAATCGCCATTATCGGTCCTGTTGAAGTGGTGAACCCCAAAATTGAATCGACGGTACACGCTGCCATGCTTACACAAATGAACCGCAGGGGACAAATTGCCAACTGTCTGATTGATGGTCCTCTGGCATTAGACAATGCCGTTTCGAAA
>JAKQPY010000095.1:0-2534 GCA_029564465.1 Bacteroidota bacterium | reverse complement strand
GGGGATAGAATTCGACAGTTTTTCTTCCATCGGATCCTATCTGCCAGAGAATGGTCTGCTCGTTTTTAACAACACCAAAGTAATTCATGCCCGTCTGCTTTTTCGTAAACCTACCGGTGCTGCCATAGAGATATTCTGCCTCGAACCTGCATTACCCGCCGATTACCAACAATCGTTTGCTGCGGAAGGAACCTGCATCTGGCACTGTCTTGTTGGGAATAAGAAGAAATGGAAAGGAGGGGGGCTGAGCAAGGTATGCCATGTTTCGGGTGTAACATTCCAGCTAAGTGCTTTTTTGGTCAGCGATACGGGTGATGATTTACAAATTCAGTTTATTTGGGATACTTCGGTGAGTTTTGCCGAAATACTCGCTGCCGAGGGGAACATTCCCTTGCCGCCTTACCTGAATCGCAAGGCCGAAGCCAGCGATGCCATACGTTACCAGACGGTATATTCGCAGCATGATGGTTCGGTGGCTGCCCCCACTGCCGGTCTCCATTTTACCGGAGAATTGCTCGAAAACCTCAGGAGCAAGCAGCACATCAACATCGAAGCCATAACCTTGCATGTTGGGGCAGGAACCTTTAAGCCGGTTTCGGCCGATAATCCGGTGCAACACACCATGCACCGTGAACATTACTTGATTCCCCTGACAAGCATCGAAGCAATCGACAGGTGCTTTGGCAATATCACCATTACCGGTACCACTTCGCTGCGGGCTGTCGAAAGCATGTACTGGCTGGCGCAACGGCTCTATAAAGGCCAACATGTACTTGAAACTACCCAGTGGGAACCTTACCACGAAACACCTGTTCTGAATCCCCGTGAAGCACTTGCGTTTTTGGCTGATTATTGCCGAAAAAATAATTTGAACTGCCTTCAGGCATCAACATCGGTCATGATTGTGCCGGGCTACGAATTCAGGTATGCCAACCGGCTGATTACCAACTTTCATCAACCGCGAAGCACGCTGCTCCTGCTGGTTGCCGCTTTTATCGGAGAGCAGTGGAAAAACATCTATGCCACAGCAATGGAAAACGATTTCCGTTTTTTGAGTTACGGCGACAGTATGTTGTTGGTGAGATAGGGCGATGGACGGCTTTTGGCATGTGTTTTTGCATCATAGCGGCGGAGCTTGCGGAGCCGGTATGGCAAAAACCATGACAAAATGCCCCCAGATTCTCACACTTTTGTTCTATCCAAAACGTTATTACCACGGAAATTGACAATTTTTCAATAGTTATTTAGCACAAAATATATTAACTTTGAGAAGTGATCTTGTTTAGTTTCCTATGGTCAGCCCTATTAGAAAAATTGCATTACTCAGCGCTTTATTGACGTTGTTTTTGGGACTCAGGGCTCAATGCATCATCGAAGCCCGTGTAACCGATGCTGCAACAGGTGCAGCGCTACCATGGTGTAATGTTTGGTTAATTGGTCAAAAAAACGGGACGATAACGAATGCCGAGGGACTGTTTCGGCTCGAAGTAAAGAATACTTACGACAGCCTAATGTTTTCGTATTTGGGTTACCGGAGTAAAACACTCTCTGTCAGGCAACTCAAAGCACAACCGCTTGTGGGTCTGAACGCATCAGAAACCATGCTTGATGAAATCACCGTTCATGCCGGTAATGAATATTTGTACGATATTTTTGAATCATGCCGGAAGCAACTACAAAAAAATCGAACATCCAATCAGTCGAAAGTGTATTTCGTTCTCGAAACTTTGGGTGCCATGGATGAAAGTAAGTACCCCATTTTTCCGGCTCCTTTGTACCAAACCTATTCCAAAGACTACCTTCCCGTTGAACTGCTCGAATGTTTTTATAATGCCAACCTTCAGGGTGAACAGCTCGAAAAACTGGAATTCAAAAACGGTAAAACTGCACTCGCTGCCAATGGCAATTATTTTGTTAGCAGATCAACATCGCTGGCATGGACTCAGTTTTCACTTTCCGAGAAAAACGATTTATTTCCGGCCATTCCATTTCAGTTTTCTAAAAGTGGGATGAAAAAACTTTTTAATCTTGAGTTCGAAACTTACGACGGGCAAGTGTACACTATAAAATTCACTCCGCTTTCAACCGATAACATGTCGTTTTCGGGAAAAGCCTGGATTGAAAAATCGACCATGAACCTGCTTAAAATTGAACTCTTTGCAGAGCATCCTGCCATTCACCCGTTTTTACCTTTTCACGAAGGGCTCGATTCGCTGTATAATGTGAGTTTACAGGTCAGCAACAGCTATAAAGTAGAAAACGGAGTTCTCATTCCCGATCATTTCCATTTTTCGTACAGCTTCGATTTTATCAGTAACCGCGATTTTTACAATGATGAAATGAAAGACCGCAAGACAATCAGCCGCCACCTTACGACACATGGATTGATGTATTTCTTCGATTATGGGAAACCATTTATAATTCCGTTTTTCAACTTTCCCGAAAATTACGACGACTATTACCGGATGTCGTTTATCCCCTACAACGAAGCATGCTGGAACAGCAATCAGGCATTGTTGTTAACATCACAGCAA
>JAKQPY010000092.1:0-16603 GCA_029564465.1 Bacteroidota bacterium | reverse complement strand
AGCAACTCATTGTCGAGATAGAGCACATAATCTCCTGCAAATTCATCAAGCAGATTCTGATATCGCGGCAAGCGGTATTCCGACCTCAGGATACGAAATGGACGGTGCACCGAGCGCAACACGATTTTCTCGACAGCACGTACCAGCCGGTTCCAGTTTTTCTCGCTCAGCTTAGGCTTAAAGGCATTGGCAGGATGTTGGTGCGGAACAGGCCTGATATCGGCATAGTACTTACTTAAATAATTGTTTTGAAGTGCCACCATGGGAACACCGGCTTTCTGAGCTGCCATGCGCAGACTGAGGTTGGCATCACCCACCACCATATCGGGTTTTTGCTGCATAATGACAGAAAATTGCTTGGTATAACCTGCTTCGATGCTATCACGATTGATCCACGAAAAATCGAACTGGCGGGCATGACGTAAAACTTCTGAAATGTCGGACAAATCGTTCATTATACACAAAAAGCCTTCTTTCTCAACAAAACAGGCATAGGTTTCGGAAGCAAAAAAAACAATTTCGTAATCATCCTTCAACTGGCGTGCCAGGCAAATGCAACGCAGATAATGCGAAAGCAATTCCTGTGGAAAAAACATTATCCTGCGATGTTTTAGAGTCATTTGCAACAAAAAAGGCAAATGTAATAGCATTTTAATGCATTTCCACAATAAATTCTTGTTAACAATACATAAAAATCAAAATTCAATAAATATAACAAATTGTAAAAATTCGATTTATTCGAACGACTATGTATAATATTTTCGGGCATCTTAATAACTTATTTGCGAACCATTCATTTTGCTTAAAAAAAATGACTTACTTGCCACACCAAAAATTCCTTAATGGAAGAAGAAAGATATACGATACCGTATCAGTTTGCAAAGTCGGCTGAGAAACATTGGAACAGACCTATGTTAGCCTATGTTTCGGAGTCACCCTATACATACCGTGAAGCTGAAACCCTGATTAAAAGCCTTATTTCGTTTTTAACCCGGTTAGGAGTTAAAAAATCAACGAAAGTGGCTATTCTGAGCGAAAACAATCCGAACTGGGGCATTTCGTACCTTGCCATTACCGGCATGGGCGCTGTTGTGGTTCCCATTTTACCCGGATTTAGTGCCGTGGAAACAGGCAACGTGCTGCAACACTCCGAAACACGTTGTATCATTGTATCCGACAAGCAGATGCACAAGCTTAAATCGCTGGAGCTTCCGTTTTTGAAGCATATTATTGACATTGACGATTTTGCCATTGTGTCCGGCGAAAAAACAGCGTATTATCAATACGGAAAATTCGATAACAACGGATTTAAAGTGTATGAAGACGATCTGGCAGCTATCATCTATACTTCGGGTACAACCGGAAAATCGAAAGGCGTGATGTTGTCGCACCGCAATATTTGCTTTACGGTACATTCTTCGGGGATACTGCAACCCATAGAACCAAGCGACAGGTTTTTGTCGTTGCTACCGCTGTCGCATACCTACGAAAACAGTCTGGGATTTTTACTGCCGGTTTTCAACGGGGCTTCGGTGTACTACATGAAACAGGCTGCTGCTCCTTCGGTTATGCTGAAAGCTCTGAAAGAAGTAAAGCCCACCATGATGCTAACGGTGCCGATGATTATTGAGAAAATCTACCGGAACCGAATAGCCCCTAGCTTTAAAAAGAATAAGCTGATTGCCCGCTTGTATCGCAATCACAATATAAAAATGTTGCTCCACCGTATTGCCGGTAAAAAACTGATGAAAACTTTCGGTGGAAAAATCCGGTTTTTCGGTGTGGGTGGTGCTAAGCTCGATCCGGTGGTTGAGCAGTTTCTGCTCGATGCCCGCTTTCCTCTTGCGATTGGTTACGGACTTACCGAAACGGCCCCCTGCTTGCCGGTACCAGTCCCCGTACTGCACGGCTGCAGTCTACCGGACCTGCCATTCAGGGCGTTGAACTGAAAATCAATAACCCCGATGCCGAAACCGGAGTGGGAGAAATATGGGCACGCGGAAAGAATGTTATGATGGGCTATTACAAAGAACCCGAAATTACCGCCGAAGTTATCACACCTGACGGCTGGTTCCGTACCGGAGACCTCGGTGTGTTGAGTGCGGATGGATTTCTGTCGATTCGCGGCAGAAATAAAAATGTGATTCTCGGTAGCGGAGGCGAAAATATTTTCCCCGAAGACATCGAATCTCTTATAAACAACTTCGACCATGTGGTTGAATCGCTGGTTGTTGAAGAGAATGGCGGTTTGGTTGCTCTGGTGCATTTCAATAAGGAAGAAATCGAACAACGATACAACGATATTTACGACAAAGTATCAGACTACAGCGATCGGAAGATTGAGGAACTCAAGGCTGAATTGCAGATTTACATCAACAAGCAGGTAAGTAAATATGCCCGCCTCAACAAAGTAATATACAAACCGACGCCGTTCGAAAAAACAGCCACCCAGAAGATTAAACGTTTCCTTTATTAGTTTTTGGGTATGCTGGAGTGGATTCTCATGGCACTTGCACTGAATGCTGATTGTCTGGCTGTTGCTGTGGCTACCGGATGCTGCATTACCGGAAACCGGAACAAAACTGCTTTAAAACTTGCGCTTGTATTCGCTCTCGTACAGGGCCTTTTTCCATTGCTGGGCTGGCTGGCAGGGATGCAACTCGGCACGCTGATCTGCGACTACGATCATTGGATAGCGTTTGCGCTTTTGGTTATTATCGGCGGAAAAATGATGTATGAAGGTTTTACAAACGACAGCAGCCGCAACAGCGTGAATCCCGAAAACATCTGGCTCCTGCTTGTTCTGGGCATGGCAACCAGCATCGATGCACTGGCAGTGGGTGCCTCGGTGGGCTTTATCGGGGGTAAGATTGTCGGGCTGGTGCTCTGTATTGTTGTGGTAACTTTTATCGTTTCGTTTGCCGGAAGCCGCTTTAGCAGTATGTTGCAACGTTATGTAAAATTCCGGATCGAGATTGCCGGCGGCCTGATTTTAATGGGGCTGGGAGTAAAAATTCTTGTTGAACACCTGATTCAGTAAGGTGGCAGCAAAGCCGTCGAAATCAATTATGTTGTAAAATATGATTGAAGTAGCAAGTATTTTATAATTTTGACTGAAATTTAAAACAATAAGACTCATGAGAAAACACATTTTTAATGCTGGCCCGTGCAAATTATCGGACCGTACATTGGAAAATACCGCCAAAGCCGTACTGGAACTTGGCAATTCAGGACAATCAATAATGGAAGTTTCGCACCGCGGAAAAGACTTCGAAGCCATTCTTGCCGATACGGTAGCCCTGTTTAAAGAAATACTCGAAATACCCGAAGGTTACAGTGTGTTGTTTCTTGGCGGAGGTGCCAGCCTGCAATTTTGCATGATTCCTTACAATTTCATGAAGACCAAGGCTATGTATATCAACACGGGAACCTGGGCCACGGCAGCTGTTAAAGAAGCCAAACTATGGGGCGAAGTGGTTGAAGTATCGTCGAAAGACCGCGAATTCAAATATATCCCCAAAGGATATACCGTTCCTGCCGATGTTGATTACCTGCATATTACCACCAACAATACCATCAAAGGAACCGAACTGCTGAAAGACCTCGACGTGAATGTTCCACTGATTGCCGATATGAGCTCCGATATTATGAGCCGTAAGGTTGATGTGTCGAAGTACGCAATGATTTATGGTGGAGCACAGAAAAACCTGGGACCTGCCGGGGTTACTTTTGTGATTATCAAGGATGAATACCTGCAAAAGGTGGTTGACAGACCGATACCGACCATGCTGAAGTATTCGACCCATATTGAAGGTGGTTCCATGTATAACACACCACCGTGCATTAATATTTTCGCATTGCGCGAAACCCTGTACTGGATTAAAGAAATGGGCGGACTCGATGCCATGAATAAACTGGCTGACGAAAGGGCAAATTACCTGTATAATGCCATCGACAAGAGTAAGGTTTTTGTTGGCACTGTCGATAAGGAAGATCGCTCACGCATGAACATTTGCTTTGTTCCGAAAGACGAATACAAACACCTCGAAGAAGATTTTGTGAAGTTTGCCTCAGCGCGCGGAATTGTTGGTATTAAAGGCCATCGCTCTGTAGGTGGATACCGAGCTTCGACATATAATGCCTGCACCATGGAAGATGTGAAGGCTTTAGTTGAGGCTATGAAAGATTTCGAAAAAGAACATGCCAAGTAATTCGTTTGCATAATCATCTGAAAAGCCGGCTATAGTCCGGCTTTTTTTTATTGAAGGGGTGGGCAACTCCTGCCACCCGTCTTTGCTGACGAGGAACGAGGACAAAGCAATCTGTACTTCGACGGGCTCAGCACAGGTATTTACGGGTGGTTAAGATTAAGCATCCCTCCCGCTCCGTGTTACCGGCACGACACCCGGAGCCAATTAACGCATGCCACCCGTCTTTGCGCGGACGAGGAACGAGGACAAAGCAATCTGTATTTACGGGTGGTTAAGATTATGCATCCCTCCCGCTCCGTGTTACCGGCACGACACCCGGAGCCCATTGGGGTTACCGATTTTTGCTGCAAGGTATTGCGAAATAGGTTTACATCCGGGTACTTTGTGTGTGACTATGAATGGAAGGAAAGAGGAAGATCATCAAGATTTTCTTTTCATACTTTTTCCTTGATGAAAAAGTACCAAAAAATCAAGACAAAAATATGCTTCCACCCGCTCTAACCGTTTAATGAAAAAACTAACAAAGTAGTGTTTTGTCAGCGCAGGCCCTTCTCCATTAGCCGACAAAACAAAGCGTCGAGAAGCAAACCTTGTTCGGGTCTTCGGGTGGTTTGCTTCTCTAGCCCTTTGTTGTTTTTTCTATTAAACGGCTATTCACGCCCGGGTTGGCTCGCATTTTTGTCGGGGCCTGCCCACGGCGCGTTACCTACAGGGTACAGTGAGCTTTTAGGTACTGTGAAGATGGAAGTTCAGTCAAAAAATCCAAATCGGATAAAACTGGACTTTTGATGGATATGAAATTTCCGCTCCGTGTTACCGGCACGACACCCGGAGCCAAATAACGCATGCCACCCGTCTTTGCGCGGACGAGGAACGAGGACAAAGCAATCTGTACTTCGACGGGCTCAGCACAGGTATTTACGGGTGGTTAAGATTAAGCATCCCTCCCACTCCGTGTTACCGGCACGGCACCCGGAGTCCATTGGGGGTTACGGATTTTTGCTGCAAGGTATTGCGAAATAGGTTTACATCCGGGTACTCTGTGTGTGACTATGAATGGGGGAGCAAAAGTAATCTAACCCGTTGTAAATTTAATGCCTTTACCCATTAATGGGTACAATATAGAATCAAAGCCTTTTAAGTTACCGATATCTTTTAAAATAGGTGTAAATTGTACAAATCGTTTAAACACAAATTCCATGAAAATGAAAATCGTTTTATTTCTGGCAATTTTGACTGCTGCATTTTATCAAGCGTGTGCACCGGCCTATGTCCCCAATGTCGTTAATTCACCGATGATACATTCCGGTAAATCGCTGAATGCATCGGTACATGGAGGTACTTCGGGTGTTGATATTCAATCGGCTTACTCACCCCTTGAACACTGGGGATTAATGATGAATGGCAGTTTTATGAACGAAAAAAACGAAAATAGTGACGATTATCACCAGCATATCTTTGTAGAAGCAGGTTCAGGCTATTACCTCAGACTGGGCAAATTCGGGCTGATTGACGCTTATGGAGGAACAGGTATTGGGAGAATAAGCTCGCTGCAGACATCAGGCATATTTGGGTCTGAAGCACATGATATGGTGGCCCGGGCATTTGTACAATCTTCGCTGTCGTTTGTGAGCAACTATTTCCAGACCTCTTTCTCTTTTCGGACAGTAATGGTGTATATATGGCAGGATGAAGCCCATGACACGGGATATTTCTTCGAGCCCACACTCACTATTAAGTTTGGCCTGCCAAGGGTAAAACTCGTGGCACAGGCCGGTCTTTCTCTACCAGTAAACAAGAATGTTGTAAGTTTTAATTACGAACCTTTTCTTGTATCGGTTGGTTTGCAGGCTCAAATACCAAGCATGGGCAGATGATTTTTTGCTGTAAGGCATTAAGGAACATGCTTATATCCTGGTCCCCTGCGAGTGACTCGGATGGTGATGGAATAATACGTTGTCACCATTCCCGGTTTTGCCCGTAGGGCATAAACATCATAAAAAAACAAGGCGAATAAAATCGTGTTTCCCGTTGGGGAATCAACATCAAAATTCTGAGGTTAATGTCCTACGGACAATAATTCCTTTTTAACTGCAATTCTATCGATGTTGAAGCCCTACGGGCTAAATACCAGTTCAGGTAGAGCTTAGGGTTCAGCAATTCCTGAGGCTCAGTTTCATCTCACCGGGCACCTCGACTCCACCTCGACTCCGCTCGGTGACCGGCTCGGTGACCGGCTCGGTGATCGGTTCGGTGAAATACCAAGCATGGGCAGATGATTTTTGCGAAAGGTAATTTCGAAACATGCTTACATCCAAGTCCCCTGCGAGTGACTTGGATGGTGATGGAGGAATTGAAGTTCAGGTAAAAAAAAATCCCGAATCGGGAGAATCGGGATTTTCGGTTGATATACAACTTATTACCAGGCAAATAAGGGATAGGAATGCATCATATCGTACACTTTTTTCCGTGTAGCGTCGATGACTTCAGTGTTTTCGAAATTGCTGATTACGTGGTCAATCATTTCGACGATGATATCCATGCTGTTTTCTTTAAGCCCCCGGGTTGTTATGGCCGGAGTTCCAACACGCAAACCGGAGGTCTGGAAGGGCGAACGGTGATCGAAGGGAACCATGTTTTTGTTTACCGTAATCTCGGCCTGTACGAGGGCATTTTCGACCTGTTTGCCGTTGATATCGGGGAATTTGGTGCGCAGGTCGATGAGCATGGAGTGGTTGTCGGTGCCACCGCTGATTACTTTGTAACCGCGTTTGATGAAGGATTCGGCCATTACGGAAGCGTTGGTTTTCACCTGCATCTGGTATTCGCGGAACGAAGGATCGAGGGCTTCGCCAAAGGCCACTGCCTTAGAAGCAATGACGTGTTCGAGCGGACCACCCTGCATTCCCGGGAATACAGCCGAATTGATGATTTCCGACATTTTTTTGATGATGCCTTTGGGAGTGGCTTTTCCCCATGGATTGTCGAAGTCTTTGCCGATAAGCACAATACCGCCACGGGGTCCGCGCAATGTTTTGTGGGTGGTGGAGGTTACTATGTGGGCGTATTGGCAGGGGTTATCGAGCAAGCCTGCAGCAATCAGTCCGGCAGGATGCGCCATGTCGATCATGAGCAGGGCACCGATTTTATCGGCAATTTCGCGCATACGTTTGTAGTCCCATTCGCGGCTGTAGGCCGAAGCACCACCCACGATGAGTTTGGGACGTTCGCGCAATGCCACTTCTTCCATCATATCGTAATCTACACGGCCGGTGTCTTCTTTTACTCCGTAAGCCACAGCCCTGAACAGCAATCCCGAAATGTTGACGGGAGAACCGTGCGAAAGGTGACCGCCATGCGCCAGGTCGAGGCCCATGAAAGTATCGCCGGGGTTAAGGCAGGCGAGAAAAACAGCTGCATTGGCCTGTGCCCCGGAATGGGGCTGCACGTTGGCATATTCGGCACCGTAGAGCTGGCAGATACGGTCGATGGCAATCTGCTCGGTCTGATCAACAAACTGACAGCCACCATAGTAACGTTTGCCCGGGTATCCTTCGGCATATTTGTTGGTCATCACTGAGCCCATGGCTTCGAGTACCTGCTCGCTGACAAAATTTTCGGATGCAATCAACTCGATGCCGTGCATCTGGCGTTCGCGTTCTTTACGGATAATATCGAAAACCGCATTGTCTCTTTTCATAACATATTTTTTAAAGTCATGTTGCAAAAGTAATGTTTTTGGTTTAGAAAATTGCGCCTTGCAAAATGTGTTTAGCAAAAGGTTTGAGGTGGATTTAAACAACTATTTCGAGTGTTCAATTGGTTCGGAGCTTTGTTCAATCGATTCGGAGGGGCGTTCAATTGGTTCGGAGCTTCGTTCAATCGGCATTGACAAGCGTGCGAACGGCATTGACCGCCAATTTTATTTCACCCCCGACTTTGTTGTTAACTTTTTTGTACCTTTAACCTATAAAATTTAGCACACAGTGAACTACATCCCTTCCATAGCAACAAGAACTATGCTGTGGAAACAATTTTGCCACTAATCGCCATGCACATTTCTAAGGACAATTTGACTATGTCCTTATTTTAGTAGGTTACAACTATGATTTACTTTTCGAGGAGCCACTGAAATACATTTTTGTGAATTATTCCATCTTTGCTTTGTGGAAACGATTCGGTGGTTAAAAGAAATTTCGGATAATTATCATGTATAGCTTCAAGTGGAGTAAATTCCCGCTTTTCAGTTTCGGTGTTTGAAATTTCCCACGAGACCTGGTAATACTCTGTATTTCCATCGCGATTTTTAACAGTAAAATCAATTTCACCATTACGCAATGCTCCTGTCCAAACTTTGTATCCTCTCCTGATTAGCTCGAGATAAATAATGTTTTCAAGTATATGTCCCCTGTCTGCTATTCTTTCCCTACCAATAAGCACATTCAATAAACCCATATCCACAAGATAATACTTTTCTTGTGTAGCAAGCTGTTTTTTACCTTTTATATCGAAGCGATTGACTCTATAAAAGACAAAACTTTCGACTAAATAATCAATGAATTTCTCAACAGTAGCATGATGAATTTCCTGATTACCTGCTTTCAATGCTTTCGATATCCCACTTGGCGATAGGTGACTCCCAATATTAGCTGCAACAAATTTGACAACATTTCCAAACGCGCTCTTGTGGTTAATTTGGTGCCGTTGTGTGATATCTTTTTCGATAATGGTTGAATATAAAGCTTGAAGGTATTCGTAAATCTTGTCAAAACCCTCCTCCCTTAATTCAGCACCTTTTGGCAACGAAGTTTCGTTTACATAATCATAAAACAATGCCTCGTAATTCAGGTATTTATTTTTTGTATCAATAACTCTGAACTCCAAATATTCGCTGAAAGAGAATGGTAAAATTGAAATCTCAATATACCTGCCACTTAGCAGGGTGGCTAATTCACTTGATAGTAAATTCGCATTAGAGCCTGTGATATATACGTCTGTATTTTCGGTTGCATAAAGCCCATCGACTAACTTTTCAAAATCAGGTATATTCTGAATTTCATCAAGAAAAATATAATTTATTCTATCCGCAAACAGTTTTGATTTAATTTCAAAATACAGCTTATCCCATGTTTTGTCAAGAAAGTTTTCAGGTAATTCAAAATTGTATAATTGCGTTTGTTCAGGAATCACGCCGTTTGTAAACAGCCGATCTCGAAACATTGTCAGTAAAGTTGATTTACCCGAACGACGTAAACCCGTTATCACCTTGATAATATCTTTGTCCTTGTACGACAATAGCTTATCAATATATTCTTTTCGTGCTACTAATTTTTTCATAATGCAAATATACTTAAAATTATCAAAACTTTCAATAATTGCAAGTTTTGATATTATTCGCTAATGCAATATTAGAGATTAGAGGTCAGAAAACATTATCGCTACACCCGAACCTATTGCAAAATGCTTTACTAAGAATCATTTGTAGATGTGAAAACACGCTCCCATATTAGCGTTTTTCATGATAGGGCTCTTACTGAAACCGGTACTTTGGTCGGGTAAGACGCGCTCGTGTAAATTAAATTATAGTGTGCATGAGGAGTATTTGAACCGCCCGGATTACAAATCCGGACGAGCGGCGGGTACAGTTGGGGGCGTTTGCAAATCCGGAAAAGCCGGCGTTGTTACCACCGATAGCCGAAACTGAGTTCGAAGCAGTCGGCAACGCTGAGGTGGGATTTGAGCATGAGTCCGGCCATGAGGTTTTTGTGGAAGCGGTATCGGAACCCGATGCGGTCGTAGATGTAGCCCTCCGATTTTTTGGGGTTTACGAGATAAACTCCTGCCTGCAGGCTGAGTATTATGTTGCCGAAATACAGGTCCTGATTCAGATGAATGCCCATGCGGAACGGGCTGTGGCTTGCAGTAGCCAGGTTGTCGAGCAGCACCGATTCGGTGAGCATGTCGTAGTTGAGTTCGATGCCCGGACCCAACATGCGCCGTGAACTTACGGAATAGTTGAAGTTGGCATTGAGCGCCAGCACCGGATAATGGCGGGGGTCGTAAACAGCACGCTGCCGGAGTCCCACCGATACGTGCAGGGTCGGTACCCATGCGCCGGTGTGCTTTATAACCACAGGCGGGTTGTCGGTTTGGGTTGAATCGGACTGCCCGGTGAAGCAGACAATGCCCATACCCATGGTGACCAAATTGAGGCCTAAGTTAGGCTTGAACAGGCTGCCGTTTGAGTAGTGATTGAACTGCAGACCGGCACGGAACGAGGTGCGCGGGCTGTTACGCGGCGTAAACGAATAGCCCAGCCCCAGCCTGAAATGCGCATTCAGGTGCGAACCGATGGCGGTGTTGAGGTAGTTGGTTTCGCGGTCGAAAGGCCGGGTAAGGATGGCCGGTCCCCCACCGAGGGTGTAGAACAAGGCATGTTGCGCGTTTCCCGCAATACGGATATCGGCATTGCAGATGAGCGAATGGGCATAGCCCAGCACTTCGCGGTTGCCCAACGACGAAAACCCGTACTGCAGGCTGATGTCGGGGTAGCGCCACGACTGCAGCCAGTGTGTTTTGTCGGAGAACCTGAGGCGGAGACCCAGCGATGCGCTCAGTGTGTGACCGTTGATGAGATATTGCATGGGTTTATGATGGGGTGCCAGAAAACCCCAGGAACCCGAGGCGGTAATGCCCCAGCGGTTTTGTCCCGACAGGGTGAACGAAGCAAGACAGCAAACAACAAAAACCAGCATCCTGCGTTTTGCAAAAAGTGTTTTTATGATTGGTGTATTTCTCATAGTGGCCTGTGCGTCGTTGTGTGCAAATATAAGTTCAATTTTAAGAACCAATTTATAATGAAGGCTTTGTTTTATTATTCGTGATAAAAAAATAATTTTGCAGTCATTAAATAAAAAGTCATGTTAGCATTACTTCGTAAAGAAATCAGTGAGTTTTTCAGTTCGGTAACAGGCTATGTGGTGGTGGCAATATTTCTGCTCATCAACAGCATGTTCATCTGGATTTTTCACAGCGAATTCAATGTTCTCGATATGGGTTACGCCAACCTCGACAGCATGTTTATTCTGGCCCCGTGGATATTTTTGTTTCTGATACCGGCGGTAACGATGCGCTTGTTTGCCGAAGAAAAGCGGTCGGGTACAGCGGAATGGCTGCTTACCAAACCCCTGAGTGATTTTAAAATTGTGATAGCCAAGTTTCTGGCAGGTCTGGGTTTATCGGCCATAGCACTGGTGCCCACGCTGATTTATCTGATATCGCTGGTAACGCTGGCCGACCCGCCGGGAAATATTGACTATGGTGGTCTGGCCGGTTCCTATGCCGGGCTGTTTTTTCTGGCCGGTGTGTATTCTGCCATTGGGGTTTTTGCCTCATCGCTGACCAAAAACCAGATTGTGGCGTTTTTTATCAGCATCGTGATGTGCTATTTCTTCTTTCTGGGATTTTCGCAACTGGCGAGTCTCGGCTTTAGCGGGGGTATGCAGGATTTTATTATCTCGCTGGGGATTAACGACCACTACACTTCGATGTCGAGGGGTGTGATCGACAGCCGCGATGTGGTGTATTTTATCAGTGTGACCGGTTTGTTTTTATTCATCACCAAGCTTTCGCTCGAAAGCAGAAAATGGTAAGCCATGGCAAAAAGAGAAATGAAAAGAAATAGAAATTCTGGTGAAACTAAGATGAATAAAGCGTCTGAAAACATTTTGATGCGTGATGTCAATCAGGGAATTTTTGGAGGTGTTTGTCAAGGATTAGCGAATCATTTTAATATTAATGTAATTCTTTTAAGAGTCTTATTCTTATTGATTTCACCGGGTTTGTTGGTTTATTTATTCTTATGGATAAAATTACCAAAAAACGATCAAGGCTTCAACCGCCGCAGCCTGAAGAAGCAAAGTCTGGTGCAACTGCTGCTGGTGCTGCTTATTATAGTGGTCGTTAATTTTATTAGCAGCCAGTTGTTTTTCAGGCTTGACCTGACAGCCGAAAAAAGATATTCGCTGTCGGAAACAACCCGCAACATCATACGCAATCTCGACGACAGGGTGTATATTAAAATCTATCTCGATGGTGACGATTTACCTTTGGGATTTAAGCGTCTGAAACGTTCGGTGCGCGAGATGCTCGACGACTTCAGGGTGTTCTCAAAAAATATTGAGTACGAATTTATTGACCCCTTTGGTGATGCCGACGACGAAACCAAGCGCGAAGTGTATGTTGAACTGATAAAGAAAGGCCTGATACCGCAATATCTTCAGGAGATGGGTAACAGCGAGTACAAGGAGCAGGTGGTGTTTCCGGGAGCAATCATCAGTTTTAAGGGAGAAGAAGTACCGGTAAACTTTTTTGTGGATAATATTACGGTGGGCGACCAACAGGAGTTCAATAAGACAGTGAGCGAGCTGGAACGCAATTTTATTAATGCCATCTGGCTGCTTACCCGCGAAAGTAAGCAGAAGATTGCCTTTATCGAAGGTCATGGCGAACTTGACGAATGGGAAACCCACGACATCATGATGGAACTGTCGCGCTATTATCAGATTGACAGGCTGCGTATGAATGGTGTGCTCAATTCCCTCGACGGTTACAGCGCCATTGTGATAGCCAAACCCGACAGTATATTCCGCGAACGCGAAAAATTTATTATTGACCAATACATCATGCGCGGGGGTAAGGTACTCTGGCTGGTGGAATGGATGGCAGCGAGTATGGATAGTCTGGCCAATCAGGTTTCGTTTATGGCACTTATTAACGACATTAACCTCGACGACCAGTTATTCCGCTACGGAGTCCGCATAAACCCCGACCTGATTCAGGATTTGAAATGCCTGAATATTCCCATCGTAGTCAATTCAGCAGGAGGTCAGCCTCAGTTTATGCCGGTTCCCTGGTACTATTTTCCGGTAATCGTTCCCGACACCCTTTCGGAACATCCGGTAACGCGCAATCTGAGCCGTATCAGAACCGAGTTTGTGAGCAGTATGGATACCGTGGGCGATGACCCGGCAATAAAAAAGACCATTTTACTGCGCACCTCGCGGCTCTCGAAGTCGATGATGGCACCGGTGGAGGTGAGCCTGAAAACGATAAAGGACAACGTAGAGCCGGCTTCGTTCAACAGACCCAGCCTGCCGGTAGCGGTATTGCTCGAAGGCGAATTCGAGTCGAATTTCAACAACCGGCTGGCTCCCGAAATAGCACAGAGCGAAGACATTAATTTTATAGCACGCAGTAAGCCCACGCGAATGATTATCATTTCGGACGGCGATATGATACGCAACGAAGTAAAGACACTGGGCGATAAGAAGCAGGCATTTTATCTGGGCGAAGACAAATATTATCAGGAACAGTACTGCCCGGGTAACCGCGATTTTCTGGTAAACTGTGTGAATTACCTGTGCGAAGACGAGGATATGATTTCGCTGCGGATGAAGGACATAAAACTGCGTGAACTCGACCGCGGCAAGGTAATGCAGTCGGGTGTTTTCTGGGTTTGGTTCAACACCCTGCTGCCCATTGCGATTATTATCCTTACCGGAATATGTATTATTATAATCAGAAAAATGCGCTTCGGGCGTAAGTAATATCCATGAAACGACAAAACAAAATTATTCTCATAGTGCTGCTGGTGTTACTGGCACTGGCCGTGGTTATTTTTTTCATGAAATACCGTATTGTGAGCTACAAGGAGTTTGGTAAAACAAAATTCCGTATCGAAAAAATATCGGGAACCCTGAAAACACTGCGCGACTTTGACGTGAAAGACACGGCACGTGTTGACAAAATCTTTCTGGCCGACAAGCAAAACAATACCATTTTGCTGGAGCGTAAAGACAACTACTGGCAAGTGAACGGTGACTATGTTGCCCGCCGCGATTTTGTGGATGTGTTGCTCGAAACCATCTGCGACCTCGAAGTTGCCGCGCCGGTACCCAAAACCAAGATGGACTTTGTGTTGCGGAGCTTGTCGACAACTTCGACCAAGGTGGAGATCTATCAGGAGGGCGAACTGGTGAAAGTGTATTATGTGGGTGGTGTTACTCAGGATAATACGGGAACCTATATGCTTCTCGAAGGTTCTGACGAGCCTTTCGAAGTGCACATACCGGGTTTTGCAGGCTTTTTAAATACCCGATACACTACGAGTATTTATGAATGGCGCGACCGGATTTTATTTAACTACGATGTTAAAAATATTAAATCGGTAACGCTTGAATACCCCGCTGACCCCGACCAGTCGTTTTCGGCAGTGAACAACGGGAACAACAACTACAGTATCGTGTTGCTCAAAACAGGAAAACCCTTGCAGGGAGTTGACCCGATGGCCGTAAAAGAGTTTATGTCGCGCTACAAAAAGGTAGGCTTCGAAATATACATGAACGACACCGACGAATACCTGAAACTCGACTCGATATTGAACAGCAAATCGGAGATGTGTATTTATACGGTGGAGGATATCAAAGGCCGGAAAACCCGCCTGAAGACCTTTGCGCGACCGAATTTTAAGAACACTTATGACGAAGAAGGCCATTTCTACAACAACGATATTGACCGCTTCTACGGTGTAATCAACAACGACAAAGACCTTATCCTGTTGCAGTATACACTTTTCGACCTGCTGACCAAAAAGCCCGGTGACTTTGTTGCCCGGTAAAAAAACTGTTCGGGCGAATGTTAATAAAAATTAGCAGATTCGTCAGAAAATTGTATTTTTGTTATCGCGAAACACAGTATCTTTAGCGACAATAACGAACGCAAAAACATAAGAATATGGATTTTGTAATTTCCAGTACAGGCCTGTTAAACCGCCTGCAAATAGTGAGCAAGGTTATCAATTCGAAAAACACGCTTTCGATTCTCGACAATTTTTTAATCCGTATCGAAGCCGGTGAGATGCAAATTACAGCCAGCGACCTGGAGTCGACACTTACCGCCCGCCTGATGCTCGATTCGGCACATGGTAACATTACACTGGGTATCGATGCCAAAAGGTTGGTCGATGTATTGAAAGAATTTGCAGAGCAACCGCTCACCTTCAATATCGACGACGATACGCTAAAAATTGATATCAACAGCGAAAATGGCAAATACTCACTAATGGGTGTTAATGCCGAGGACTTTCCGCAGGTGCCAGTGCTAAGCGCCGAAAAGTACAGCAGCATTGCCATTCAGCCCGACGTACTGTATACCGGTATCAGTTCTACCCTGTTTGCCACGGCACACGATGAACTTCGCCCGGTAATGAACGGTATTCTGGTGGAACTGGGAACCGAAGCCACCAATTTTGTGGCCACCGACGCCCATAAACTGGTTCGCTACCGCCGCACCGATGTTACCGTTGAAACTCCCGACAAATTTATTCTGCCCCAGAAACCTGCGGCCATCCTGAAAAACATTTTACCCAAAGCCGACAGCGAAGTAAAACTGGAATTCGACAACAAAAATGCATTTTTCTCTTTCGGCGATTATCAGCTGATATGCCGTCTTGTGGAAGGCACTTACCCCAACTACGGAGCAGTTATCCCGGCCAATAACCCCAATAAACTGGTGGTTGACAAAACCGAATTATTCACTACCCTCAAACGCGTTTCAATATTTTCGAATCAGGCCAGTAATCTGGTGAAACTTCACATTACCGGCAACCAGTTGGTTATTTCGGCACAGGATGTGGATTATTCGATTGCCGGTTACGAAATGCTGAGTTGCCTGTATGAAGGCGACGAAATGGATATAGGCTTTAAATCGCCGTTTATGATGGACATTCTGCAGAATCTGTCGACACCCGAAGTAAGCATCGAGCTGAGCGATCCGACACGGGCCGGACTGATTCTTCCGAAAGACAACGCCAACCCTGATGAGCAAATTCTGATGTTGCTCATGCCGATGATGATAAACAATTAAAAAATCAAGCAAACGAACACAGGGGCGCAAGCCCCTTTTTCATTTGTGCAAAAAACCATAAGATTATGAAACTTCAACTGAAAAAACCCATAGTATTTTTCGATGTCGAAACCACAGGCCTGAACACTGCAAGCGACCGTATTGTCGAAATATCGCTGTTGCGGGTAAATCCCAATGATGTTGAGGAACAAAAAACCTATCGTATCAACCCAGAGATGGAGATATCGCAGGAGTCGATTGGAGTGCATGGCATTACCAACGAAGATGTAGCCAACGCCCCGACTTTTAAACAAGTGGCCAAAGAGATTGCCCGTTTCATCGAAGGTTGCGATCTGGCAGGCTATAACTCACACAAATTCGATATCCCCTTGCTGGCCGAGGAGTTTTTGAGGGCAGATATGGACGTTGACCTACGCAAACACCGTTTTGTGGATGCGCAGGTTATTTTCATGAAAAAGGAGCCGCGA
>JAKQPY010000066.1:0-2535 GCA_029564465.1 Bacteroidota bacterium | reverse complement strand
TGGCTGCCGCAGGGTTCAATTTTAAAGGATTGCTTCGAAAAATCAAAGAAGCGATTCTTTGGCTCAGTTTTTTACCTCAAATTTTTTCGCTATTCAAGAAAAAAGATTTCCTAATTTTGAATTGTTAAGGATTGACTATTTAGCGGTGCTCGGGTAAAGGTATAACCTCCGGTAAGGTAAAAACCAACATTCTGTGTACTCACGGTGTTCGGCAAAAAAACCGCAAACATCACGATGCATAAAATTACTATATTCCTTTTCATGATAGCTGGTGTTTTTTCAATTATTCCGACACGAAAATAGAACACTAAAACCAAAACTGCAATAATTCACTACAATTTTCACCGGCACTGTTGCCATTATTTATCTTCATACTTTAAGCCCAAAACCTCAACGGCTCAATTCTTCAATTTGCCGGTTCAGTAATACAATTTTTGCCTCGGCATCAGCCTGTTTTTTGCGTTCGCCTGCCACCACCGCTTCGGGAGCACCACTTACAAACTTCTCGTTTTGTAATTTACGCAGCACTGAATTCAGAAAACCCTGTGTGTATTCGAGTTCGGATTTGAGTTTGGCAATTTCTTCGTCCTTGTTAATCAGATTGCCCAATGCCAGATAATACTCATCGTTTTTAACCAGCAAACCGGCAGCACCATCGCGTTTGTTTCCATCGAAATGAATTTCGGAAATACCAGCCAGTTTCATTACGACCGGTTTCATCGATTCAGCCAGTTGGGTAGTGGCTGCTGCCGAAAGTGCGAGTTGTTCACGGGGTGAAATATTTTTGCTTTGCCTGATATTTCGGATAGACGCCACCAGTTCACGGGCATAATCAAATTGGTCAACAAGCTGTTGGCCAAATTCAAAATTTACAGGCCAGTCGGCAATCATAATGCTTTCGCCCGCACTGCGCTGGTTTATTTGCTGCCAGATTTCTTCTGTAATAAAAGGCATAAAAGGATGCAGCAGTTTGAGCATATTTTCGAAATGGGCTACGGTTTGGTTGTAACTTATTGTATCGATACCCTTGCCATATGCAGGTTTTACCAGTTCGAGGTACCATGCTGAAAAATCATCCCAGAACAGCTTATACACCGTCATCAGGGCTTCCGACAGACGGAATGAATCGAACTGCTGGTTGAGCGTGGCAAGTTCCTGCGCAAAACGGTGGGTAAACCATTCGTTAGCAGCCTTTGCCGCATCGGGCTGTGTTTCGTTTTCGTCGATATTCCATGATTTTACCAGCCTGAAAGCGTTCCATATTTTATTGGCAAAGTTACGGCCTTGTTCGGGCAAGGCATACACTTCTTCGCCGGTACTTTCGTCAATCTTCATCTCAAAAAGGAGGTCGTTACCTGCAGCCGAGCACAGCAGCATCCCTACCCTTACCCCGTCGGCGCTGTATTTTTCGATCAGTTTCAGCGGGTCGGGTGAGTTTCCCAACGATTTCGACATTTTGCGACCCAAACCGTCGCGAACGATTCCGGTGAGGTATACATTGCTGAACGGCTTCTCGTCGCGGTATTCGTAACCGGCAATAATCATGCGGGCAACCCAGAAAAACAGAATCTCGGGAGCGGTAATCAGGTCGTTGGTGGGATAGTAATAACGGATATCGGGGTTATCGGGATGGCAAATTCCGTCGAATACCGAAATAGGCCACAGCCATGAACTGAACCAGGTGTCGAGTACGTCTTCGTCCTGATGCAAATCGTTCAAATTAAGGTTCGGGTTGCCCGATTTTTTACGGGCCAATTCGAGGGCATCGCTTTCGCTCAGGGCCACCACAAAATCGTTCCCGCCCGGAAGATACCATGCCGGTATTCGGTGTCCCCACCACAACTGACGGCTGATGCACCAGTCGCGCACGTTTTCCATCCAATGGCGGTATACATTTTTAAATTTGGGCGGATGCAACTTCACTTCGTCGCTCATCACAGCATCCAGGGCCGGCTTTGCCAGTTTCTCCATGCTCAGAAACCACTGAGTAGAAATTTTGGGTTCTATCACCGAGCCGGTTCGTTCGGAACGTCCTACCTTATTATTGTAGTTTTCGATCTTGTGCATTGCCCCTGTTTCGGAAAGCAATTTTTCAGCCGACAGGCGGGCTTCGAAACGATCCTGCCCCACAAACAAGCCGGCAGCTTCCGACAGCGTACCATTGGCATTGAAAATATCTATACTGTCTAGTTTATGCTTCTGCCCTATCGTGTAGTCGTTCATGTCGTGTGCCGGAGTAATTTTCAGGCAACCGGTCCCAAATTCCATATCCACGTAGGTGTCGAATACCACGGGTACCGAACGGTTCACCATAGGAACTATAACCCGCTTGCCCTTCAGGTGCGCATAGCGCGGGTCGTTGGGGTTTACGCAAACTGCAGTATCACCAAGAATGGTTTCGGGACGCGTAGTGGCAACCACAATATAATCGCTGCTGCCTTCGATGGTATAGCGTACGTAATAGAGTTTGCTTTGCTCATCGGTGTAAATTACTTCTTCATCCGACACGGCCGTTTGTGCAGCCGGGTCCCAGTT
>JAKQPY010000050.1:0-17452 GCA_029564465.1 Bacteroidota bacterium | reverse complement strand
GACTTTATACCGGCGGCCGATGCAGGCAGTACGGTAAGCTGTCCTGCCGATGCGATGGTAGCGCCAGTAACGCCGGCAGTCAACGATGCCTGTGGCAATGTGATAACGCCGACGCTGGTAAGCAGTCCGGCGCTTGCAGGTTGCGAGGGAGTTATGGCATGGGTATACAACTATGCGGACTGTGCAGGTAACAGCCACAACTGGACCGACACCTACACGGTTGACATGCCGGACTTTGTACCGGCGGCTGATGCAGGCAGCACGGTAAGCTGTCCTGCCGATGCCTTGATAGCCCCGGCTACCCCGGCAGTAAGCGACAACTGTGGAAATGCCATAGTACCGGTATTGGTAAGTGCACCCGCCGCGATTGCCTGTGAAGGCACGATGGACTGGGTATACAGCTACACCGACTGTGCGGGCAATACCCACAACTGGGTTTACACCTACACGATCGACATTCCTGACTTTATACCGGCGGCCGATGCAGGCAGTACGGTAAGCTGTCCTGCCGATGCGATGGTAGCGCCAGTAACGCCGGCAGTCAACGATGCCTGTGGCAATGTGATAACACCAGTCCTTATTAGTTCTCCTGCTTTAATATCTTGTGAGGGAACAATGAATTGGGTGTATCGTTATACTGATTGTGCCGGTAATCCCCATAACTGGACCTACAGTTATGTCGTTGACTTCAGTACAACTCCGGTAGTTCCGGCTAATGGTGCTTCAGTTGTAGCATGTATGGCCCAAGCAGTTGCCCCGATGCCACCGGTTGTAGTTGATGCTTGCGGAAATACCATTACGGCTGTTCTTGCGGGGGTTGTAAATAATCCCGACCCAATGATATGTTCTGGGGTCAGGACCTATAATTATACTTATACTGACTGTGCCGGGAATATTGCCAACTGGTCGTATGTTTACACTATAAGCGATCCTGTAATTAACATTGTATGCCCGCCAAATCAGTCATTTGATGCATTACCCGGAGATGTGTATTCAATTCCTCAGTTGATTGCGACCGATAATTGCAGCGGTGGCTTTAATATCAGCTGGACGATAACCGGTGCAACCAATAGAACAGGAACAGGCAGTGATGCAAGTGGCTTGTTTAATATTGGAATTTCTACTATTAACTGGACAGTAACTGATCAATGTGGCAATACTCACACGTGTGTAACACAGGTTGAAGTATTATTCCCGGTTATCATTTGTCCTGACCCGATTATTGTTTGCGTCAACGAAGGCTTACAATTATTATCAGGAACAGGTGAAGATCCTTTATTGGGAGTATTCAGCGGAACGGGTGTAAGTCTGGTAAGTGGTCAATACTACTTTAATCCTGCAGTAGGTGTTGGTAATCATACAATTACCTATACATGGACAAATCCGAATGGTTATTCTGCATCGTGTAATTTTATTGCAACGGTGAATAACATACCTCAGTTTACAATCACAGGCACACAAAACCCGACCTGCCACGATGGTTCAGATGGATCCATCGCAATTTTGATAAGCAGTGGTGTTCCTGATTACTCCATAAACTGGGGTAGTGGTAGTGCGACAACGAATTTGACGAATTACACAATATCGAATTTACCATCCGGAAATTACAATATTGTTGTCAGCGACTTTAACGGATGTTCGTTCCAGGCCGGGACTACATTGGTTAATCCGCCGGCAATGGTATCGACAATTAGTGTTACTTCCGATTACAACGGACAAGACATTAGTTGTAATGGCGAATCAGATGGTTCAGCCGAGGTGGTTGTTTCGGGAGGAATTGGTCCCTATACCTACACTTGGAGTGTATCTGCAGGATCGCAAAACTCACAGGAAGCAATTAATCTGCCAGCCGGCATGCATTCGGTTACTGTTGAAGACGTTAATGGTTGTCAGGTTTTTGCCAGCATAGTGCTTTCGGAACCGGCTGCCATAAATGCAAATGTTGTTATCAATAATCATGTATTATGTAATGGAGAATCAAATGCCAGTGTGAATTCAACGGTAAGCGGTGGAACACTACCATATACCTATACCTGGAATTACGATAATTCACATTTGTCGTATCACAACCAACTGCCAGCCGGAACCTGGACTTTGATTGTTTCTGATGCCAACGGTTGCACTGCAAATGAACAATTCGTTATTACAGAACCTAATATTCTTGACGTTCAGTTTATTAATGTCCAGAATGTCAGCTGCTATGGTGACTCCGATGGAGCGGCAATTGCACAGCCCTCGGGTGGAACTGGACCTTACACTTATCTGTGGGATGATCCGAACCATTCAAATCAGGCCACAGCCAGCAACCTGCCTGTTGGGGTCTATCATGTTACCATTACCGATGCCAATGGTTGCACCGTAAGTGATTTTATCAACATTACTCAACCTGAACCACTTGCTGTTACCACGAGTTCGCAACCTGTTCAGTGTGGTATAAGCCTGGGTAGTGTTTCTGCAAACGTCGTTGGTGGCACATTGCCATACCAATACAACTGGACAGGTGGCCATACAGGTCAGCAGGTATCCGGGTTGATTGCTGGTACATATTATGTTACGGTTCAAGACGCACATGGTTGCACTATTGAGTCGGTGGTTTATGTTGGTATGCAGGGTAATGGCGTTGTTCACATTACCGAAACACAGCCAATACTTTGCAACGGTGAATCAAATGCTATTTTAACTGCCGATATGATAAACGGAATTGCTCCGGTTGCTTATCTGTGGTCGACATCAGCTACCGGTGCAAGCGTTCAAAACCTGCCTGCGGGTATTTATAGCGTAACCGCAACCGACTCATGGGGCTGCTCGGGTTCACAATCTCACATGATTACTCAACCAAGCATTATTGTTCTCAATATGGTCTCAACCCCGGTTAGCTGTTATGGTGGTAACAATGGTACCGCCACTGTCACAGCTGCAGGCGGTTCATCACCATATACCTATTTCTGGTCGAATGGAGGTACAACGGCTAACCTGACTGACCTCACCGCCGGTAATTATGTATTAACACTTACCGACTCTCACAATTGCGAAATGATTGGAAATGTTGTGGTGAACCAGCCTGAAAATCCTGTTACTGTCAGCATGGTAATAGGCAATATCAGTTGCTTTGGAGAACACGACGGCTCAGTTTCGCTAAATGTGTCGGGTGGTACTGCTCCGTATGCATATGAATGGCATTTCGATACTTTCACTACAACCGATATGAATATAAACAACCTGTACGAAGGCATTTACGACCTTACAGTTACGGATGCCAATTCGTGTGTTGTTGATACGTTTGCTGTTGTTTCGCAACCGGCTCCTCTGGCAGCTTCGTACGTTGCTACCGGACCCAGCTGTATCGGAAACTGGGATGGCTATATTGAAATTGCTGCCACTGGTGGTACTGAACCCTATCAGTATGTTTGGTCGCAAGGAATTTCTCCGGTTGAATTTATAACCGGTCTTGTCGAAGGGGAATATATGATAACAGTTGTTGATGCAAGAGGATGCCAGCAGGAAATAGGACCTGTTACTCTCACTGACTTCCCTGTAGATTGCATTAAAATTCCGAATGCATTTACTCCGAATGGTGATGGTATAAACGATACCTGGATTATTGACCATATCGAAATGTTCCCAAGCGCTTACATTCAGGTATATAACCGTTGGGGCCAGGCCTTGTTCGAAGCCAAAGGCAGCGAAGAACCCTGGGATGGAACCTACAATGGTCATCCGGTACCCGCCGGCCCATATATATACGTTATCAACCTGTTTAATGGTGAAGAACCGAGAACGGGAACAGTTACTGTGGTATATTAAGCCCTGAAAATATGAAGAAAGGCTGTCCGAAATGGGCAGCCTTTTTTAATGATTTACAGATTTATCGGAGAATAACCTGATTGTACATCTTCGAAATCTGATTTTTATAGTGATCAAGTTGCGCTATTTCGGTTGAAATTTCGCTGATTTTATCTAGATCTCCTGAGGATTGAATTTTCCTTAAATCGGTTCTCTTTTTATCAAGATTTTGTTCAACAATTTTTCTTTTATAAGTGAGAATCAGCTTGGGAACAATTTCACTGAGTTGCTTTTCTTCGGGTTCCGACTTTTTGTAACGCTTATCCCAAATGGTACTCAATTCATATCCCTGCGTGCAAATATTTGCCGTATTGATACTGATATCAGGGTCTGCATGTTTAACGAATAAATCGGCTGAGGGAATCTTTCCAAGTTTTAGCAGCTTTTCCGCCTCAAGAAATATTTTCTGATAAATCAAATTTTTCAGTTCCAGTTCATCGTTCCTTATTTCCTGAATAATATAGTCGGCAATGCTAATCTCGCATTCGTGCATATTACCGCCTTCGCTGAAACGCAATAAAATTCTGTGATTTCCGAATAATAGCAACAGGCGAATGAGTTCTTTTTCATGCGATTCGCAATACTCATCGGTTACAAATCCTGGCAGGGGAGGAGTGATGTTCACCTGATTCCTCAGGTTTTCTCGTTCCTCCTGTTTGCGCTTATCCTCAAATTGTTTTTTGCGATATTTGGCTGTTTCTCTGAAAAGGGTACTTTCATCGATATCAAGCAAGCGACTGCACTCCTGTAAATAAACATTGCGTTTGATATTGTCGCCGATAACCGAAACCGACCTCACGATGTCAGAAATCATTGCACTGCGCTTCACCGGATCGTTCATGGCATCTTCCGACAACAACTTCAATTTAAAATGGATGAAGTCCTGTTCGTTTTCAGCAAAATATTTTATCAGAGATGTGTAGTTGTGCTTTCGCGCGAATGAGTCCGGATCCTCACCGTCAGGGAAAAGCAAAACCTTAATGTTGAGTCCTTCTTCGAGCAACATGTCGATACCCCGTAACGATGCCTTTATCCCGGCAGGGTCACCATCGTACAGAATGGTTACGTTTTCGCTGAAGCGACGAATCAGCGCTATTTGCTCGCGTGTAAGTGAGGTTCCCGACGAGGCAACCACATTCTCGATTCCGGCCTGATGCAACGAAATTACATCGGTATAACCCTCGACCAGGTAGGTTTTGTTTTCGCGGATAATAGCGTTCTTCGACTGGTATATCCCGTAAAGGGTCTGACTTTTATGATAAACCAGTGATTCGGGTGAATTAACGTATTTTGCAACCGTTTTATCGGTCTTTAAGGTACGACCGCCAAATGCAATTACCCGACCCGAAATTCCCTGAATGGGAAAGATAACACGGCCACTATACCTATCCGAAGTGAAGTTCTCTTTTACAATTGTCAGTCCTGTTTTTTCGAGATACTCAAGTTTATAGCCATTCTTCAGGGCGTGCTCAGTAAACTTATTCCTGCCATCGGGACAATAGCCCAACTGGAACTTTTCAATAATATTGTCGTGAAAACCACGCTCTCTGAAGTAACTGAGGCCAATGGCAATCCCCTCTTCGTTTTCGGTAAGTGTCGTTGAAAAATATTTTTGAGCAAAAGCATTCACAATCATCATACTTTCGCGCTCGCTGCCCTGAAGTTTTTCCTCTTCACTCAGTTCGCGCTCTTCAACTTCGATGCGGTACTTTTTTGCCAGATATTTAATGGCACCCAGCCAATCGAGTTGCTCGTGTTCCATAATGAAGTGCACAGAATTGCCGCCTTTTCCGCAACCAAAACACTTGAATATCCCTTTGGCAGGACTTACGGTAAAGGAAGGCGTTTTTTCGTTGTGAAACGGACAAAGGCCTATCATGTTAACACCGCGGCGCTTCAGGGGTAAAAAGTCCTGAATCACATCTTCGATACGCGCTGTATCAACGATTTTATCAATGGTCGCCTGATCAATCATAATGCCTCTGTAACGATTCAATTCCTGTTGCGCTAAGATACGGTTTTTCGGCGCTTAGCTACTATCCTGCGAAAAAAAAAGGCAGCTTTTACTGCCGCCTCTTTTAATTATTCACTGCCATTTAGAATGAAGCTTTTACCGATACAATGAAATTTCGCCCCGGCGCACAGATACCCGATGAATACGGACGATACCTTATATTGGCAATGTTTTCGACTCCCGCTGTTGCCGAAAAATTCTCGGTAATCTGATACAGCGCTCTGCAATTCAGCGTGTACCATCCCGGAGAATAAGGGTTTCCGTCCTGGTCAATTGCATAGATGTAATCTTTGCCTTGTTCTTCGGGGGCCAGTTCCTCATAGCTTACCTCTGCATTAAACAGCGTATAGAAATCGAATTTCATACGGTTACGGGTATAGGTAAGGTGTCCCGAACCAAACATAGGGGCTGCATGCCGCAAAGGTGCAGTACTGCCGTCATCAAGCTCTTCGGTTCCTTTCTGATAATTCAGCGAAGCCGAGAAGCCTATACCCACAGGTAGTTTAATCTCGAGTGCTCCCTGAATGCCATAAACCCTTGCAAAAGCTGCGTTCTGCAAGGACTGAACCCTGCTCATTTCGCCATCATACATCAGGCTGTCGAGTCCGTTCAGGCTGGAATTACGCCTTACAATGGCATTGTCGAGATAGGTATAATATCCGGTGATGTCGATACGCATAAAATCACCGAATGTTTTTGCGATTGCAAGGTCAGCATTCCAGGCATATTCTGCCTCAAGTTCCGGATTGGGTACAATTACAAAACCCGGACTTGAATCGAAAACCTTTCCGATATCGTCCATATTGGGTGACCGGAATCCGGACGATCCGTTGAGAATGATTTGCAGGGTTGGAATTGGCGAATATACCAAGCCCAGGCTGCCGGTGAGCGCTCCATCGTTCAAATGGGCTTCGGTGAAAGGAAACGGATAGAATGTAGTATCGAAAACGGCATTCAGCAGGTAGTGGTTGTAACGCATTCCCGCCTGAATGTTCAGCTTATCGCTTGCCTTGAAATGATACCCTGCATACAATGCCAACGATGACCAGTCAGAATTGTCAGGATAGCGCGAAGGTCCGGTTTCGGCCTCATTGCTGACAACATTGCGCTCAATACCCGATGATCCAATCTGATTATACACTGCTTCAGCCCCGTAATGCAGCCGGTGTTTTTCGCCAGCCTTTTTTTCCAAATCAACATTGATTGCATAAGCGTTAACTTTTTCGTATCGCTCGTGCCGGATGGTTTTGTTCAGGTCACGATCGAAACGGCTTTCGCCAAACAACTGATGGCTCAGGTGAATGCTCAGGTTATCGTAGATACCTGAACTTGCAATATGGTTCAGATTTACATGGTTCATCATCCAGGTTTGCGGACCATAGTACCATTCTGCTGATCGCAATGTGCTGCCTTTGGGTCGGATTAACCTGTCGTAGCGGCCATAGTCGCCTGTAGCCGAATAGTAGAAACTGTAATTAAAATCCCATTTTTCGGAAGGGGTAAAGCGCAGTTTCTGCATGATGTTGTACTGATGATATTCCGAGCCGATTTGTTTACGCGGATTTGTGTTAATGGCAACTGAATCGGTTCCATTTCCGGGAATTACATACATATTGCGGAGGTATTCATCAGTGCCAATGCTTCCCATGATCAGGTCGTCGAAATCGTTGTAGCTGAAACTCGTCACCGAAGCCCAGCGACGAAACCCGACATTGAGGTCGATGTGACCTGTTTTTTCGAAACTTGCCGAGGAATAACGCCCGACAACATTGGCTTTCACCAAGGCTTCATCCGACGACGACAACATGGGTGTCAGCGTGAAGAAATTCATGGCTCCGGCTATGGCATCGCTGCCATATATCACCGATCCGGGACCGTAAATGACTTCTACCTTATCGACAGCAAAGGGATCAATCGAAATAATATTCTGTAAATTGCCACTCCTGAAAATGGCATTATTCATTCTGACACCATCTACCGAAATCAGCAGACGGTTGGTTGCAAATCCGCGAATCATCGGACTACCGCCCCCCAACTGACTTTTCTGAACAAAAACACCACCGGTCTGAGTCATCATGTCGGCGGCTGTCTGCGGATTACCGAACAACACATCTTTGCTGTTCAATGTCGAAATCTTCATCGGCACTTCGCGCTTGGGCTGTTTCCATTTACTGGCCGAAACCACCACTGCGTTCAACGAGATTAAGTCTTCAGTCAAAAAAACTTTATATCCGGCTTTTTCGATGTCGGCAATGCGTATTAACTTTGTTTTGTAACCAACACATCTGATTTCTACAATTTCGTCTTTTGAGAAAACCGACAAATCTGTTTTTCCACGTGTATCGGTTACCACACCTTTGGTTTGCCCCTGATTTGTAATGCTTGCCCAGGGTACAGGCTGGCGTGTTACCTGATCGAAAATGCTTACTGTTTGTGCATGCAAAACCATAGCAAACACCAACAGCAAACATGACAATATAATTTGCTTCATGTGATTAAAAATTTTAATAATACCTAAGAAAATAATTGTGGATTACCACAAACTGTGTCAGGCAATTTTAGGTGGCGGGGCAGCGGGCTCACGGTTACCCGTGATGATTTTATCCTTTTCGGAAGGATATTTCAAATCATCACCTGTATGGGTTGAGATGCAAAAGTCTTCGTGATTGTCGAAAATTGAATGAAGAAACTGATTCAACCTTTCGTTGGTTTGCTGTTGCGACCGGTCGTTTCCCCAGGCTTTTTCGAAAAGCTCGTTTAATTGAGCAAAAAGTGCGGTTTCTTCCTTGTCCCAGATACAATAATACCAGGTTTCGCTGCCATGGTTTTCGCTTCTCACAATGTCGTACATCTCGCCCTTATAGCGAAATTCTTTGGAATGAATTCTCTCGAATTGCTCGTTTTCGGTGTTTTCGAGCCACAGTGGAATTTTCAGCAACACCAGATCTTTTTCGGAGACGCCACGCTTTATTTGTCTTTTTACACTTTTTTTAATGACATATTGCCGCTGTTTAAAATAAATATACGTACTGCTAAAAGGCAATGTCAGTGTGAAAATAAGCAATATAGGCAAAATCCGTTTCAGGGTACAAGATATTTTCGTGCAAATGTAATAAACCCTGACGAATATTTTCGGATAGAAATTGTAATAAGAGGTAAGAATACAGAAGGCAGAATACAGAATTCAGAAGGGGCGACTGGCAATTATAAAGCATTCTCTTCGGCTGGAGTTTTCAATCTACATCGGAACAGCAGAATTCAATAGCACAACGAAAAGCCCCTTCTGTATTCTGTCTCCTGTATTCCCAAATTTAGTAATACGTCATTGGTAGTAGCGTTATTTTAAAATGAGTCTACCGAAGTATCGAAGGGTGAATCCGAAGTTGTCTTGTCTCCGCAACCCCTGTCCATGCTTCGATTCCCGTTCCAATACTCAGCATGACAGGGCGTTTCACATTGGTATTTCCATCAATAATAAGCGGGTTCCGCCTTCAACGTCAATTTCAACTGAGCTGGTGTCAGTAATACCTGCTGCATCACGCCGATGCAGTTGCATTTCGTCAATTTTTGCGCTGCCCTCAATGACAAAAATATACATGCCATTGTTTTTGTCGTTAAGAACATACCGCCATGTTTGATTGAATTCGGCTTCTCCAAGACTGAAAAATGCGTTTTGGTGTATCCAAACGGTTCCGTTGCCGGTTTCGGGACTGACTATGGTGTGCAACCGGTTTTTTAATGCCTCAGTGTCTATTTTGGCTTGCTGATAGCGGGGTGTGTGGTTTTTTACGTCCGGGAAAACCCAAATCTGCAATAATTTTACGGGTATTTCGGGGTCGGGGTTAAACTCGCTGTGCATAATACCGGTGCCGGCACTCATCACCTGTATTTCGCCGCTTTCGATTACCGAGGTGTTCCCCATGCTGTCTTTATGTTGTAATTTCCCTTCGAGCGGAATGGTGATTATTTCCATGTTGTCATGGGGATGCATTCCGAATCCTTCGCCTCCCGCCACTTCATCATCGTTAAGCACCCGCAGCACCCCAAAGCGAACGCGAGAAGCATCGTAGTATTCTGCAAAACTGAAAGAGTATCTGGTTTTTAACCAACCGTAATTGGCTTTTCCCCGCGAATCGGAGGCGTATTTTGTTGTGTTCATGTCTTTTATTTTTCTGATAAAACCAAAAACACAGCCTAAAAGTTCAAACTACGATGTGTATGTCAAGGATGAGCCTTTATTGCCCGAAGACAAAGCTTACAATGTTGGCGCCCATCTGCAATGCTTTAGTACGTGCTTCTTCTGAATCGTTGTGCACCGATGCATCTTCCCAGCCGTCGCCCAAATCGGTTTCGTAGCTGTAGAACAACAAGAGCCGGCCCTGGTCAACAATTCCAAAACCCTGCGGCGATTTGGCATCGTGCTCATGTATTTTGGGAAGTCCGCTCTGAAATTCGAAGTGGGCGTGATATATGGGATGATTGAAGGGCAGTTCGACCAGTTCCTTATCCGGAAAAATCTTCTTGATTTCGCGACGCACAAATTCGTCCATGCCGTAATTGTCATCAATATGCAGGAATCCGCCGGCGAGCATGTAGTTCCGCAGGTTCTCGGCCTCAAAACCCGAAAAAACCACATTGCCGTGACCGGTCATGTGAATCATGGCGCAACTGTAAATTTCAGGAGACCCGGGTTCAACCGTCATATATTCGGGAAAAATGTTGGTTTTCAGCTGGTCGTTGCAAAATCTGATAAGGTTCGGCAGGCTGGTGGGGTTGGCATACCAGTCGCCACCGCCCTTGTATTTTAGCAACCCTATGCGCACACTGGTCTGCTGCGCGGTTAGCATTACCGAAAGTGTCAACAGCAGCCCCAACCCGATGAGTTTTTTTATGGTCATAGTGCCGAAAAATGTTTTGACAAAAGTAATAAATCTTCAGGCATAAATATTTTTTTGCAGAAACAGAAACTTTATTATTTTTGTAACCTCTATTTTGGAGAGGTGGGTGAGTGGCTGAAACCAACAGTTTGCTAAACTGTCGTACTGAGAAATTGGTACCGGGGGTTCGAATCCCCCCCTCTCCGCAACCATCAGAAAATGACCCGATTAGGGTCATTTTTTTATTTCCAGGGCATGGCAAATTCATTTGCCAAATGCCATGGAAATAAAAAACAAACCTGCGAAGCAGGTGTTTCTGATGGTTGATTTTTCCCCTTTCAGGGATCACGAGCGTAGCGAGTAATCCCTGAAAGCCTTTCAATCCCTGTTCATTATTCGATAAACTGAGAATGCGAGGTGTTTTCTGGGACTTTGAGTATAAGAGCAAAAAGACGCAAATGCCAGAAAAACAGCACTTTCAGGCTTTTCTATTTCTCCCAAATTCAGTAAAAAACAGCATTTTGAGGGGATAATAGGTGTCCAAAAGGTGTCCACACTTTTGGTGTCGAAAATGGACACCTTTTACGATTCTTTTGCGCTGTGGATATTTGCTCCTGCTTGCAATACCCGTGTTGGGTAAGGCCGCTTTCGCGCCACTTCGATATCGCAGCCTGCATCCCTGTCTGGGTGTATTTCTGATTCTTTCGCATGTGGCAAAATTATGCAGACCATTCCAGCATGGAAAGACGGGGTTGGTAGAGTGGATACTTGTTAAGGATTGACTATTTAAAAACTGTACAAGTTTGCCCAAAATACTATCATATTAATACTATCAAACCTAGTGAAAGAATAACGTAAAGAATAGTTAAAATATTTCCGAATTTTTTCTTCCTTTCTGATTCTCCTTTATAGCTATTCATTATATCTTGAATACGTTTTTTATTCAAAAATAAAATATTATTTGTAATATAAATTACCATACAAATGCCCCAAAATCCATACTTATAACTGCTTTGAAAACTCTCTAAGTTAATAGATAAAACTTTGATATAAATTATGACTATATTCCAGCAAACTAATACTGATAATGCAAAGATGACTCCCCACAAGTTATTTCCTTTTTTATTTATAAATTGTGAGAGCTTGTAAAATAAATAATAGTATGGATTCATAGTTATTTTTTTAAAATAATACATGTCGGAAGTCCATTGATTGGCACAATAACGCACCCTGTTTTTTTATACAACTGTTCATTTGAGTCTAACCCCTCGTAGAAACTATTAAAACCTCCAAACACATCAATAACACCAATTCCAATACCAATTGCTGCACTGCATTTTCCATCACCTATCCTCATTTAAATTTCACTTTCAAAAACCTTATAAAGTTAAACATATTTGAATTTGATTCAAACTTCACAACTACTTTAGTAAAAGTAACATCTTTGGTTTTCCACAGTAAAATTAGACTTTCGTTCCCAATATCGGGAAAATACTAAATACCTCAAGTGTTCCCAAATATCAGCTTTTGTTTTTTGAATTTTAATTAAGTTTTCATGTGGTTTTTATTAAAAAACAAATTTATTTCTAATTCATCGCTCACCATTTCTCACGCATCATTGGCTTTCATCACAATCCATTTTTGTCTTATCTTTGTAACCAAACATCGGTTCGCTTGAAGAAACTGGCAATTGTAATACCGGCCTACAACGAAGAACACGCTATTGCGGAGGTTGTCGATGCCATTCACCGGTTGGGCAATATCGGTGATGTGGCCATTATCCCGGTGGTGGTAAACGATTGCTCGGCCGACCGGACTGCCGAAATTGCGCGGAGTCTCGATTGTGTACTACTCGATTTACCCTGTAATCTGGGCATCGGCGGTGCAGTACAGACAGGTTTTATCTATGCTTTCGAAAACGGCTGCGATTATGCCATGCAGATGGATGGCGACGGGCAGCACCCTGCCACCGAGGTGCCGCAATTTGTACGCACAATGTGCTCCGATAATGCCCCCGATGTGCTGATTGGTTCGCGGTATATCCGACGCAGTGGCTTTCAGTCGTCGTGGTTACGCCGTACGGGAATAAGGTATCTGGGCTTTATAATCAGGTTGTTCACCGGACTTCGTATTTCCGATTGTACATCGGGTTTCAGAATGCTAAACCGTAAGGCTCTGCAGGTGGTTGCAGAATATTACCCCGATGAATACCCCGAACCCGAGTCAATTCTGATGTACAAAAACGCAGGTCTCAGCATTGCCGAAATCAGTGTCGAAATGAAGGAAAGGGCAGGTGGAAAGTCATCAATACGCGATTTTGCCACGGTGTATTATATGGTGAAGGTATCGCTGGCCATTGTGTTCACTTATTTCAATAAACAAATTAAAACCGATTACCATGGATAGTTTTTCGATGAGGATACAAATCATCAGCATTGTAATCAGCCTGATTTTGCTGATTTATAGTGCCCGACTGATAATCAGGGGTAAATTGCGTGCCGAATATGCCATTTTCTGGGTTGCACTTACCCTGTTGCTGGTGCTGTTTTCGTTCTGGCGCGACGGACTGCAGTTTTTCTCCGATCTGCTTGGGGTGTACGAGGCACCAAACCTGGTATTTATGGTAGCCATCGGTGGAGTATTCTTGTATCTGCTGCATTTCTCGATTGTGATTTCGAAACTGAAAGACGACAACCGAAAGCTCTCACGCGATCTCGCCTTACTTCGCGAGCGCCTCGAAAAACTGGAAAAGGGGAATGACGAAAAGTCTCCGGGTTCTGCCGCGCCGAGCCGGTCACCGGAAGGAGTCGGGCTGCCCGGCTAGATGGAGCCCCCTCCGCTTCAATCTATTTCGAAGCTTCTTTATTCTTACGAGCCAGCGCCAGATTGTTGGCAGCCAGGGTGTAATTCGGGTCAATGGCAAGTGCTTTTTCGCCGGCCTCAATGGCTTTGTCCCATTCCCCCAGGGCATTCCACGAACTGCAAATATTGTTGTAGGCAAATGCATATTGCGGATTTAGTTTCAGGGCTTTTTCGCAGGCATCGATGCACTCGTGGTACATCCCGTTGTTGTAGTATTCTAGGCTGAGATTCAGGTAGTTGTCGGCACCGGGCTGTTGCAATACCTTTTGCTCGGCCAGTTGAATGTTTACCGGTTTACCTCCGAAATCAAGTTTCTTCATATTCAGACTTTCGGTATCTCCGGGATACATCATAAGGGTTTCGTCGATGAGTAGCTTAAGCTTTTCAATTTCATTTAAATTCAGATAAATATTGGCCAGCAGGTGCCTGTTTTGCAAATAATTGGGACTCAGTTGCAAGGCCTTCTCGGCATAGCTTACCGCTTCGGTATTTCTGTTTTGCTCCCAAAGGAATGAGGCGTAGTAAAAATGGGATAGATACAAATTAGCGCCATATTGTACAGCTTTTTTGTAATAGTTTTCGGCTTCGCCGGTGTTTCCCATCTTAGCTTGCAAAACGCCCATATTGATGTGCAGGTAGGGGTAATAGGGTTTTAAAAACAGTGCACGGGTGAAATATTCATTGGCGAGATTATAATCCCCTTTCCACATTTGTGTGAGACCGTAATTCATCAGGCCGCGGGCATTGTTCGGGCTTTTTATGGTAACATCATACCACAGACTTTCTTTACTTTTCCAGACTTTGTTCCGCTGGTAAACACCCAGTGCATTCCCCGAGATGATACCAGCAACAAGTAGCAAAAACACAATTTTTATGAGTACGGGTTTGTTGAATTTTTTTACGAGATATTCAAACAAGGAAAACAGAGTCCACGACACTGCAACCACCAATCCGACAAAAGCGAAAAACATGCGGTGGTCGTTGGTTACTTCGGCCAGCGGAACCACCGAAGTCGGAACCAATGCCAGCATGAACCACATGATTCCGAAACTCACAGGGCGCCAATGTTTATGCTTCGAAGTGAGAAAAACCAGATAACCGAGTGCGCAAATAAATGCAAAACCCACCAGTGCCCTCTCGTCAAAAATACTGTTGAATGCGGTCCAGTCGGTATCAGCCGACAAATTTACCGGTATGAAAAATGCGATGAAATACCTAAGGTAAACCCATGGCTGGGTAATCAGATAATTATATAAAGGAGTGTCGCCCGGGTCAACGGTGGAAGATTGCATACGCAATATCAGTAAACTCATTAATCCGCAAACAAGCAGTGCGGGCAAAGCCCTGAGGAATGCACTCCAGGCTTTTCTAAAACCGGATTTTCCGAAAACCGATCCGAAATCAGTGTTTTCCTCAAACAAAAGAATGTAAACAAATAACATGGGTGCAAACATTGCCGTCTGTTCCTTGGTTAGCATACCAATGACTACCGGCACTAAATATAACTGCCATTTGCGAAGTCGTGGAAAATATAAATACATGGCAAAAGCTGCGGTTACAAAAAATGTCGAGTATAAATCAGATCGGGCACTGATGTAATTCATTGTCTCTGCATTGGCTGTGTGAAACCCGAACCAGGCAACTGCTAAAATTGAGATGAGTCCTGTGAAATTTGATTCTGGCGAAACCTGCGTAAGTATTTTCTTGAATACCAGTACCATGAGAATGAGCAGCAAGATGAAAGACAAAAACATATTTATATGGAAATATACGGGGTTCAATCCGCCGGCCAGATGATAATCGATGGCAAACGAGAGACTAACCAATGGCCGGTAGGTTTGATTCGAAGGATTTGAACTGAAACTAGAAGCATCGGTAAAAAACAGTCCGGCATTTTCAAGGTTTCTGATGTGCATATTCGATTCGATGGTGTGCGAGTCGTCGAAATGAAAAGTATTACCAAAATGATTCTGATAAGTTGCATACAGTAATGCCATCAGTAAGACTGCTAAAATCAGCTGCTTTTTCATAATCCTGCAATTATTCGGAACAAAGTTTCAAAAATCGGTTAAATATATTCTTTTATTTTAAATTTATCCGATACAGCTTTTCAATATGGTTTCTATCACAACGGATTGCTATATCAAGTTTTTTAAAAATAATACAAAAAAGCGAAATTAATTTTAAGCCTGTTGTTTTATTGATTATTTTTGCAGTGTTATATTCTATTATTGAGGAAGTTGTGTTATCAGGTAATAGATGCGATGTTATAGGTGTTTGGTTTTCTGCTTGCATCAACCGTTTGGTGATGTGCAAGTAGAATTTTTGATGTAAATATTTGGCTATTGAAGAAATTTTATAAAAGTAAGTATATGACCTTTACAAGAAAACTGATTCCGGTGTTGTTTGCGTTATTAACTTCATCGGTTTTGTATTCTCAGCAAAATGTAGGCATTTCGAATGTGCCCCATACCCCCCATGGATCAAGTGTGCTTGACGTGTATTCAACCGATAAGGGTATGTTGATTCCGCGCATGACTTCTCTACAGCGTATGGCAATTGTCAATCCTGCCGATGGTTTAATGGTTTACGACACCGATTCCGCGTGTATTGTCTTTTTCAGACTAGCAACCACTACCTGGTATTCGGCCTGTAATATTATGAATGGTCCGATAGGTCCAACCGGTCCGCAGGGTCCGATAGGTCCTGCAGGCGCCACAGGTGCAACCGGTGCACAGGGCCCGACAGGTGCCACAGGCGCTACCGGCGCACAAGGTCCGATAGGTCCGACCGGAGCCACGGGCGCTACCGGTCCTCAAGGTTTACAGGGTGACCCCGGCCCGACAGGCGCCACAGGAGCCACTGGCCCTCAAGGTTTACAGGGTGACCCCGGTCCGACAGGCGCTACAGGCGCTACCGGCGCACAAGGTCCCATAGGTCCGACCGGCGCTACAGGCGCTACCGGAGCACAAGGTCCGATAGGTCCGACCGGAGCCACCGGAGCTACCGGCCCTCAAGGTTTACAGGGTGACCCCGGCCCGACAGGCGCTACCGGAGCACAAGGTCCCATAGGTCCGACCGGAGCCACAGGAGCTACCGGTCCTCAAGGTTTGCAGGGTGACCCCGGCCCGACAGGCGCTACAGGCGCTACCGGAGCACAAGGTCCCATAGGTCCGACCGGAGCCACAGGAGCTACCGGCCCGCAAGGTTTACAAGGTGATCCCGGCCCGACAGGTGCCACGGGAGCCACAGGCGCTACAGGTGCAACCGGAGCCACCGGAGCACAAGGTCCGATAGGTCCGACTGGAGCCACAGGCGCTACGGGTGCACAAGGTCCGATAGGTCCGACCGGAGCCACGGGAGCCACCGGCCCTCAAGGTTTACAGGGTGACCCCGGACCAACCGGAGCTACAGGAGCCACCGGCCCACAAGGTTTACAAGGTGATCCCGGCCCGACAGGCGCTACCGGAGCCACCGGCGCACAAGGTCCCATAGGTCCGACCGGAGCCACAGGTGCTACCGGCCCTCAAGGTTTACAGGGTGACCCCGGCCCGACAGGCGCTACAGGCGCTACCGGAGCACAAGGTCCGATAGGTCCGACCGGAGCCACGGGAGCTACCGGTCCTCAAGGTTTACAGGGTGACCCCGGACCAACAGGCGCTACAGGTGCCACCGGCCCACAAGGTTTACAAGGTGATCCCGGTCCGACCGGAGCCACAGGAGCTACCGGTCCTCAAGGTTTACAGGGTGACCCCGGCCCGACAGGTGCCACAGGCGCTACCGGAGCACAAGGTCCCATAGGTCCGACCGGAGCCACCGGAGCTACCGGTCCTCAAGGTTTACAGGGTGACCCCGG
>JAKQPY010000043.1:0-26263 GCA_029564465.1 Bacteroidota bacterium | reverse complement strand
GTAGCGAGAGGCGGGATTGAACCGCCGACCTCATGATTATGAATCATGCGCTCTAACCAGCTGAGCTACCTCGCCATTACGGGACTGCAAAAATAATTAAAAAAATAAATACACAATAGTTTGATTGTTATTTTATTTTCATATCTTGCAAATGAAGAGAAATAACCTATACTTTCGCTATGGCAGAAAGAATTAAAATCGAACTGGAATACCCCGTCAAAAGTTCGAAGAAAATCATTTACGACAGGCTTAGCACGGCTGGTGGACTTGCTGAATGGTTTGCCGATGACGTAATAGTTAGTAACAATCAGTTTAACTTTGTTTGGGACAAACAGTCACATCTCGCCGAGATGGTTGCCAACAAATACCTCAAATTTGTACGTTTTCGATGGAAACATCTACCCGATGATTTATATTTTGAATTTAAACTCATCTCAGAAGAGCTGAGTGGCGAAACAACACTTATTATTACTGATTTTGTTGAAGAGCACGAAAAGGAAGAATCAATCAGCCTTTGGGGGAACCAAATTAATGATCTGAAGAGAATAATCGGCACGTAATTTTATTCGTTTTATGCTTATGTTTGCAGAAGTTTTTAACAACTGCAAAAGCATAGAATTATGATTAAACGATTGCACTTGTATATGCTTGGGAAATTTTTGGGGCCACTGGTCTTAACATTTTTCATTAGCATCTTCATGTTGCTGATGCAGTTCCTTTGGAAGTACATTGATGAACTGGTAGGCCGAGGACTCGACACCGGTGTCATTCTTGAATTGCTTTTTTACGCATCGCTTACTCTGATACCCCTTGCCTTGCCTTTGTCGATTCTGTTGGCTTCGCTGATGACATTCGGAAATTTGGGTGAACAGTATGAACTTTTTGCCATGAAATCGGGGGGAATCTCCCTTATTAGAATAATGTACCCATTGATAACACTAACTTTTGTGATTGCAATCGGTGCATTTTTCTTTACCAATAATGTCTTACCATACACAAACCTCAAAATGCGTTCACTCCTGTTCAGTATATCGCAGAAAAGGCCGGAAATAAATCTGCAACCCGGAATTTTCACCGAAGCTGTAGAAGGTTTCAGTATACGCATCGAGAATAAGGATAAAAATCAAAACCTTTCCAATATACTGATTTACGACCACCGTGAGAAAAACGGGAACCGCAACGTAACTGTCGCTCAAGCAGGTTCAATTAAGATTACCGAGAATAAAAGTCATATGATTTTTAACCTGACCAATGGAACAAGGTACGAAGAATTGGGAAAACCTCTCGATAAGAAACAGACAAGGAACACGTATCCGCACCAGCGGATCTCATTCGGTCAGCAGATCCTATATCTGCCACTCGACGGACTGGGTTTAGATCGAAACAACGAAGACTTATTCAAGAATGGCTTCGAAATGCTGAATATTTCGCAATTAACAACAGCTACTGATTCGCTCAACAGAACATTAGGTAAGCGGAGATTAGATATCGCAAATAACCTGTTGCTCTACAGCTTATACAAAGGCCGCAAAAACCCTATTCCACCTGAGAATCCGGCCCGACCGGCAGAAGCAATTCCAAAACCGGTCAGAGAACTCGATAGCCTGAAAAATACCGGCGTGTCAAAATTCGGACTCATTGAAAACGAAAATAAGGTAATCACATTGAGTTTTGATAGTATTTTCAACTCACTGTCGCAGGCACAAAAAAATAAAGTACTCGATTTTGCGCTAAATTACAGTCGCTCAGCCAACACATACATCGAAATGACCGGCGACGAAGTCGAAATGTCGCTGAAATTGATTACACGTCATAACATTGAATGGCATCGCAAATTCACGGTGGCGCTTGCTTGTCTGGTGCTTTTCTTCATCGGGGCTCCTCTGGGTGCTATTATTCGCAAAGGAGGGTTTGGGACTCCGGTTGTGGTATCAGTCTTTGTTTTTCTGATGTATTACATTATTTCGATAACTTTCGAAAAGATGGCCCGCGAACTGGCTATTCCTGCTATATGGGGGATGTGGTCCTCGGCAATTATTATGCTCCCGATTGGCATATATCTTACCATTAAAGCAATGAACGACTCCCTGTCGATAAGCAACGAGCAATACAACAACCTGCTAAACTGGTTCAGGATAAAACGGAAATCAAAAAAACAGAAGCAGTTATCTTAATTTTATTAACTTCGCAACTTTGTTATTTCGTGCAGCCTTTATGAAGATTTTGAGCTTGTCAAATAAAATGCCTTACCCACCAAAAGACGGTGGAACCATAGGTATTTACAACGTTGTCGACTCGTTGGCTAATGCAGGCAATAGTGTTCATGTTCTGGCAATTAACACACCAAAACATTTTGTATCTGACGATGAAATACCATCAGAAGTTAAGCGTAAACTTCACCTTGAAACGGTTTTGATTAACACAAACCTTAGCTTATTTGGCCTGATTAAAAACCTGTTGTTCTCCCAATTGCCCTATGTTGCCGACCGCTTTGTGACAAAAGATTATGAGAACAGACTAATCAGTATTCTCACAGAAAATCAATTTGATGTGGTTCAGATTGAAGGTCTCTATATGTGCCCCTATATCCCTGTAATCAGAAAATACAGCAACGCAGTAATTTCGCTGAGGGCTCATAATATTGAACATGAAATATGGGAACGGACGGCTGATAACAGTAAGAATCCGTTCAAAAAGTATTATCTGAAACACATGGCGAAGCGCATTGTGAGTTTGAAAAATGAAATATTGAACCGATATGATGTGCTGGTACCGGTAACTCAGCGCGATGCTGATATTTACGAGAAAATGGGGAATACAAAACCGGTTTTTGTTCTTCCCGCGGGCTTCGACAGTACCGAAATGAAACCCCAGATGAGAACCGAAATGAGCAATAGTTTATTTCACCTCGGTGCCCTCGACTGGGTTCCCAATCAGGAAGGTCTTCTCTGGTTTATCAATCAGTGCTGGCCAATAATCAAAGCCAAATTACCTGCCTTGAATTTTCATGTGGCCGGCAGAAATGCACCTGCATGGTTTGTAAAAAAACTCGACGTTGAAGGCATAATTTACCATGGAGAAGTACCTGTAGCCAGTCAGTTTATAAACTCTTTTGGTGTAATGGTTGTTCCATTGCTTTCAGGATCAGGAATGAGAATAAAAATTGTTGAAGGAATGGCTATGGGTAAAGTAATTGTTACGACGCCTATTGGAACCGAAGGTATACCTACTACCCATCGCGAAAACATTTTGGTTGCCGACAACGAGTTCTCGTTTGCTGCCGAAATCGAGAAAGTATTATCAGATGAAGCCCTGTACATGAAAATAGGCTCCAATGCCATTGAATTTGCTATTAAACATTACGACAGAAATCAGCTTGGAAAAAAATTAAGCGAGTTCTATAATTCGCAATGCCCATGATTGTAATACAAATCATATTCTGGCTATGTGTGGCTGCCGTTTTTCATTCTTACGTGCTGTACCCTTTTGTATTGAAATTACTCGCTTCTAAGAGAAGCCGGCCAAATGGCCCGAACAACACTGCGAAACCAACCGTGAGTGTTATTATGTCGGCATACAACGAAGAAGCCGTAATTGAAGAAAAAATTAAAAGCATTGTTAATACCCGTTACCCGGGCGAAAAGCTGGAGGTCATTGTTGGTTCCGACTGTAGCAGCGATAGCACAAACCCGATTATGGAAAGGCTGGCTGCCGCGGATCAACGCATTCACTTTCATGAATTTTTCACACGGCAGGGAAAATCGAATATTATCAATCAACTGGTCGAAAAATCATCGGGAGACATACTTATTCTTTCGGATGCCAACGTAATGTTCGACGAAAATACTCTCGATGAACTGGTTTCTGTTTTTCAGGACGAAACTATCGGATTGGTCGATAGCAATATGATAAATACCAACCTGAAAAAGGAAGGCATCAGCATTCAGGAAAAATCGTACATCTCGAGGGAAGTGATTATAAAAAACAGGGAAGGCCTCATCTGGGGAAGCATGATGGGTCCTTTTGGTGGATGCTATGCCATTCGCCGCAACCTGTTTACTCCGGTGCCACAGAATCTGCTGGTCGATGATTTTTACATTTGCATGAAAGTAATTCAGCAGGGCTTTAAAACAGTAAATAACTTAAAAGCAATGGTTTACGAGGATGTTTCGAATGATTTATCAATAGAATTTCGTCGTAAAATTCGGATTGCAACCGGTGATTTTCAAAATTTAAAAATTTTTTCAAGCCTGTTGCTTTCGCGAACACCGGGTGTGGCTTTTAGTTTTATTTCGCACAAAGTGCTGCGCTGGTTAGGTCCTGTGTTTTTATTACTGGCACTGGCCATGTTGATAGCATTATCGTTTGGGTCGGTGTTCTATCTGGTTTTGCTTTGCATTTATCTGCTGAGCTTTCTGATTCCACCATTAGACTTCCTGCTTAAAAAAGCAGGCAATCATAATCTGATTTTACGATTTATCACTCATTTTTATACTATGAACCTGGCCTTACTAGCCGGTTTATTCAAATCTGTTAAAGGAGTTAAAACCAATGTCTGGAAACCAACACAACGATTTCAGTAGCCAACTGAACACCATCGAAGAAGCCATTGCCGATATCAGACATGGCAAATTGCTTATTGTGGTTGACGATTACGACCGCGAGAACGAAGGAGATTTTATTATTGCCGCCGAAGCCATCACCCCGGAAGCCGTCAATTTCATGGCACGTTATGGCAGGGGGCTGATTTGCACACCATTGCCCGAGGCCCGATGCAAGCAACTCGATCTGGAACTGATGGTGGGAAAAAACACCTCGTTGCACGAAACACCCTTTACGGTAAGCGTTGACCTTATCGGACAAGGTTGTACTACCGGTATTTCAGCATCCGATAGGGCAAAAACCATTGCGGCACTGGTTAACCCTAAAACCAGGCCTGAAGATTTGGGGCGCCCCGGGCATATTTTTCCTTTGATGGCTCGTGAGAATGGGGTTTTACAACGGGCAGGTCACACCGAAGCGGTGATTGACTTTACCCGATTGGCCGGCTTAACCCCGGGCGGGGCATTGGTAGAGATTATGAATGAAGATGGTACCATGGCCCGTTTGCCTCAGCTAATCGAAATATCAAAAAAGTTCGGAATTAAAATTGTTACCATACAGGATCTGATTAAATTCAGGCTGCAGACCGAATCGCTGGTCGAAGAAGGTCAACGGGTTAAAATGCCCACCGAATTCGGTGATTTCGACTTGATTCCATTCAAACAAACCGGAACACAACTGGAACATATGGCACTTGTTAAAGGAGAATGGACTGCCGATGAAGCGGTAATGGTGCGTGTGCATTCATCGTGTGCCACCGGTGATATTTTCGGTTCGTTGCGTTGCGATTGTGGCCCTCAGTTGCACAAATCGTTGCAAATGATACAACAGGAAGGGAAAGGTGTTCTCATATACCTGAATCAGGAAGGCCGGGGAATTGGGCTTTTTAATAAAATAGCTGCCTACAAACTTCAGGAAAGCGGGCTTGATACCGTAGAGGCAAACCTGCATCTCGGTTTCAAAGAAGACGAGCGCGATTATGGTGTGGGTGCACAAATTATCAGATGCCTCGGAATTAAAAAAATTAAACTGGTGACCAATAATCCCAAAAAAAGGGCAGGGCTCGAAGGTTATGGCCTCGAAATTGTTGAAAATATTCATCTCGAAATCCAACCCAACCAATTCAACCGGTTTTATCTTGAAACCAAAAAGAAAAAGCTGGGGCACGATTTAAACCTTTAGCATAATCCCCAAGTAGCCGCTTATGAGAATTGTATACATGGGCACTCCCGATTTTGCTGTTGCATCGATGAAAGCACTGGCTGAAGCCGGGCATGAGATTGTTGCCGTTGTTACAAGTCCCGACAAGCCGGCAGGACGGGGATTGCAGGTATCGGAATCAGCAGTTAAAAAAGCAGCGCTTCAATTGGGTTTCACTATTTTGCAACCGGTCAGGTTAAAAGACCCTGACTTTTTAGCATCATTACAACAACTGCAGGCCGATTTATTTGTTGTGGTAGCATTCAGAATGTTACCCGCCGAGGTATGGAAAATTCCACCCAAAGGCACCATCAATCTGCACGCCTCACTCCTGCCCCAATACCGTGGTGCAGCACCCATAAACCACGCCATTATCAACGGCGAGACCATCACCGGCGTCACCACGTTCTTCATCAACGAAAATATTGATACCGGTAGCATCATCGAAAGCACCCCCGTAGAAATATCCCGTGACGAAACTGCGGGCTCCCTTCACGATAAACTGATGACAGAAGGAGCTGCCTTGCTCGTAAAAACCCTGTGGCTGATTGAAAGTAAGCAATGTAAGCCAAGGCCCCAGGAATCACAAATTTCGGGAGAGCTAAAAACGGCTCCCAAAATTTTCCGCGACAATTGCCGAATCGACTGGAACCTGCCAGGAGAGCAAATCCGGAACTTTATCAGAGGATTATATCCCTATCCCGGAGCATTTACCACATTGGTTTTAACCGATGGAACCCAAAAAACTTTAAAAATTGGCGAAGCCGGCTTTGTTTCACGAAAACACGCATTGGCAACCGGTGAAATATCAAGTCACAATAACAAGTTTCAGATTGCGGTAGCCGATGGTTTTATCGAAATTTTCAGTCTTCAACTCGAAGGAAAGAAAAATATGAAAACCGGGGAATTTCTGAGGGGTTTCGATTTGAAGAATGTGCGGTTGAAATTATAATAGTATATTTACACAGATTATGAAGCTGGCACTCATCGGATATGGCAAAATGGGCAAAGAGATTGCCGAAATGGCGACTTCGCTGGGTCACGAAATAGCCTGCATTTTTGATGTCGAAAATATTGATTCGCTAAAGAATCTTAAACCTTCCGCGGTTGATGTTGCCATTGAGTTTACACGACCCGATACAGCCCCTGTAAATATTAAAACCTGCATCGATGCCGGAATCCCGGTGGTTTGCGGTTCTACCGGATGGCATCATCAGCTTGATGAAATTGAAACATACTGCCAAGAAAAAAAAGGGTGTCTGTTTTATGCTTCCAATTTCAGCATTGGGATGAATATTTTTTTCGAAATTAATAAAAAACTGGCAAAATTGATGGAAGTCAGCGACGGGTATAATGCCCGTATCGAAGAAACCCATCATATTCATAAACTTGATCAACCCAGCGGAACTGCGGTGGTTCTGGCCAATCAGCTGGTCGGAAACAACAAGCATTTTGTTAAATGGGTGTTAAATAATTCACAGGATATATCGGATTTGCCAGTTTACTCGTTTCGTAAAGGTGAAGTTACCGGCGACCATAAAATTATGTGGGAAAGCAATTGTGATACAATCGAAATCAGCCACTCAGCCAAAAACCGCAAGGGTTTTGCCATTGGCGCAATCAGGGCTGCAGCTTTTATTGCCGGTAAAACCGGAATTTATCAAATGAAAGATTTACTAAATATCTGAATAGTATGATACAATCGAAAAGTAAGAAAAAACCGGTGGTCAAAAAAGATAAAAGCAATTCGTTTTGGAATAAATTCAAAAACACCAAAATCGGTCATTTTGTAACAAACCGCTATTTCAGTTTTGCATTGGTTACATCACTATATGTATTGTGGGTTGTTTGGCTTGGTAACTATTGGTGGCTGATTGGTGAATTGCTGATTATCGACATTTACCTTACAAGGTTTGTTCGCTGGGCATTCTGGAAACCCCGGAAAGACAAAAAGATGAGTACTTTCAAGCGCAAAACCCTGGAATGGGTCGACGCCATTATCTTTGCTGTAATTGCCGCAACATTTATCAGAATTTTCTTTTTCGAAGCCTTCACCATCCCAACCAGTTCGATGGAAAAAACCCTGTTGATCGGAGACTATCTGTTTGTAAGTAAAGTAGCCTATGGTACCCGCGTACCCATGACTCCACTGTCGCTCCCATTTATGCACCACACATTGTGGCTGACTAAGAAAACTCCTTCGTTTACCACCTGGATTGAAACTGAATATCGCCGACTGACAGGCTTTGGCGAAATTAAGCGCGACGACATTGTGGTATTCAACTTCCCCACCGGCGATACAGTGGTTGTTCAAAATCAGGCGGTTGACTATTACAGTATCATTCTTGACCTGGCCATGCGTGATAAAATGAATGACGTAAATGCCGGTAAAACACCGCTATCGGAAGAAGAGTATTACAAGCGCGCGCGTAAAGAACTATGGGATTGCGACACCGTTGATATTATCGTGCGACCGGTAGATAAACGCGAAAACTATATCAAACGTTGCGTAGCCCTGCCCGGCGATTCGCTCGAAGTGCGCGAGGGAGAAGTGTATATTAATGGTAAAAAACAAAAAGAATACGAAGGCAAACAGTTTAATTATTACGTAAGCCTGCGTAACGATGCCGTAGGCAACTACAACATGAATCAGGGACTCGATGCCGAAGTGCTGAAGTCGTTCGATATAAACTACGAAGATATGTATGTGCTGGCTCAGACACAACAAGGCATGGAATATGTTCGCTATCTGGACGCCCGAAAATACCGGGTGCCCATTTCTAATGAATATTTGATGCCATTGACCAAGGCTGGCGTCGAAAAAGTGAAAGGAATTTACAATGTGGCCTCTGTTGTGAAATCGTCACGGGCAAAAGGAGAACGGTATTATCGGATTTTTCCGCATAATCCTGCATACCACTGGAACGAAGACTGGTTTGGACCATTATGGATTCCGAAAGCCGGAGCCACCATTGCCCTCGACACATCCAATCTGGCTCCTTACGAACGCATCATTGGTTATTATGAGCATAACAAACTTCGGGTTGAAGGCGATAAAATATTTATCAACGATAAAGAAACCAAACAATACACATTCAAAATGAACTATTACTGGCTGATGGGTGACAATCGTCACAATTCGGCCGATAGCCGGTTCTGGGGTTTCGTGCCCGAAGACCATGTGGTTGGAAAAGCTTCAATAATCTGGTTCTCGAAGGATAAAGAAACCGGTAAAATCAGATGGAATCGTATACTTAAAAGAATTCATTCGGTATAGGCATGAGGCGTCTGAAGTTTTTTTTAGTAGCATTTTCGGTAGTTGTTCTCATTCTGTTTATTTTCTACAAACCGGTTTCGGTTAAGATGCATCATCTGCCCGACGATGACAGCCATTTTGTAGTGATTGAAAAAATGAATGGAATTCATCGGTTCTACAATGCCCTGCTACCTTCAGTCGAAAAGCTCGAACCCGGTGACCTGATTGCTTTTTATGATGTTGAAGTTAATGATGTAAAAATAGACCGGCGCAATATCCTTATCAGAAGAATAGTAGCTTTACCGGGCGATATTATCGAAATAAACAATAAAAACATTGTCGTCAACGGTAAGGCACTTCCCGAAGGGCACCCCCTGTTTTTTGAGTACCGGCTCAGTCTCGACAATATGAGTCCTGATGAGATGTTGGCCGGAAAAACCATTTACCACATCGAGGAAATTCAGAATAACAAGGCATATAACATAACCTGTGATGCAAATACTGCATCCGAAATTGCCAGAAATAAAGGAGTAATCAACATACGACCACTCAGTCTGGCTAAAGGAGATGCTTCGATGCGCTACTTCCCGAAAAATCAATATTTCGATTGGAATAAAGATTATTTTGGACCCGTTGCTGTGCCACGATCCGAAGTAAGCATTATGCTTAATTACAGGAATGCAGCAGCTTTCCGAAAAATTATCGAGGTTTACGAAGGCAACGCAATGCAGGTTTCGACTGCAGGGATTAAAATTAATGCTCTGCCGGTAACCGAATACCGTTTTTCGTCGGACTATTATTTTGTGATGTCCGACGACCGTGACCATGGTACCGACTCGCGGCATTTTGGCTTTGTGCCCGCATCGTATATCATCGGAAAAGTAATCCTGTAATGGCACAAGTTCCCGTCATTCTCAGCACAGCCTATTTCCCGCCAATACAATACTATTCTAAGATTGTTGAATTTAGCCATATTATCATTGAATCGGAAGAAAGTTATTTCAGGCAAACCTATCGAAACCGCTGTCAGATATTGAGCGGTAACGGTGTAATCAGTCTGAGCATACCCATTGTTAAAAACGAAAACAGTCGTTGCATTCGTGATGTGGCCATTGATTACAGCTCTGCCTGGCAACGCGAACATTATCAGGCAATTAAATCGGCATATCGCAAATCAGCATATTACGATTTTTACATGGATGACTTTGCCGTGTTTTTCGAAAAAAAAGAAAAATTCCTTTTCGATTTGAACCATAAAATAATTCTCACCTGTAATGAAATCGTTGGAATCGAAAGAATATTTGAACGGACCGAAAGCTTTCAGAAAACAATCCCTGATACGACAGATTTCCGCTATGGCATCAATCCAAAGTCGCAACAGCAAAAAGAAGACAACGGCTTTGTTGCACAAACCTATTATCAGGTATTTTCGGACAAATTCGGATTTGTTGAGAACCTGTCTGTTCTCGATTTAATTTTCAACGAAGGCCCGCTGAGTTTAGAAATACTCAAGCGTAGCATTAAACTGCAATAAGCTTTTATGCCTGTATTTTTTCGGCAAATTGTCTGCCGTAGTCAATTAACTCGTGGCTGTTTCGGCTACCGGGTCTGAACTTCATAGGTTTGGGATCGAGAACCACATTTAGTTTCAGGCTTTTCAACATCCCGTCGATTATGAGAGAACCTTCGCCGCTCCATCCGTACGAGCCAAAGGCAGCCGCCGGTTTGCCCCTGTCGCGCAAGGGGTTAATCAGTGCAAAAAGTTTATATACCGGCAGTAATATGTTTTGGTTCAGGGTTGGACATCCCAGCATCAGTGCATCGGCGCCCACCAGTTTCGAATCGAGTTCGCCCAACTGAATTTTTTCGATATCGAGTAGCTCAACATCCACATTACCCACCAACCGAATTCCTTCGGCAATAAATCCGGCCATTTCGGCAGTATATCCATAAGCCGAAACATAAGCAATCAACACTTTTTTGGTAGTGCGCGTATTTTCGGCGATATACTCTTCGGATATGCGCTTCGACAGTTCAACTTTTTCTTTCCACGAAGAACGCAGAATCGGGCCATGTCCCGGAGCAATAATTTCGATGGGCAGGTCTTCTATCTTTTCGATAGCCTTAAGCATAAAACGACTAAACGGTTTAAGAATCACATCGAAATAATAACGAAAAGCGGCATCGTAGGGTCCGGTCAAGTCATCGAACATGGCTTTATCGCAATAATGTGCGCCAAACGAATCGCAGGTGAAAAGCATTCGGTCTTCAACAAGGTATGTGTACATACTGTCGGGCCAATGCAGGTTCGGGGCTCCGATAAATTTCAGTGTTTTATTGCCCAAATCGAGTGTATCGCCATCTTTTACAATCAAACTTTTAAACGGATGTCCAACAATGTCATCAAGATATTTAATCGCTTGTCCACTCCCAACAACAACAGCTTTCGGGGCCAGTTTCAGCAAATGCACCAGACTTCCCGAGTGGTCGGGTTCGGTGTGATTCAGCACAATATAATCAATATCTGCCGGGTTCGTAACTTCTTGTATTTTTAACAGATATGTTTCAAAGAATTTTTCCTTGGCAGTTTCGACCAATACTTTTTTATCCGCATCGATAAAATAGGAATTATAGGTAGTTCCAAATTCGGTTTCCATTACAATATCGAAGCTTGTAATTTCGGAATCGAGAATTCCAACCCAAGACACATCATTGGTGATTTTCAACACTTTATCGTCAATCACATTTCGCGTAAAAGCCATCTCGTAAATATTTTTAATTCGGTTATAAAAATAGTATTTTCGCGCCATGGACAAACAAAAACATTCAGAAAAAGTTCAGCCAATTTTGGTTTATACCGATTTTACATCTACCGGGAACAAGGCTGTAGAGTGGGCAGTTTTTTTATGCCGCGAAATGAGTCGCAGGTTGATATTACTTCACGTTGTGGACCATAATACTGCGATAATGTCGGGTAATACCGATGCATACCTCTGGGCAAAAAAGAAAATCAGTGAACTGAAAGCGTCCATTGAATTGTCGGGGGCTGCCAAAGTAAATACCTATGTTGAAGAAGGCTGCAACTGTACATTAATAAGCCGCACAGCCGAAGAAGAAGATGTTATTTTCGGGATTGTTGGTGTACATGGCAAAAACGATCCACAATACCTGAGTGGAACCACAGTACTTAAAATGGCACGCCGCTCTCGTATTCCTTTTCTTTTTCTCGGCGAACGCACACCCAACCCCGCAAGCCTTGGGAACATTGCCTTCCCATTGAATTTCCAGAAACAAATGAAAGAAAAAGTTGCCTGGGGAATCTTTCTGTCGAAACACCTGCACCGCGAGGTCGAAATTATCACTCCCGAGAAGAATGACGAATTACAAAACAATATTCTTTTCACCAATAAAATGTTTCAGCAACTCAATATTAAATTTCGGCATAACCAAATTAAAGGCAGTATTTTTAATATCGAAAGTAAAGCCATGAATTATGCAGTGCAGCATAAGATGTTGGTTTCGGTGCTTTTACTCGGAAAATCATCTTTTATCAGCGAACACCTGTTCGGAGCCCGGGAATTAAAATATATATGCAACAAAAATCACCATGCCGTGTTTTTATTGAATCCACGTAAAGACCTATATATTCCCTGTATTTAGTTTAGCGCAGAAAACTGTTAATTCGAAGCCAGATATTCGCAAAGCAAACCAGAAGTAATACAACCATCATTGCCAGTGCTGTGAGTGGAACAGCCGTATTGTAAGCAGCAGATGCCTCATAACCTAAAATCAGAATTTTGCTCATGTAAAAATTCCGGATGAAAATCAGGGGAACAAATGCCAGGAGGTTAATTACCAGCACCAAAACCAGCACCAAAACCAGGTAGGGCATAGCAATGGTTTGATTATTATAACCCAATAAACCGAGTTTTATAATGTTCTCTTTATTTTTCTGAAGTAACAGCATAACACTGGTTATCAAAAGCCAGAATGCCAGACCTGTTATGATTAAACCAATTCCAACAACCAATGTTATGATAATTCTTAAAAACATCAGTGCTTTGCTGTTACTGAGCTCGCTTTTGTTGACATCATAATTCTTCTCTTCAAAAAAACGAAACATACCGGCATCAGACGGGTCGCTGGCCACCACGATCAAACGGCTTGGCTCAGGTAAGGTATCGCTGCCATATTTGCCATTTCCCCATTCAATAAACTCCTGAGGTACAAGCAGTGTGTTAATTCTGTCGCTGAAGCCCACAATGCGTGCTTCAAATTTTTGGCGCTTCCCTTTTCCATGAACAACAACATTGAATTTAACCAACGATGCCGATTTTTCGCTCACCTGTGGCAGATTTTGAGAGGTGGCAAATCCAAAATTATACAGATTCAGATAGGTTTTGGGCAAAATTACCGGAATAAAAGTATCGCCTTCTTTCCACGCCCAGTTATGATAATTCACATCAATATAAGCCGCCGGAACTGCCTCAAAAAACAAATCGGTATAAAAACCGGCCAGTGGGCTGTCCTTATCGGTAAAAGCAGCCACCCCAAAGCTGCAATTGGTAAATGGGGTTACATCCTTCACAAATTTTTGCTTTGTAAGCTCATCTATTTCAGTTTTCGAAAACGAAGGTTTATCGCGTTTTTGATTATCAATCTGCTGTAGGGTTTCGTCGCTGGTAATTCGTTTACTGATGATGATATATTCTTCTTTCCAGAACCCTTCATTATCGGAAAAAACACTTTTAACATCAAAATAAAAGCCGGCAGCAACCAGCATAATTACCAAACCGAAAAAAGCTCCGATAAACGCAGCAGCCAGTTGCCAGATACTAATTTCTGCTTTAAAGACTTTCCAGATCATAATGCCGGAGGTATCGGTGGTTGTGCAAGGCAAGACTCTGATAACAGGACTCCTGATCTCAACCTGAAAAATACTTTAGAAAATTTATTTCTCATGAATTATAAATTATATATGGTGTCGAAAGGAATTTGATGATTGTTTCCGAGACTGGTCAATATTACCCCGGCTCCATGCGCTGCAACCTCTTCGGTAATTAGTTGCCATGCAGCAACAGCGTTGTAGTCGTCGAGGTGACTGAACGGCTCATCAAGCAAAATAAAACCGAAGGGCTGGCATAAGGCCCTGATGATGGCCAACCGTTGCTTCTGTCCGTATGACAAGGTCTTTACTTTTTGTCTTCGTTGCTGTTCAAGCCCCAACCTGACTAGCATTTTGTCAATTTCGGAGTGGCTTTTAAAAGAAGTAATCCTGTTTTTTAGCTGGATGTTTTGCTCAAGGCTCAGTTCGTCGAACAAGGATAAGCCCTGATGAACAACCGATATTTTCCGGCTCAGTAAAACGCTTCGTTCTTTTGCTGAAAAATACAGCGGGTTCTGACCATCAATCATTACAGTTCCCACATAATCGGTCCGTCGCCCGATGATAATGTTGAGCAGGGTGGTTTTTCCCTTCCCTGACGGAGCCGAAATCAACACCTTATCGGTACCTGAAACTGAAAAATCCCTTCCCCAAACATCCGAAGTACTGTAGTCGGTTTCGAATAACGGGGAAGGGATAAGTTTTGAAAATTGAATTAACATTACAATAAAATACCTTCCTTATTTGCTTTCCTGCATGAGTTTTTCAATTTCGGCCCATTCTTCTTCGGTAAGGTCTGAATATTCACCCCCCAGAGAATCCATTTCATATTCTTCGTCGTCGTAACCGCCAAAGAAATCATCCATCAAGCCATCGAAAGCTCCCATCTCGTCAAGGTTTTCGATAACCTTGTTCCAATCGGCTTTTTGAATACTTTCGTTGAAACGCAGTTTGGCTGTGAGTGTCCATTCACCCTTTTCAGCATCAAAATGTATGTGTCCGTAATTGTCCGAAAAATTGAACCCTACCATTTTCTCGGCCATCTTAACTCCTTCGGAATCCGGCAGACTGTTTACAACATTGCTGCTGATCCAGATATTGAAATCTTTGCTCTCTTTCAGGAATGCACTAAAATCTTTGTCTTCGAGAATTGATTCTTTTTTATCCTGATTCATCAAGGCAAAAAATCTTTTTTCAAGATCATAATCGTAGCCCTCTGCCAAAACCAACACCATCATTTTTGTTTTGGTCCAGCCAACAATCATATCGCTTTCGGGCATGAAGTAGCTAATTCCGTCTTTTTCTTCTGCCTTAAAGGGAACTTCGAGTTCCTCGCTGATTAACTTGATATTGGCTTCGAGTTTTTCTTTATCAACACTGGCAATAACGCCCACAATCACATTTTCCTTATCCATATCGGCAAATGCATACAACATTTCGTCCATCATGATTCCCGATTCATTGGGGTCTTTCATAATTTTATCAACGAGATCTTTCAGCTTTTGACTCATCTGTTCCAACTCTTTCAGACCTTCCTGAAACTCTTCGTTATTAGCCAGTGCTTCGGGATTTGTGGCATCTTTCCATGCTTTGCCATCGCATGTTACCACAACAAATGCTGACTTAGGAATGCTGTTGAGATTCTCCGATTTCTTGCCACATGAGCTTACACAGAATGCTACTGCAAGCAGTGCAATCACAACGAAAAACAGGTTCTTTTTCATAGATACGTAGTTTTAGATTAATGCTTAAAAATACAATCATTTATTCACACAACAAAATAAACCCAATTTTTTTATTCGTCATTTAATTTAATGTCACCCCTGTCATTTGTTAAATTTTTGTTAATTTTTAATACCTTGTATTGCATGGTACTAAATTTTTACAATATCTTTGCATTACAAAATTAATAGAAATGGAAAACGAAAAAACCAATGCACAAATGCGGAAAGGCGTACTTGAGTACTGCATCCTGTTAATACTGAAGCAGCGGAAGTCGTATGTTCCTGACCTCATCGATCTGCTGAAACAATCGAAGATGGTGGTTGTTGAAGGAACGCTCTACCCTTTGCTGATGCGTTTAAAAAACTCGGGGTATCTGGGTTACGAATGGCAGGAATCAACCTCGGGTCCACCCCGGAAATACTACTTTATTACACCCGAAGGCGAAAGCTTCTTGCTTGAACTTGATGCCTCCTGGCGTGAACTCGAAGAAACAATTCATCAATTAAAAACTTTAAACAACTAAATACCATGAAAAAGACTGTAAGCATCAATCTGAATGGTTTAATATTCAATATCGACGAAGACGCTTTTCAATTATTATCGGTGTATATCGACGAGCTAAAAGCCTATTTCTCGAAACAGGAAGCCGGCAACGAAATTATCAGCGATATTGAATCGCGCATTGCTGAAATATTTTCCGGTAAAATAAACCCCTCGAAGCAGGTTCTCAATATTGCTGATGTTGAAGAGGTCATTTCGACGCTGGGACGCGTTGAAGAAATTATCGGCGACGACAGCGAGGAAAAAAGCGAATCGCATCGTAGCGAAAACAAAAAACGTAAAAAGTTATTCCGCGATCCTGAAGCACGCATTCTGGGCGGTGTATGCGCCGGGTTAGCCGAATTTTCCGGTATAAATATACTTGCGGTACGCATCATATTTGCCATATTCTTTTTGTTTTCGGCTGGATTTATGACACTGGTTTACCTGATTCTGTGGCTGATTGTACCCAAAGCAACCACCGTAGCCGACCGTCTCGAAATGAAAGGTAAGGACATCAATATTTCAAATATTGAGAATACGATAAAAGAAGAGTATCGCGACATGAAGGAACATTTCAAAAAGATGAAGAACTCGAAAGGTGTTGGCGAAAGCGTCGAAAGAGCAGGTAAGACCTTTGCGGGTGCCATCAATGTTTTCTTCGGAATTTTCGGGAAACTCATTGCAGCCTTGTTTATTGCAGCCGGCGTATTTCTGATTTTCATACTGGCATTTGGCCTCTTCGCCTCAAGTTCGGATTTCTTCAGTCGCGAAATTGCCGGGTTCGACATGGTTCCCCTTCCCTATATGCTTCAGATGTTCACCAGTCCAACTATTTCTTGGATGTTTATTGCCTCGCTGGCGGTGGTATGTTTCATCCCATTAATTTCGTTGGTTTACGCAGGAATAACTATGATGATGAAAATAAAAACCAGTCGCTTTCTGAACCTAAGCCTGCTGATACTTTGGATTTCGGGTCTGGCCATGATGATTGCCCTTTCGGTTTCGCTATCAACCCATTTTATCGGTTCCGGCGAATCGGTAAATAAAATTTCGCTGGATTCTGACACATCCAAAAGAATTTATATTCACACAATCAAAACCATTCCCGAAGGTGTTTCGACATTTTCATACGATGTAAACAACATGAAAATGTACAGGGTAAACAACAATCTTATTCCAGCCGGAGAAATCGAAATTCACCTGAATTATACCACTGACAGCCTGCCTTATGCCGAAATAGTTAAAACGAGTCGTGGAGCTACCCGTACCGATGCCAACCAATATGCAGGAAACATTAGCTTCGGGTACTCTGTAAACGATTCGGTTTTCAATATCAACGATTATTACTATCTGCCCGAAAATGCCAAGTTGCGCGGTCAGGAGGTTGAGATTCTCTTTTACCTGCCCGACGGATACAGTATTGTATTGGATGAATGCGCCCTCGACAGACTTGATGATTCGAATCTTCCCGAGTTCGATGAGTTTCCGGCTATGAAACAGGCAGTAATTATGATGCACCGCGAAGGACCGGAACTAATTTCCCGATAGATATTTGCTATCTTTGCCGCATGACATTACCCATCAGAGCAAAGAAATCGCTGGGGCAGCATTTCCTGACCGACAAAAATATAGCCCGCAATATCACCGGCAGTCTGGTTAACCCTAATAAGCTGCCGGTGATTGAAATTGGCCCCGGCACCGGTGCCCTGACGGGTTTTCTAATTGAATCGCAATGTGAGCTCACACTGGTTGAAATCGACACTGAAGCGGCCGGTGTATTGCGCGAAACGTTTGGAACATCCTGCCCTCCTATTGTAAATGGAGATTTTCTGAAGGCAGAAACCATGCGTCTGCTACCACTTCCGGCATGTATCATTGGCAATTTCCCATACAATATTTCGAGTCAGATTTTTTTCAGGATACTCGAAAACCGCGATCAGATTCCCGAAGTGGTTTGCATGATTCAGAGAGAAGTTGCCCAGCGTATTGCGGCTCCTCCCGGAAGTAAAACCTACGGGATTCTCAGTGTTTTACTTCAGGCATGGTATCATATAGAATATTTGTTTACCGTTCACGAAAATGTATTCAACCCACCTCCAAAAGTAAAATCGGCAGTAATCCGGTTAACACGCAACCAAACCACCGGACTCAACTGCAACGAAATCCTTTTTTTCAAAGTAGTCAAGGGAGCCTTCAACCAACGCCGTAAAACATTGCGAAATGCGTTGAAATCTTCGGGTTTCAATATTACATGTGTCGAAAGCGAGATGCTCGACAAACGCGCTGAGCAGTTAAGTGTGGAACAATTTATCGAATTAACCCGCAGAATTTCGGAAGCTGCGGTTTAGTAGGCTTTTTCTCCTACCCAGTTACCGGCAGGATAATACTGGCAAACCCAGAGTTGCTTGCCATCGCGGCATTCTGCCTTTGCACATCCTACCTGCCGTGTATTGTACCAAACTATCTGCGTGTAGTGACCATAATCTCCGTTATTCTCACCCACCGGAAAACCGCTGTAATTAGGTTTCTCTTCTGCCCACGAAAGGACAGCTTCAAGGCAACTGCCATCGTCGTAACGGTAGAAAATATTTTCGCCATAATCAGAATCGGAATGTTCGAAGCGACAACCCGATTTTACGAGGTAATCAACCCATTTCTGTGATGAAGCAGCCAACTCATCCGACCAGGTCAGGCCGGCAACACCAACCTCTGCCCTCCATTTATTGTGCTCTTTAACAATGGAATCGGCCTGTGCTGTGGTTAATGGCTGCGCTGACAGCCATCCTGCGGTTAGCAAGCAGATTAACATAACAAAATTTTTTTTCATCATGTAGCAAATTATAAAAATTAAACGCAATTAATGTCCGATTATTTCTTTTTGGATGCAAATAAGCTTTCAAAAATTCTTACTTTTATTCGATTTAAGTTTGAGGTATGAAAACCAGCCGGGAAAAACTATCCGCACTGTGGGTAAAACTTTACGGAAACGCTGATAATCAGCTATTTGATGAAGTATTCAAAGAAATTGAATCGTTATCAGTAATAAACACACATAAGACCAACACGGCCGATCTTCAATGGTACAAAAACACGGTGGTGTATGCATTATATGTTGATTTATTTGCTGATAATTTCACCAAACTGGAACAAAAACTAAATTACTTCAGAGACCTTGGTATTAGCTGCCTGTGGTTGCTACCAGTACTTGAATCACCCATGAAGGATGCAGGTTTCGATGTAAGTAATTATCGTAAAATCAGAAGTGACCTGTTGGGAAAAGGGGGAGATCAATCCGTATTTGCTTCATTTGTCGAAAAAGCCCACTCGTTGGGAATCAGGATTATTTTCGATATAGCAATAAATCACACTTCGGACCAGCATCCTTGGTTTGTAGAAGCAAAGAAATCGAATAAGAACCCGTACCGTGAGTATTACATCTGGAGCGAAACAGCCACAGAGTACTCCGATTGCAGACTGTTGTTCGAAGGTATGTGCCCCTCGAATTGGGAAGCCACCGGTTCGGGTTATTATTTTCATCGTTTTTTTGAATTTCAGCCTGACCTGAATTATAAAAACCCGAGGGTACTGGCCGAGATGACCGGAAATTTTCTTTTCTGGGCAAAACAGGGTGTTGATGGGTTCAGGGCTGATGCCATCCCGTATTTATGGAAAAGCGAAGGCACCGATTGCGAAAACCTGCCAGAAACGCATCTGATTGTAAAATTTTTCAGGGCTGCTCTTGAGTTTGCATCGCCCGGAACACTTTTGCTGGCCGAAGCATGTCAGGCTCCTGCCGAAGTAGTCAAATACCTGGGCGATGGCGACGAATGTCAGGCCGCCTACCATTTCCCACTGATGCCCATGATTTTTAAATCCCTCGCAACCGAAAGCGCAGAACCGGTGATCGAGATACTGAAAACCTCGGTAACACCAGCCATTCCCGACTTGTGTCAATGGTTCACTTTTTTGCGGCTTCACGATGAAATGAGTCTCGAAAAAGTGTATGTAAATGAAGCCGACCGCAGCCTGTTGTATGAATATTACTGCCGAAAACCGGAATGGGATTTCAGACTCGGGCAAGGCATTTCGGCAAGGCTCTCGGAATTGATGGAACATAATCCCATGAAAATTCTGCTGGCTTTTTCAATTATGCTTTCACTACCCGGTACACCGCTGATTTATTATGGCGACGAGTTTGCCAAGCCAAACGATGAATCCTATTTTCTGTCGCAATCGCAAATTACCGGATACAACGACTCACGTTACTATGTAAGGGGAAAAATAGACCTTGAAGAATGCCGGAATAAGGCAAGAGAAAATGGAACTACAACCCAAATTATTTTTGACAATCTGAAACAAATGCTTTCGGTCAGAAATTGTTGCAGGGTTTTCGGTAATGGAGATATCAGATTTATGAATTATCATCCATCGCTACTTATTTACCAAAGAAAATGGCTGCAGGAAACAATGATTTTTGTGCATAACCTAAGTAATTCCTGGTTAGCAATACCGGAATTATCAGGATTATTGAATTATGAAGAACTGTTAAAACATGCTATAACAATTGACGGACAAGGCATGCACATTGAGCCACATGGTTTTTTCTGGTTTCGCTTGAAGACTGAATAAAATTTAATATCTTTACCTTCTTTGAAGCAACGAAAAGAGAATAAAATCGTCATTGTACTAAATACGGCAATTATGAGATTATCAGTATTATTCTTACTCGCCTTAAGCGCCTTTGGTGTATCAGCACAAAACATCAGTACCGATTTTCAGCACCCGACACCCATCAGCATTCAGCAGGAATGTGTGTATAGCCAGTATTCACTGGCGGGAGGAGTTTCCAACGAGTTACCGGTGCCTGATTGTGAGCGCTATTATCAGAATTTTAACCGTTATTTGCTGGCAACAGTACCTGAGTCAGGGGCAATAAATATCAAAGCTAAATTTGAAGGAACAGCTGATTTCGGAATGGCATTCTATAGGATGGCAGAAGGAGCATGGACCGAAATTCGTTGTGATTTCTTCCGAAACGGGATGGGCGAAATCAACCTGTATCCTACCGACGAGATTACAAATGGGGAAGTTCTGCTCCGCATCTGGATCGTAAACAGCAACGGACAGGAAAGTATTGAAATCTGCGCCAGCGAAAATCAAGAGTTTGTTTCAGCTCCGAAACTAATCAACATTAACACTACCACGTACACTGTTTCGCAGCTTGTTACCGATGTTTTGGTTACCGGATGTCTGCAGGCTATGAACGTGACTTTTCAGGGCGGGGCCAACTCAATTGGTTATTTCAGCAATGGTACCCCAGGACTAGATTTCGCAGAAGGGGTCATTATGAGTACCGGCAGTGTTTTCGATGCACCCGGTCCCAATAGTATGGGGAGTACTTCCACAATCAACAACAGTGGCTCTGACCCGCAATTACAATCGCTGATGCCTGGCTACACGATTAACGATGCCACCGTGTTGCAATTCGATTTTGTTCCGGCATCAAATGTACTTGAATTTCAATATGTTTTTGGCTCAGAAGAATACCCTGAATTTGTTAACTTAGGCTTCAATGATGTATTTGCATTTTTCTTATCCGGACCCAATCCGGGCGGCGGAAATTACAATAACGTGAACATAGCGCTTATTCCCAGCACCTCGATACCCGTTACTATTGACAATGTCAACATTTCGACAAACAGTCAATATTATCATGACAATACCAGTGGCACCCAACTGGAATACGACGGCTACACGGTTACTTTAACAGCCACAGCCAGTGTTGTTCAATGCGCCACCTATCACATTAAACTTGCGGTAGGCGATTGTGGTGACAGTTCCTATGATTCTGCCGTATTCCTTAAAGCCGGCAGTTTTACTTCTGGCGAAAGCTACACCATGCAGGCCTATAACGCCTGGGGCAATGCACTGCATTTTTATGAAGGCTGCAGCAACTATCTGGTATTTACCCGCACCGATAACACCGACATCAACCAACCGGTACCGATTCAGATGACAATAGGAGGAACTGCAACTCCGGGAACTGACTATAATGCCATTCCCAATAATCTTACGATTCCAGCCGGACAACAAACCTACACCTACTATATCGATGCAATCATCGATAACATGGCAGAAGGAACCGAGACCATTACTTTTACCTTCACGAATGGATGTCCTTGCAGTACAAGTACTTCAACACAAACCATATATATTGATGACCAGTTTGGAATTACCCCGACCATGACAAATACCGGCCCGGTATGTGTTGGCGATCCGGTTACTTTCAACCTAACGCTGAACCAATCGGGAGCAACCAGCGAAGTTGACATTATCTGGAGTACCGGCCATACCGATGTTACTTCAGTAACTATATCGCCCATGGCCACAAGTACTGTAACTGCAACAATTATATATCCCTGTGATACAGTGTATGCTACCAGCACCGTAACGGTAATCAACCCCCCGGTTCCCGATATCGCTGACGACTTTGAAGTTACCGGATTTACTGCCCCCCTCGATGCCAACATCGCTGCAGGAAACACGGGTGTGTGGAGTTATGTGGCAGGGAGCGGTCCGGGTACAGTTACCATCGGGGCTCCGACAAACGCACACACCACAGCTACAGTCAACGACTTTGGAACCTACACCTATTTATGGACTGAAACCAGTCTGGCACCCAACTGTGTTGCCAGCGACTCGGTGCATATTACCTATTTCCACATACCGACAACCGATTTCTATATCACCCCAACCTTGTGCTATGGAGATACCGCAGTAGTAACCTATTTGGGAAATGGTTTCAACTGGGCTACTTACGACTGGGATTTCGATGGCGGTGAAATCATCAGTGGAACGGGATGGGGACCTTATCAGGTTCGATGGGATATTCCCGGATTCCATAATGTAACATTACAAATAACTGAACTCAATGTAGTGGTTGACTCTACCATTCAAATTTACATTCCGCCTGTTCTATCTTATGTCTCGGAATTTGCAGATGACCCCTGTTTTCAATCGTGCAACGGATGGGCTCAGGTTACTGTTTCGGGTGGTACACCTCCCTACGAGTACCATTGGGGCAGTTCAACCAATATGATGAACCATTTGTGCGCAGGGCAATATGTGATAACCGTCAACGATCAGAACGGATGTTCATTTTCGCATGTTTTCGACATAACTGAGCCTACCCAACTTGTTTTTGACACGGCATATCAAAATGTCGATTGTTTCGGGAATCAGACAGCCTGGGCAGAAGCAACCGCAAGCGATGGTACACCACCTTACTCTTATTTCTGGAGCGATGGCTTTGTGGGACAGCACCACGATAATATGGCTGCTGGGATATACACCGTAACTATTTCGGATAGCAATGGCTGCACCTTGTTTGAGCAATTCAGTATTACCCAGCCCGCATTACTTCAGTTGGCAGTTTCTCCCAGTCTGGCTATCTGCGAAAACACTTCGATAATTATTTCAGCTCAGGCAATGGGTGGTACATTACCTTACGTGTATCAGTGGAGCAGCGGATCCGGATTTTTGCCCGGGTTATCAAGTTTTCAGATTACCCCACACGACAGTATTGGTTATCAGGTGTATGTAACCGACGCACACAACTGTCAGACACCGGTACGCAATATAGATATTGCAGTAAGTCCTACAATGACACACCAATTAAGCCTTGAGCATGTAAAATGTAATTCGGAATGCAATGGACGATCAGAAATCACCATTCAGGGTGGGATTCCGCCATATTCATACTCATGGGGTTCTCCAAATCATATACTCACCGACTTGTGTTCTGGTATTTATACCTTGACGGTAACCGATGATATCGGATGTAATTTTCAAACGCATTTTGTAATTACCGAACCCAGTGCATTGCATGCCGTAATTTCGGCCACCGAAGCAAGTTGCAACGGTATTGCCGATGGAATAGCCAGTGTTCAGGTCAGCGGGGGTACTCCGCCTTACTCCTATCTGTGGCCCGACAATTCAACCACAAATCAAATGACAAATTCAGCAGGTACCTACACAGTTACCGTTACTGATGCGTTTAATTGCCGTATCGAACGTACAGTTAGCATCACACAACCAACACCACTGGTGGTTCAGGCAACTCCTGCTCCAACTATCTGCATCGGAGGAACAGCCACAGTGAGTGCACAATCGGCAGGAGGCACCGGTTACACATCATTCAACTGGAATGGCAGTGATGGTAGTAGCTGGAATCAACATCTGTTCCATGTCAGTCCGGTTGAAACCACTACCTATTCCCTTACGGTTACCGACGAGAACGGATGTACCGGCAATTCGGCAGTTACGGTAAATGTTCTGCCGGGTCTTGAGATTTCGAGTATCACCTGTAATCAGGACACTCTTTGTGTTGGTGATTCCACACTCATCTATGTGAACTCAGTGGGTGGAAATGGCGGACCATACACACTCACTCTCGAAGATGGACAGACAGTTCCCTCCCCCTTCAAGGTATTCCCTATCGAAACAACAACGTATTACATCAACCTCGACGATAATTGCGAGACACCTAATGTGAACGATTCAATTACAATCTATGTGATGCCCACCCCCGAAAACGAATTCACGATTCAACCCGAAAGCGGGTGCTCGGGTGTTCCGCTCACTTTTACTGAAAGCAATGAAGCCGGTGAAAATACATTTTTCTGGAATTTTGGTGACGGGCATTTTGCCGAAGTTCAAAATCCGACACATGCTTTCCGCGACCCAGGTATCTATACCGTTTCGCTTACTGTGACCAGTCCATTTGGATGTAAAAACATTGTCACCCAAGATGCTGCTGTTGAAGTATTTATCAATCCGACCGCCAGCTTTATTGCTACACCCGAAGAGGCCTCGATTCTGCATCCGCTGGTCAGCTTCACCAACTACAGCACCGATGCAAGCTATTATTACTGGTACTATGGCGACGGTGATTCCACGGTGTATATCACCAATCCGCAGCATTACTTTGATGCCCCGGGCGAATATCAGGTAAAACTGATTGCCAAAAGCATAAACAACTGTGCTGATATGGTTTACCGAACAGTAATGATTGCCGGTGAGGTCACTTTATATGCTCCGGATGCATTTACTCCCAATGGTGACGGTATAAATGATTGTTTCAGGGTGTGTGGGAACATGATTGATCCGAATTCCTTCATCATGAAAGTTTACGATCGCTGGGGACAGCTTGTGTTCGACACCGAAGCCCATGTTCCCGATGCCGCCTGCAATTCTTGCGTTGCAGGTAGTTGGGACGGAACACGTGGTTCTAGAATTGAAGGTGACAAGTACCTGCCTATGGGCATGTATTTCTGGTATGTTGAATTCCGTGATGTAATCGGAATCAAACACGAAAAATCAGGAATCGTAAGGTTACTGCGATAATACCTGATTACGAACGCGGGTGGAACTGAATAATCGCCTCGCGCAGGTATTCTCTGTCAATATGAGTATATATTTCGGTAGTGAGAATCGACTCATGACCGAGCATTTCCTGCACTGCCCTTAAATCGGCTCCCCCTTCGATAAGGTGGGTGGCAAATGAATGCCGGAATGTATGGGGACTCACTGTTTTCGCAATTCCACAAATGGCGGTTAAATCTTTAATAATAGTAAAAACCATCACACGGGTAAGTTTTTTGCCTCGAATATTTAAAAAAACAAAGTCTTCGTGACCTTTGGCCGGCGAAATATGATTTCGATACGAAGTAAAATAATACCCGATTTCGTTTTTAGCCCTGGGACTTATAGGTATAAGACGCTCCTTACTGCCCTTACCGGTAACCCGAATGAAATCTTCGTTAAAATAACAATTCGAAATTTTCAGGTTAACCAGTTCGCTCACCCTCAAACCACAACTGTATAGCGTTTCGAGCATCGCCCGGTTACGATGGCCTAAAGGCTTCGACACATCAATGGCACGTATCATGGCATCAATCTCGTCGAGACTGAGAACCACCGGAAGTTTTCGCCCGATTTTCGGGGTTTCAAGCAATAACGAAGGATCGTTCTGAATAATTCCTTCAATCTCC
>JAKQPY010000033.1:0-1416 GCA_029564465.1 Bacteroidota bacterium | reverse complement strand
TGACTCTCGACTTCGATCGTACCATTATGAAGTAAAACAATATGTCTGGCAATTGCTAATCCCAAACCGGTTCCGCCCATCTGACGCGAGCGGGCTTTATCCACTACGTAAAACCGCTCGAAAAGCCGTGGCAGATGTTCCGGCGGAATGCCGCAACCGGTATCCTGAATAACAATTTGGACCTGGTCTGCCTTCTTTTGCACTCGAATAGTGATTTGTCCCTGCTCGGTATATTTTATGGCATTATCCAGAAGATTAATTAAAACCTGCTGAAATTTGAACGGATCAACTTTAATCGTTGTCAAGCCATCTGCGATTTCGACTACCATTTTTAGATTTTTCGCTTGCAGGCGTTCTTCAAAAATTTTAACAGTATCGTTAATCAAATTCGATAAACTAATAGTCTCATATTCCAGCTGATTTTTTTCTTCAATTTCCGCCAGCGTCAGCAAGTCATTGACAATATTGATCAAGCGATCGGTATGCCGCGCGATAATTGTGAGGTAGCGATGCTCGTTGCCGGTTGTTTCTTCCTGAAGCGTCTCGACAAAGCCTTTGATGGCTGTCAATGGCGTGCGCAATTCGTGCGAGACATTGACCACGAAGCCACGCTTCATTTGTTGAACGGATTTCAGTTCTGAAATATCAGAAAATATCAGAACGATTTCAGCGCTGGATGTCTCCACCTCAGCACTACACAAATAGGTTTTATTATTTATAACTATTTCCTGGGTGCGATTAGCCCGACTTGCTTGTATATCTTTGATAAACTCGGTAAACTGCGGCTCACGTAAAATTTCCCAGTAGAACCTGTCCTGTAGTTCCTCCCGTTCAGTAATTTTTTGAAATTCACGATTATAAAATGCCACCCGCCCATCGGCAGTCAGTACAAGTAAACCAGAAGGCACCGCCGTAACGATTGTTTGCAATTCATCACGTTGTCGGGCAACATCCGCCAGCAGGCGATTAATCTCAATCGCCATCGCATTAAAACTATCAGCCAGTTCGGCAAATTCATCACTGGTCTGAATATTAACGCGGGTTTCAAATTTACCCTGTGCAATCTGACGAGCGGCTGTGACCAATTGATTGACCGGTTTGGAATAATAACGCGCCAGCAGGAAAGCCGCGCTCAACGCGATTATAATTATAAGTATAGCAATTTTGATAATTCGATTGAGAATTTGCTTGAAAATATCGTTCAAATGGCTCAAATAAATGCTCGTACGCACGACTGCTACAGTCTGTCCATCTTGAACCAGCGGTGAAGCGACATACAGCATATTTTCTTCAACCGTTGTGCTAAAACGTTGAGAATGCGCCACATTACCCCTCAAAGCCTGCTTGATTTCCGGTCGCTGGCGATGGTTTTTCATCAGGCGCGGATCAGACTCAGAATCGGCAATGACATTACCG
>JAKQPY010000025.1:0-3676 GCA_029564465.1 Bacteroidota bacterium | reverse complement strand
TATGGCGGCGGGGCAACACCTCTTCCCATCCCGAACAGAGTAGTTAAGCCCGCCTGCGCCGATGGTACTGCATTCAAGCGGAAGAGTAGGTCGCTGCCGGATTTCTTAAAAGCCCTTCATGAATTTGAAGGGCTTTTTTTTTGTGGGTAAAATTCCTACTTTTGTGCAACCAATTTTTACGTAATTATATATGACTGCGCTAAGGCTATCAAAACTCACAAAATTTCTATCGTTGCAAATTGCCGGAATCAGCTTATTGCTTTTATGCTCCAACCTTCCTGCGCAACAGATTTCATTCTCATTTACAGCAAATCATTCCTGCGAATATGCAGCTCTCGACAGTGTTTTTATTCAAAACATCACAGCAGCTTGCGATACCACATTGTATTGGAACGATACCACCATAAATTTCGATTTTACTGCCATTGAACCCTTGCAAAATCTTCCAAAAAAACCATTTGAGGTATTCTGCTATCCCAATCCATTTGAATCACAAACCTGCTTTGTAGTAAATACTGTAAAACACGACAATTTATTTGTCGGTATATTTGATATTACCGGCAGACTGCTTGCATCCACAACGGTTTTTCTAAAACCCGGGAAACACAGTTTTGATTTTTGTGCAGCACAAAGTAATCATTATATTCTGAAAATCAGCTCCTCGGAATATTCAGAAAATATTCACCTGATACAAACATCCGGTAACAACCGAAACACGGTATCGTTAACCTACAATGGACCGGATGAATTTCAAGAAACCGGAATACATTCAAAATCGGTAAAATCAAATTTTACGTATTCTATTGGCAACCAACTTATGTACACAGGATTTGTACATGGCGATTATAATGTTATCACCGATGCACCAACCGAAAGCTTCGATTATACTTTCAATATAAACACATCAGCTCCCGGTGTACCCGAAATCGGTGAATTAACTCCGGAGCTCAATCAGATTACGTGGAACTGGACAGCCGTGGATGGCGCAACAGCGTATTACTGGAATTTTACCGATAACTTCGAAACAGCAACCGATATTGGCAATACAACAAGCCTTGTATGCGATAATTTATACTGTGGTACCGAATACTCAATTTTCATTTGGGCTGGCAACCACTGTGGCCACTCAGAACCCATAATGCTCACACAGGAAACATCGTTTGCGTGTGGATGTACTTTTGCCGATAACCGCGATGCAAACACCTACCAAACGGTTCAGATCGGCTCTCAGTGCTGGATGGCAGAGAATATGGCCTATTTACCGTTGGTGCATACCGATGCCGAATTTCAATCGCTTGGCTCATGGATTCAACGGGCTTATGGGGTATATGGATATAATGGCAGCGATGTAGAACTCGCCAAAGCACATGAAAATTACGCGCTGTATGGGGTAATATATAATTGGTGGGCCGCCATGGACGGATATGTGGGCAGCAGTACCAACCCCAGTGGTTTGCAGGGTATCTGCCCCAAAGGCTGGCATGTACCCGGCGATGATGAATGGAAACAACTCGAAGGTGAAGTGGATGCCACCTATCCCTATGGCGACCCGGAATGGGACCTGCAATGGTTTCGGGGTAACGATGCCGGAAGTGCACTTGCCGGTAATGCACCCCTTTGGGCAGATGATAATTTAATCAACCACAGCAGCTTTAATTCTTCGGGTTTCAACATCCTGCCCGGTGGTCAGAGAGACCAATGGGGCAATTCAATAGCCATAGGGGGGCACACATACCTTTGGTCGGCAACCGAAAGCGGCCAGCCTTCGGCTTGGGTACGCGCCATATATTACGATGACCCCTCGGTGTACCGGAACCCCGTGAACAAACAATGGGGGTTCTATGTGCGGTGTGTCCGAAATTAAATTGCTTCTAATATCGTGATGCTTCCCTCCTGCTCCGGTTCATTCGCCACCCTATCAATTCACTTGCAAAGGACACGGATAAAAGCGTATTGTACAATCCCGATGCATCAACGATCTTTAACAATTAATCGAGATATTTCGATTATTATGCGTGTTCCGAGTTCAACAGTTCAAGATATCATGAGTTGCTTAAAAATGCCTTGAAGTTTTGCCGGTTTATTACGGTACAGGCGTCCGGCTTGTAGGTATTTGTAAATGTTTTTGAAAATAAACTTTGTTTTTTGGAGTTCCACTTGATTTCATACGCATTGAATTTTCCATCAATTTCTTCAATGTAATCTATTTCTTGTTGCTGCGCAGTTCTCCAAAAGTAGTTGTTGGCAAATTGGGTATTATAACTTAAAAATTTAACCCTTTCGCTAATGATGAAATTCTCCCAGAGTTGCCCAATGTCCTGACGGATTGACACAGGTTGCAACTGTCCGATTATTGCATTGCGTATGCCATTGTCGTAGAAGTATATTTTCCGGTTGGTTTTTATCTCGTTTCGAAGGTTTCTGCTCAACGGGTTCAGTTTGAAAATAACGTATGCTTTTTCGAGTATCGATATGTATCGGTCAATTGTTTTGGGATCCAAACCAACAATTTCGCCTAACTCGCGCAACGAAACTTCGCTTCCTACCTGAAATGCCAATGCTTGAAGCAATTTTCGGATATCCTCTGGTTTTTTAATATTTCCAAACATGAGAATGTCTTTGTACAAGTAGCTATCAGTGAGTTCACGCAGTAAGATTTTCGAATCGTCCGCCGAATTTAAAATGTCGGGGTAAAACCCATAAACCAAACGGTTCTCAATATCCTGATCAGCCTGTAAATAACCTGTGTGATTCTGCCATTCTTGCCATGAAACCGGATAGAGATAAAAACTGATTTTTCTTCCGGTGAGCGGTTCGTTGGTTTGCTGGTTCAAATCGAAAGCCGAAGAACCACTTAAAATCAGTTGTAACCCGCTGAATTGATCAACGATTATTTTTGATGTAATTCCGATATCTTTAATTCGTTGCGCTTCATCAATAAATACAACAGATTTATTCCCGATGATTTGTTTGAGTTGCATGGTATTGGGTCTGATAAGCAGTTGCTGCACCGTGGGATCATCGGCATCCAAAGTTATTGCACGATCTTCAAAATCATTGACAATCTTTTTAACTAATGTTGTTTTTCCGCTCTGTCGTGGCCCCAGTAACACAATGGCTTTACCCTTAAACAGTGCTTTTCTTATGTTTGCTTCTAAGCTTCTTTCAATCATTGCTGTTCTGTTTCTGCAAATATACATAATTTTCGGGGATTACTGTCCTCATATATTATAATTTTTGTGGATTTTTATCCTCATAATTACTTAATCTAATTTGTATTCGATTTTTCTCACCACCCGAGTCACTCGCAAAAGACTCGGGTGAAACGAAACTTCCAACATGCTGAATTCTGTATTCCCCCTTGCAACTTAGCAGCTTTGCGTGGAATCCACCTTCTTCAGGTCTGCGAGAAGAAACAAAATCAGCACATCAGCATGTCAACAATTAATCGCACATATTTAGTATTTTTACCCCATGAAAAACCGCAAACCCGAACTGCTGCTGCCGGCCGGAAATACCGAGGCGTTTTTTGCTTCACTTGCCGGTGGTGCCAATGCGGTGTATCTCGGGTTAAAGCATTTTAATGCCCGTGGCCGCGCCTCAAACTTCAGCCCTGCTGAACTGGCCGGAGTAATTTCGGTGGCACACCGGAACAGTGTGAAAGTATATGTTACCT